>JAEURR010000003.1:0-300000 GCA_016788115.1 Chthonomonas sp. | reverse complement strand
ACGCGGCGATCAAGGCTCAGTTCGAGGCGATGCGCGCCGAGACGGGCAAGCCCAAGGTGCTCCTCGCGCACACGACCAAAGGCAAGGGTGTCAGCTTCATGGAGAACACCGTCCTGTGGCACTATCGCACGGCGCGGGGCCACGAATTCGACCGCGCGCTCGCTGAGCTCGAAGCACTCTAAGCTCCGTAAGGAGTCCAGATGTTCTTGACCTGCACCGAGCGTCGCAAGAACTCGCGGCTTGGGCGGGCGTACCAGTCCACCGGCTTCCCGAGACTGCACCACGTTTGCTTCAGGTTCGCCGCGCTCAGCTTCTCGATCGCGGTACCCCCTTCAGCATCTCCGAAGTGCCAGATTGCCTGAATCGCTTCGTGCTCGGCCAAGGTCTTGACGAGCTCGGCATGCGTGCCGGTGACGATGTTGAGCACACCGGCTGGCACGTCGCTCGCTTCAATCACGCGGATGAGCTCGCACGCGGGGAGCGGGTTGTAGACGCTCGGGACTGCGACGACGGTGTTACCCTGCGACAGGAGCGGCAGCACCGTGGACAGAAATCCCAGCAACGGGCTCTCCGGCGGACAGATCACCGCGCACGAGCCGATCGGTTCGTTGCGGGTGTAGACCAGCGCACGCATCGGGACACAGTGGACTTTGCCGTCGTTCTTATCGGCCCAAGCCGCGTACCACATGCAGCGCTCGATCGAGGCGTCCATCTCGCGATGGGCATCCTCGGCACTTGCTCCCAGGGCCGTCAGTGCATTGACCATCTGGTCGCGTGCCGCCGACAGGTTCTCGCCGAGGTAGTAGAGAATCTGTGCCCGTGCATGACTGGTTTGAGAAGCCCATGCACAGGCGGTCGATTCAGCAGACTCCACGGCGTTGCGAAGGTCTTTACGGTTGCCACGTGACACCGCCACCGGGCCGTGCGCGGTCTCGTATATCAGCGAGTATCCGCCGTCTGGGCGCGCCTGTTTGCCAGCGATGTACAGCTTATGTGTGCGGTCCATCTCCCCTTGGGGCGCTTCGCCGGGGTTCGTCGTGGCTAGCGCGGGTGCCGACACCGTTGCCGGGCGGGGACGAAGGTACTCGTACATCCCTTCCTTGCCGCCTTCGCGCCCGAATCCCGACTCCTTGTAGCCGCCGAATCCGCTGGCCGCATCGAATTGGTTTGTGCAATTGACCCACACCGAACCAGCCTTCACACGCGCGGCCATGTCGTGTGCGACGTTCAGGTTCTCCGTCCAAATGCTCGATGCAAGGCCGTAGACGGTGTTGTTCGCCAGCGCAATCGCCTCGTCCGGCGTACGGAAAGTCATGGCGACTAGGACGGGACCGAAGATTTCGACTTGTGCCACCGTCGAAGCGGGGCCTACATTCGTGAGCAGCGTCGGCGGGTAGAAGCATCCGACGGTTGGGCACTCGGAGACTTGATACAGTTCGGCTCCCTCGGCAACGCCTTGCTGCACAAGCTCGTCGATGCGCTGCCGCTGGATTGGATCGACGACGGCACCGACATCGACCGCCTTGTCCAATGGGTCGCCGACCCGCAGAGTGGCCATGCGCGCTTTCAACTTCTCGATGAATCGGGTTGCGATCCCCTCTTGGACCAGCAGGCGCGAACCGGCACAGCAGACTTGCCCCTGATTGAACCAAATGGCATCGACGAGGCCCTCGATTGCGCCGTCATGGTCGGCGTCTTCGAAGACGATGAAAGGCGATTTGCCGCCCAGCTCCAGGCTGAGCTTCTTGCCCGTGCCTGCTGTGGCGGTGCGAAGAATCCGTCCGACTTCGGTCGAACCTGTGAAGGCGATCTTGTCGATGCCTGGGTGCTCGACAATGCAGCGTCCGGTCTCGCCGTCGCCGGTAATGATGTTCACTACGCCGGGTGGGACTCCGGCTTCCGTGCAGAGTTCGGCGAATCGCAAGGCGGTTAGCGATGTGAACTCGGCTGGCTTGAGGATGACGGTGTTGCCTGCGGCGAGCGCGGGAGCGATCTTCCATGAAAGCATCAGCAGCGGAAAATTCCACGGGATGATCTGCCCGCAAACGCCGACTGCCTCGTACTCCGGGAACTCCGATTCGAGAAGCTGCGCCCAGCCTGCATGATGGTAGAAGTGACGCGCGACGAGGGGGACGTCGATGTCGCGGGTCTCGCGGATCGGCTTGCCATTGTCCATCGATTCGAGCACTGCCAAGTGGCGCGTGTGTTTCTGGACGGCACGCGCGAGGGCGTACAGCACCTTTGCTCGGCCGGCGCAGCCGAGCGCCTGCCACGGGCCCAGGGCTGCGCGTGCGGCGTTGACCGCTTCATCGACTTCTGCATTGGAGGCCTGTGCAACCTGGGCGATCTCTGCCCCGTTCGCGGGGTTGTTGGAGGGGAAGTGGTGGGATGCTTCGCGCCACGAGCCCCCGATGAACAACCCAAACTTGCGGTTGTGGCCTTCGAGCCAAGCGTTCACGACCTCGGCACCTTCGGGTGCGGGTCCGTATTCCATAGTGGTAAGGATCTCTTTGATGCTCATGGCTTAACCCAATGGATGGCGATGGTTGGCCGAGTAGCGGCCTGTGACGTAGTGCTCAAGCTGTCGCTCGATGTCGGTGAGGAGGGTGCTCGCGCCGAGGCGGAACAAGTCGGGCTGCAGCCACTCGTTTCCGAGTTCCTCCTTCATGAGGATCAGCCAATCGCTCGATTGCTTCGCGGCGCGAATCCCGCCTGCGGGCTTGAACCCGACGCGGTATCCGTGGCGTGCCTTGAAAGCGCGTATCTGCCGCGCCATCACGAGCCCGAAGCCCAATGTGGCGTTGACGGACTCTTTGCCCGTGCTCGTCTTGATGAAGTCGCTGCCTGCCATCATGCACACGAGGCTGGCGCGGGCCACATTGGTGAGCGTCCCGAGCTCGCCAGTCGCGAGGATGGACTTGAGATGCGCGTCGCCACACGCCTCGCGGAACTGCTGCACTTCGTCGTAGAGCGCCTGCCAATCGCCGGTCAGCACATGTTGCCGACTGATGACGATGTCGATCTCTTTGGCCCCCGCCGCGACGCTGGCCTGGATCTCGTGGATCCGCTCCCGAAACGGGCTCTGGCCGTGCGGAAATCCTGCGGCGACGGCCGCAACTGGGATGTTCGTTCCTTTGAGCGCCTTGACCGCAGTCTCGACGTGCGCGTGGTACACGCAGACGGCGGCCACAGTGAGCTCACCGGGCTCGAACCCGAGCGCAGCCGCGAGGTCGGCTCGCATCGGCATGCGCGCCTTGGCGCATAGACGTTGGACAGTCCCGGGAGTGTCGTCACCTGCGAGGGTCGTCAGGTCCATACACGTGATGGCGCGTAGGAGCCACGCCGCTTGCCAATCCTTCTTCACCGTTCGGCGACCCGCCAGCGTTTGGACGCGACGATCGACGGCGCTGCGGTTTACGTGCGTCGATTCGACCCAGTCGAGATCGAGGGGCGACCCTGGGTTTCGCGCGTGTGTGTGGGCATTGAGACCGGTCAAAGCCATGGCAACATTGTAGCGTGAATTTGCGCAGGGGCCACGCCATACTGGAAGAGATGAGCACGGCGCGCGTAGGGATCATCATGGGCAGCGAGAGCGATTTGGAGACAATGCTCGATGCAGAGGCGGTGCTGCGAGACTTCGGCATCCCATACGAGACCGATGTCGTCAGCGCCCACCGGACTCCTGACAAGATGGTGGAGTACGCGAAATCCGCGCGGACACGTGGGCTCAAAGTGATCATCGCGGGGGCCGGCGGCGCGGCCCATCTGCCGGGCATGGTGGCGAGCATGACCACGTTGCCTGTGATTGGTGTCCCGGTACCCACCAAAGCGCTGAGCGGGGTCGATTCGCTCTACAGCATTCTGCAGATGCCGGGGGGCGTGCCTGTCGCCACCGTGGCCATCGGGAACTCACGCAACGCCGGGCTACTTGCGGTACAGATGCTGGCGGTTCACGAACCAGAACTGGCTTCGCGGCTGGAGCATTTCCGGCAGGACCAAGTCCAACTTGTCCATGCGATGAGCACCCGCGTGAAGGATCGTTAGTCTGCCGCGCGTCGACCGCGCACTGAGCTCTTGAGCCAGAAGTAGCCGATTAGCCCGGCGATGAGCGACCCGCTCAGGACGCCGATCTTCGCATCTCCCGCAAGCGTGGGAGCATTCTCGAACGCCAGTGACGTGATGAACAGCGACATGGTGAAACCGATGCCCGCGAGCATGCCGGTCGCGGCGACCATGCGCCAAGTCACCCCCCGCGGCAGAGCTGCCAAACCGAGCTTTACGGCAAGGAGGGTGAACAAGAAAATTCCTACCGGTTTGCCAACCAGCAGGCCGAACGTCACGCCGTGGGTGACGGGATCGGTGAGAGCCGTTTCGAGTTGCGAGCCGCTGACCGCGACGCCAGCGTTGGCGAGGGCAAAAACGGGCATGATCGCGTAGGTGGACCAGGGGTGGAACGCGTGGAGCATGCGTTGCAGCGGAGTGCTCACGTGCTCAATGTCCATCTCCAGCGCGTGGAGCACCGAGTCTTGCGTCTCGTTCAGTAGTTCGGTCTTGCCCGATGAGCCCGACTGTGCGAACTCGGTGACGAGGTTTTTGGCCCGGGCCACGAACTTCGCGGAGTCGACGCGCGCCTGCGCCGGGATTACGAAGGCCGTTAGCACGCCCGCAATGGTCGCGTGGACCCCACCCTTGAGCACGAAGTACCACATGAGCGTCCCGAGCAGGCCGAACGCCATCATGCGACGGACCCCCGCCCAGTTCAGCAGCCACATGAGTCCGTAGATCGCGAGCGCGACTAGGAGCGAGGTGCCATCAATCTGAGTGGTGTAGAAGAGTGCGATGACAAGGACCGCTCCCAGGTCGTCCACGATGGCTAGCGCAGCGAGGAATACCTTGAGTGCGAACGGTACTCGGCTGCCGAGGAGGGCAAGGATGCCCAGTGCAAAGGCGATGTCGGTGGCCATCGGCACACCCCACCCGATCATGCCCGGCTTACCCAGGTTGAACGCGGCGTAGATTCCCGCCGGAACGAGCATCCCTCCGAGCGCGGCGGACATCGGGAAGGCTGCGCGCTTCAGACTCGTGAGTTCGCCGACGAGGATTTCGCGCTTGATCTCCAGACCAATGACGAAAAAGAACACCGCCATGAGTCCGTCGTTGATCCACAAGAGCAGCGGCTTGGCGAGCTCAAACGTGCCGACCTTGATCGCGACCGGCGCCTCCCATACTCCAAAGTAGCCCGGAGCCCATGAGGAGTTCGCGAGAAGGATCGCCAGCAACGCGCAGACGAGCAGCATGATGCCGCCCGAAGCCTCACGCTCTGCGAACGCTTGAAACGGCCGCAAAACACGCTCAATTGGGCGTGGTTCCAACCCTGGGGAGGGTGACGCGCGCAGCACAGCCCATTAATACCTGAATTGCGGTGGGTCCTCTCGGGAGACGGTACACTCCCGCCTATGGCTGAAGTCGGTTCCGAGGTGGTGCGCCACGCACTTAAGACCGCTCGCGAGTTCGGGTTTCGCTCCGTAACCTTGCGCCAGGGCGAGTTTAAGTTTTCGGCTGTTATGGACCCCGACGCGGAGCCAGAGTCTGCTTCGCTTGACTTGTCTGAGGCCAATGCCGCCGTTGAAATGGGCCCGCTGACCAAGGAGATCACCTCCCCGTGCGTGGGTTACTTCGGGAACGGGAGCGAGCCGCTGAAAGTCGGCGGTAAGGTCACTTCGGGCGCGATCGTCGGAGTCGTCCAGGCGGTTGGTTTGGACAACGACGTCGTATCGAAAGCCGAGGGTGAGGTCGTAGAAGTGTTGGTGAAGGATGGAGACCCGGTGGAGTACGGCCAGGTCCTCGCCAAGGTGAAGGTGAGCTCATGAAAGTTGCTGCGCTGATCCTGCTTACGGCCGCCTGTTTGGCAGGCTGCGAGACCGAGAACAAACGGAAAGACCAAGTTGGCGAAACGGTGGTCGGCCAGTCCATCGCTCGGGCAAAGGACGAAGTTTGCACGAGCAACCTGCGCACGATCCGCCAGGCCCTGGAGGTTTACAAGACTTCCGAACCGGACGCGACGAACCCAACCGACTTGAGCGTCTTGCGACTTTCCAAAGCGACTTTTGAGTGTCCGATCGACCACAAGCCTTACAAGTACGATGCGGCCGAAGGGACGATTCAGTGCAAGCATTTGGGGCACGAGGGGTTCTAAGCGCAGATGTTCAAACGAATCTTAATTGCCAATCGTGGGGAGATCGCCTGTCGGGTCATTCGCGCGTGCCGCGAGATGGGCATTGAGTCGGTCGCCATCTACTCGAAGGCCGATGCTGATTCGACCCACGTGCGCATCGCCGATCGAGCAATCTGCGTCGGCGAGGCGACCAACGGCGATAGCTACCTGAACCTGCCAAACGTGCTTATGGCGGTTGAGATCAGTGGCGCGGAAGCCGTCCACCCCGGTTACGGTTACTTCAGCGAACGCGACAATTTCGCGGATGCGCTTGCAAGCATCGGAGTGAAGTTCATCGGTCCGCCCGTCGAAGCGATCCGCGCGATGGGCGACAAAGCGCGAGCCAAGCAGGCCGCGATCGCTTCCAAGTGCCCGGTTGTGCCGGGGAGCGAGGGCGCGGTTGCGACGGACGCCGACGCGATGAAGGTTGCGGAGAAGATCGGCTATCCGGTGCTGCTTAAGGCAGTCGCCGGCGGCGGAGGGCGGGGGATTCGGCGCGTCGATTCGGCGTCTGATCTACCGAAACTGTGGAAAATCGCTCAGAGCGAAGCGCAAGCGAGCTTTGGCAACGACGAAATGATCGTGGAGAAGTGCGTCGTCGAGCCGCGCCACGTCGAGATCCAGGTCATTGGTGACGAGTTCAAGAACATGGTTTACCTGGGCGAGCGCGAGTGCTCAGTCCAGAATTTGCGGCACCAGAAGATCGTCGAGGAAGCGCCCAGTTCCGCGGTCGATCCGCGCGTTCGCAAGGCGATGGGCGAGGCGGCAGTCCGAGTCGCGCTCGCTGTCGGCTATGCCAACGCGGGTACTGTCGAATTCTTGCTCGACAAGGATGGGAAGTCGTTCTACTTCTTGGAAATGAACACCCGCCTGCAGGTCGAACACCCGGTCACCGAAGAGATAACCGGTCTGGACTTGGTCAAGTTGCAGATTCTCATCGCTGCCGGGGAGAAGTTAGGATTGCGACAAGCGCAAGTTTCGCTCGAAGGCCACTCGATCGAGGCTCGGATTACCGCTCAAGACCCCGACAAGGACTTCGCGCCGAGCACGGGCCGTATCACTCGCTGGGACGCACCCGGCGGACGCGGTATTCGCATCGACACGCATGTCTATGCAGGCTTTTCGATCAGCCCGTTCTACGATCCGATGATCGCCAAGCTAATCGTGACCGGTAGTGACCGCGCCGATGCTATTCGCTTGTTGCGGTCCGCACTTCACGAATTTCACGTGGAAGGGATCGTGACAAACATCCCATTCTTGCGCCGCTTGGTGGAACACCCCGACTACGTCTCTGGGCAAGTGAACACTGCCTTTGTGCCCAAGATGCTGGCCGAGGTGCCATCAAATGCCTGAACCATCGCAATCCGAAACAAAGCTTGTAAGAAGTCGCCGCGCCTCGCGGGAGGCTGCGATCCAGGGCATCTACGCCATGACGATCAGTCAGATCCCGCCGGACGAGGCTCTGCGGGTGGTACTGGACTACGAGTCGTACGCCCCAGAAGCGCTGGAGTACATCAAGACGGCGATCTTTGGCGTCGCTACCCGCAGGCAGATGCTGGACGACAAGATCACCCCGCTCCTAGCTCCTGGTTGGGACTGGTACCGCGTGGCGATCTTGGACCGGGCGATCCTGCGCTTGGCGGCATACGAGCTCTTCTTCATGCCGAAGCTCTCGCCCAAGGTGACGATCAACGAAGCGGTGGTGCTGGCCAAGCTCTACGGTAGTGTCGAGAGCGCGCGTTTTGTGAACGGCTTGCTTGCCAAGCTTTTGCTCCAGTCGCCCAAGGCCGATTGGTCCGCGCCCGAGGAGGAGGAGCCTGTCGCTGAAGATGAACCCGTCGTGCCGTCGGACGACGAAGAACTGGAAGAGCTCGTCGCAGAAGGCACTCCGCAGTACGACGAGATGGTAAAGGCGGGCGCGTGGACTCTTCGAACGAATGACTCAGACAACGATGACCGCTAAAGTCCTTGACGGAAAGGCGCTGTCCAAACAAGTGCGATCCGAGCTCAAAGTTCGGGTGGATTGGCTGCGTGCGCGCGGCGTGACTCCCAGACTGCATGTGGTTGTCGCATCTCAGGACCCCGCTAGCCTCTCGTACGTGCGGATGAAGCGCAAATGGTGCGAGGAGGTCGGAATCGAGAGCACGCAGTACGAAGTGGATGACCACTCGGAACAGACTGCGCTGATCGACCACATTCACGGGCTCAACGCCGACCCGGCGGTGCACGGAGTGTTGATCCAGCATCCGCTCCCAAAGCACCTGGATGAAGAGGCGGCGCTCGAAGCTTTGGGCGATACAAAGGACGTGGATGGCATCACGCCCCAATCGCTTGGCCGACTCGTCGGCGACATGCCCGGATTTCGGTGCGCAACGCCAATGGGGATGATGGCGATGCTGGACCACTACGGGCTAGATGTGACCGGCAAGCGGGCGGTCGTGATCGGGCGGAGTGTCATCCTGGGCAAACCCGCGGCGCTCATGTTGCTTCAGAAGAATGCCACGGTGACGATCGCGCACTCCAAGACTGTGGAATTGCCCGAGCTCTGCCGTACGGCGGACGTGCTCGTGGCAGCTGTGGGTCGCGCCGAGATGGTGCGCGGGGACTGGATCAAGCCCGGCGCAATCGTGCTGGATGCAGGCTACAACAAGGTCGAAGGTCGGTCTGCCGACGTCGGGGATTGTCACTTCGAATCGTGTGTCGAAGTGGCAAGCTGGATCACCCCCGTACCGGGCGGTGTTGGACCGATGACGGTCGCGAGTCTATTGAGCAATGCAGTGGTGGCGGCGGAAAAGTCGGTCTCGTAAGATCGTGTGGGTTCTCCTACTCGTTCTGTCCGTCTATGGTGGCGCGTGCTGCGCGCTGGCTTGGTTCTATGTTTCGCATCGCTCACCGGGGGGTGCACCCGAAGTCGCGGGCGTTTCGTCCGTATCGATCCCTCTCCCAAAGTACGCACTACCGGTGTTTGCGTCGGACAGCCTGCTTCAAGACCGGTTCGATGGCTCTGTCGTGTTCGTGATGGTGCACGGGTATGGGGGCTCGCCTCGCAGCTGGCAGGCGCTGGCGCGGGAGTTCGTCGGCAACGAATCGGTAGCCGTCGTCCTCCCGTGGATGGCCGGGCATGGGGAGAATCCTTGCTCCCGAGTGGGGTTCGGGCGGCCCGAAGCGCAAGAAGTCATCGGGACCGTCAAGTGGGTTCGCGAGAAGGTTGGCCCTCGACCTCGGATCGTCCTGGTTGGGGTCTCCTTGGGTGCCGCAGCATGCTGGCTGGCTTCTGAAGACCTAGAGGACGAGGTCTACGCGATCGTTAGCGAGAGCACATTTGCTTCACTGGATGAAACTTCCGCTCGGTGGCTGGACCTGGTGATGCCCAAAGGCTCAATCGTCCTGCGACCCGTTCTTTGGATTTCAGAGCTGCTCTCGGGGAGCCGAGCATCGACCGTGCGGCCAGTTGATGCGGCAGCGAGTTGGCGTGGTCGGCCGGGGCTGATCATCCACGCACAGGACGACATCCTCATGCCACAAGACAATGCGGATCGCCTGGCGGCCGCGAGCCAGCTGAAGGTCTGGGTGGTTCCCCACGCCGGGCATGCCCAGGTCGTGAAGGTCGCCGCGCCAGAATATGCTCGCCGCATCCTCGAACTTGCTGGCACAAATTACTAGGTTCTAGCGAATCTGAGATTTGATGCCACAAAACGGGTCCCGTCGCGCCGATAGTACTTGGCGGTCCGATTCTGTTGACCGCAAGGAATGCAAGGAGCAAGGGAAATGTCAAGAGTTTTCGCGACCGTAGGACTGATTGCGGCCAGCTTGGGTGCTCAGGCTGTCATCGTCACGCAATGGAATTTCAACTCAAACCCACCGGACTCTTCCACGTCAACTGGCAGCTATGCCGCTAGCGTTGGCACGGGTACGGTCAGTGCGCTGAACTGCACGGCCGATTTCGCCAACAACGGTGGTGCGCTCGGGACGGGCAGCGGCGACACGACTGTAGCCGACAATACCGCGTTGCGCACCTACAACTACCCAGCCCAGGGCACGGGAAGTGGTACGGGTGGTATCCAGTTCACCATCAGTACGCTGGGCTATGGCTCGCTGTCTCTTGACTTTGGTCGCCGACATGACGCGGGCTCTTCGCGGTGGATACGCGTTCTTGCCGATGCCGGTTCGGGCTTCTCCACCCTTGCCGATATCGAAAACCCAGGCACGGAGAATAACTGGATTGCGACTTCGGTCAATCTCTCGAGCTTCAGCAATCTGAACAACAAAGCCGCTGTGACGTTCCGGATCGTTACGATCTTTGGCAATGTCGGCTCGATCACCGGTGCAACCGGTTATGCCACGACTGGCAACGCGGGATCAGGGCCGGGCGGTTCTTCGTACTCGGTGACGAATACATCCGGCAAGATCCGGTACGAAATGTTGACCGTCAGCGGCACTGCCGTACCCGAACCAGGCACGTTCCTCGCGCTCGGAGTCGGAGCGCTCGCGTTGCTCCGCAAGCGACGCAGCTAAGTCTTCTCTAGAAAACCGTCAACGCAAGACGCTACGGCCCGTCTTCGGATTTTCCGAGGCGGGTTGAGCGTTTTTTGGGGGGTCAGAGGCCGCCCATCGACTTCAGCATGCCACCGTCGCCGCCGAAGTCGTCGCTGATGGAGAACCAAGCTCGCTCATCGTAGCGCTGGCAGATGGACTCAACTTCGTCGTTGGCCTTGCGGGCGGCTTGTTCGATGTCTTTGCTCGCGCCCTTCATCCCTTCGAGAGTCGAAACAGCACTCGCTGGGTCGCTGCTGGCGTGGTCCAAGATGTCCAGCAAATTCAAAATCTGCGCACCCGTTTCGCGGACGGACTGGTCGTACGAGTCGTGGAGCGCTTGGCATTCGCCGGGCGGAGTCTTGGTGTTCAAGAAGTCGAGGACCGCGCGCCAGTCGCTGCGCATGGCGGCGAAGTCGACCTTCAGTTTGTCGGCGGGCGACTTCGGGTCTTCGCCCAATGGATCCGAATTCATGATGTCCTTCAGTGCATCCAGACCGCCGCCTGCCATGAGTTCTGTCATCTTCACGCGCACAACCCCGAGGTGCTTCAGCGCGATCTGCCGCCGCTGTTTTTCCGTCGCCTCGACGTGCAGCAAGTACTGGCGAACGTCTTCGGGCATGCGCGTGCGCGAGGGTGCGGGCGCCTTGGTGATCCCGGACTCGGGTGCGGCCTGGGCTTGGGTGAGTCCAGACGCAGGTTGGGCCGTGGCTTGCGTGACGCCGCTGCTGCTGGGTTTAAAGACTGCCTTCAGGAGTCCCGCAGAGCCGAAACCGATGGCGACGATCCCAAGCAGAACGGCGATGGCGAGTGGCCACCCTGCTCGGCGGGCCGTGGGTGTCATGACCGGGCGGCTCACTTGCGGAGTCTGGTAGGTGGCCGCGGGCCCAGCCAAGTTTGCGCCGCAGTTGCTGCAGAATTTGGCATCGACGGCGTTAAAGGACTGGCATTGCGGGCATCGTTTCATGGGGCATTCTGGGGCGCTGTTGCCAGTATGAACGCATTTCAGACCCGAAACGTGCTCAGGATTTCGGATCGAATGAGGTATTCTTAGCGATTGCCGAAAGGCTCTCTGCTGCCCCTGTGGTAGCCACCAAACGAGTCAAAGTCCATAGGGAGCATCACAAATTCCATGTCACGTAAGTACGAAGCGTTCTATATTGTTGCACCGAGCCTCAACGACACCGAGGTTCAGGCGATCGCCGATCGATTCAAGGGCGTCGTCGAGGCCCAGGGTGGTACCGTCGAAGCCGCTGGCAAGTGGGAAAAGCGCAAGCTTGCCTACGAGATCAACGGCCACAAGGAGGGCAACTATGTCCTCATGAACTTTGAAGCAGATGCCAAGGTTCCGCAAGAGCTGAATCGCCAGATGCGCAACAGCGATGACGTGATCCGTCATCGAATCTTCCTCCAAGAGGCATAAATCAGATGGTCAATCGCGTCGTTCTCGTTGGGCGTCTCACTCGCGATCCCGAGGTGCGAACCACCACGGGCGGCAAGTCAGTCGTCGATTTCTCAATTGCTGTTCAGAAGAAGATCAAGCCGCAGGACGGTTCGCCGGACGCCGATTTCTTCCGCGTCATTGCCTGGGACAAAACTGCGGATTACGTGGGCAACTACCTGACTAAGGGTCGGCTCGTCTCGGTGGACGGTCGGTTGCAGGCCCGGAAGTACACCGCAAACGACGGCACCAACCGTGAGGTGGTGGAGATCGTAGCTGAGAGTGTGCAGGGGCTGGACCGAGCCCGCGATGATGCCGGAACCCCGGTTGCTGCGGCCGTCACTCAGAGCCCATCCACAGGGGCCGACGAGTACGATCCGTTTGCAGACGAGTAAGCGGCCCTTTCGAACCTGATTCGCGACTCCTGGTGACTGTGGTCCCCAGGAGTCGCGCCGTTTAGGCTGGGGGTAACCTTACGGGGATGCCGCACGATCTTGACCAAGAATTTTACGTTCTCCGCAACGACCCCAAGGGAATGTACCGTCTCACCTGCGAGTTCGGGACCCAAGTCCAGAGGGCCAACGAGATCGCGCAGGCGAGCAGTTTGCCCGATTGGAAGGCGACTCCCGACCACGTCCTGCTCACGGGTTTGGGCGGTTCCGCAGTCGGCGGCGACTTTGTTCGTGCGCTGTTTGATCACGGAGCCAAAGTCCCATTCATCGTCAACCGCGAGTACACGTTGCCCACTTACATCGGGAGCGGATCGCTGGTGGTCGCCAGCAGCTACAGTGGCAACACCGAAGAGACGCTGAGCGCCTACAGCCAAGCCAAGCGCAGCGGCGCGAGCATCCTGTGTGTGACGAGCGGCGGCAAGCTGGCCGAACTCGCCAAGGCCGACGGTTTCCCAGTCGTGCTCATTCCAGGTGGACAGCCTCCGCGCACGGCGCTCGGATTCAACCTCATCCCCGTCATCGTCGCGATGGAAAAGCTCGGGCTGATTCCGGCAAATGACATGGGCGCGCTCGTTCAGCACATCAACGACTGTGTGGCGAAGTGGTCTATCGGCGTCGAGGTCGAATCGAACCCCACCAAACAGCTTGCGCTTGCTATGCACGGCAAGGTCGGAACGCTCTACGGACTCGGCAACTGGCAGGGGATTGTGGCGAACCGCTGGAAGGGTCAGATCAACGAGAATTCCAAGAACATGGTCTTCGCCAACGCCTTCCCCGAGCTCAATCACAACGAAATCTTGGGTTGGGTGCAGGCCGACGGCCAAGGCGTGGCGAACTGGCTGACGGTCGTTCTGCAGGACGGCACCGAGAGCGCAAAGATGAAGAAGCGCGCGGAAGTCACGTCGCGGCTGATCCAGGGCGTCAGCGAGATCCACACGGTGACCGCGCCGGGCGGAACGCTTCTTGAGAAAATGATCGGACTTACGCTCTACGGCGACTTCGTATCGCTGTATCTTGCGGCGCTGAACGACGTCGATCCCGAGAACATTGACCACATCAACACCCTGAAGGGTGAACTGGCAAACGTGCCCTAGGAGTAAACATGGCCCTTGCCCACGCGAACGACTCGGTCTTGATGGTTGTCGATCTGCAGCCTAGCTTCATGGCCCCGATGCCGGGTCGGGATGAAGTCGTGATGCGGGCGCGGTTTTTGGTCCAAGTGGCGGCGGCGATGAACGTCCCGATCCTCGCGACCGAGCAGGTGCCGGCACGGATGGGGCACACTGACGAGCGGATCTTGGAGGTACTCCCCGCGACAGCCACGGTGTTTCCGAAGACGGCTTTCAGCGCTTGGCGGGCGACGGGCGTCGACCTGGAACTCCGAAAAATGCGGCGTAAGCAAGTCGTTCTGGTCGGCGCGGAGACGCACATCTGTGTGACCCAGACGGCCCACGATTTGATCGAGCACGGATTCCAAGTGGTGCTTGCCACCGATGCGATCACCGGGCGAGGCGCAGAGACGCGCCGCACGGCATTGCAACGGATGGCAGCCATCGGCTGCATAGAATCGCACACGGAATCGGTGACCTACGAGTGGTTGGAGAGTTCGGAGCATGCGGCCTTCAAGACCGTGCTCGGACTCGTCAAAGCCGCCGCTCTGAGCGGTTAGGCCGCGCTCGTTTCCTTGCGATAATCACCGCCGAGAATGCGCTGGTAGTCACCGCTAAGGAACCAGCGCTCAAGCTGCTGGGCACGGTGGACCGGCATCGGGTGCGTGGCGGTCCAGTTGCCAAAGACCCACAAGAACATCTTGCCCATCGAATCTGCAAAGCTCATCTCTTGGTAGGCCCGCGCCTGCTCCATGAAGGCGTCACGATCCAGCTCGTGTTGCAATCTCGACGGTCCGGCGGCGAGCATGATGTTCACGTCGACGGACGTTTCTAGATTCTGGGAGACAAGCAGGCCCGCGCGATCAGCGGATACTTCTGCCTGACGGGACCATTCGGACAATGCCATCATGAGCGCCATCCCAGCGACGTCGGACAGACCCAGGGTGCGGCGACCAAGCATCTCCAGCAGCGGGGCGAGGATGCGTGCGATGGAGAAGTACAAGATATGGCCAGCTTTGATATGGCCAAGCTCGTGCCCGATCAGATGGTAGAGTTGCTCGTCTGAAAGGGCATCCACCGCGGACGAGCGCAGGGTGATGTACGGGCGTTCGACGCCGCCCGCGAAGGCGTTCGTGAACGGATTGTTGGTCACGTACAACTCGGGCTCGGGCATATCGAGTACGTCGCACGATTCGCGCAGGATCTGCCAGAGCGTGCGGTACTGTCGTGGACCACAGCGGACGGCCTGGCTCATATTCCAGCAATACATCCAGCGATCAGCGCCGATCTCATGGAACTTCTGAACGACCGTAGGGAGCAGCGGCACTTTGTTCAGCGCTGCGATCGCACGCCGGTCCGCGTCCGAAACGAACGCCGATGCTGCAATGTCCGGAAACCGTTTTCGTTCCATGGTTACAACCGGTATACGCCATTTTGCAGCTCACTGGCTGCAGTCCTACAAAAAACCAGGACCTCCAGACATTTCCGCCCGGAAGTCCTGGAAACCGAGTTGTTCAGCGCGTTAGGCTGCTTGCGCGGCCACGCGCTCCTTGACACTGAGATTGATTTCGAGCGACCCGACGCCTTCGATCGCGAGGGGGATCACGACGGTCGGCACATCAAACGTGTTGATCTGGATGTCTTGTCCACAAATCAGACTTGGGGGCGTGATGTCGCACACGAGCCCACTCGCTGAAAGCTGCGAGAGGCTGTTGCCGCTGATCATGTTTCCGAGCTCCGCGAGCGAGCTGGTGAGCAGTTCCTGGGTGAGCTCCATGCCGCCAAGCATCCGCGATGCGACGCTGTTGGCAGTGGGTTCGTCCATGCTGAAAACCACCTGCCCCTGCAAATCGCCCGTGATGCCGCACGTGACGTTCATCCACTTGGATGTGAACATCTGGGGGCGCGCCGTCACCGCCTCAAGCTTGGGCGCTACGGCGATGAGCGTGGTAAGGACATCCGAGGCACCCTTAACAAATGGATTGATGTAGATCGCTTTCATAAGGTGTTACGGTCGTGATCTCAGGCAGCCAGTTGCTTGCGGACAGCCTCGACGACGCGATCAGGCTGGAACGGCTTGACAATGAAGTCCTTAGCGCCCGACTGAATGGCGTCGACAACCATGTTCTTCTGGCCCATGGCGGTGCACATGACGACCTTGGCATTCGGGTCCGCAGACCGAATCTCCTTCAGCGCCTGAAGTCCGTCCATCTCGGGCATGGTGATGTCCATGGTCACGAGATCGGGCTTGAGCTCCTGGTAGAGCTTGACGGCCTCAACACCGTTCTGAGCTTCTCCCACGACCTCGAAGCCGTGCTGGGTCAGGATGTTTTTCAACGTGACTCGCATAAACAATGCGTCGTCGGTGATTAAGATGCGGTTCGCCATGATGTATCCCCCAATGATTGGTTGCTTGCTGATGGTTTCTGATAGAAGAAAGGAATCTTTTGATCAAAGCCGATGTTCTGAGCCCCGAATATTCGCTCGGTGCTGCCGACGAAGAGAATTCCCCCCGGCTTCAAAGCGTCGAAGAACCGACGGTACAGCTTGTCCTTGCACTCGTCGGTGAAGTAGATGACGACGTTCCGGCACATGATCAGGTCAAAGCCGGTGTCGAATCGATCCGCGAGCAGGTTGCCCGTCTTGAAACTCACGAACTTCTTGATCTCGGGCTTGGCGGTGTATTCGCCGTCGTCTCCCGTGAAGTACTTATCGCGGAGCGCAGGCGGCATTGCATTCACTTCATTGCGTTTGTAGGTGCCGTCGCGGGCCTGCTTGAGCGCAGCCTGATCGATATCCGTGCCGACGATAGTGTGCGGACCCTTGAAGTACTCGGCGAAGAGGACCGCCAAGGAGTGCGCTTCCGCGCCGATGCTGCAACCCGCGCTCCATGCCTTGATGCGGCTCGTCTTCTTGAGCAGCAGCGGCAGGATCTGGGTTCGCATCTCTTCCCACTTTTCTGGATTTCGGAAGAGTTCGCTTACGTTGATCGCGAGTTTGTCCAGCAGCCACTCCATCCCGTTCGGGTCGGCCAGTAACGACTTCCAGAACTGGTCGAGGGTCTGAACCTCGCGGGTCTCCATCATCGTCATGATGCGGCGCTGGATCTGCCCAGGCTTGTACTGGAAAAGGTCCAGACCCGACTTGGCCTGCACGTTGCGATAGAACGTGTCCCACTGCGTCTGATTAGGAAGCATTCTCGAGTCTCTCCTTCAGGCCAGCGGTGATCGCCATGGCCATTTCGTGTATTGGGAATTCAGCGGTGATGCCGCCTGCTTCCTTGGCGGCGCGGGGCATGCCGTAGATCGTGCACGTTTCGGCCGATTCGCCGTACACGTGCGAGCCTGCTTTACGCAAGGCACAAGCTCCGGCGGTGCCGTCGTGACCCATGCCGGTGAGGACAACTCCCAAGAGTCGGCGTCGGTACACCTCGATCGCAGAATTGAACAGGTGGTCCGCTGCTGGCCGGACACCGTGGATCGGCGGATCTTCGTTGAGCTCGATGAGCCCACCCTGACGGACGAACATATGCTGGCCGCCCGGGCAAATCAACGCCTGACCGGCTTCGACTCGGTCACCCGATTTGGCTTCGCGAACCGGCACATTGCCGATGGCATTCAGCCGCTGGGCGAGGCTCGCGGTGAATCCGACGGGCATATGCTGCACTACAAGGATCGCGGCCGGAAAATTGTGGGGAAGGCTGGTCCAAAGGGCGCTGAGCGCTCGCGGTCCGCCGGTCGAGCTGGCGATCACGACAACTTGGTCGGTCCGCCCACCACGGAATTTGACAGCCGGGCACGTGCGGAACGCTGACGGTCGAACGCGGGCTTCGCTACAGGCTCGGAGTTTTCCGATGAGCTCGTCACGCACTCCCAAGAAGTGGATGCTCGAGCTGCTTTGCGGCTTGGTCACGAAGTCGATTGCGCCCAATTCGAGGGCCTTCATCGTGGAGGTCGCTCCCTGGGTCGTGATGCTGCTGACCATGAGGACGCGAGTTGGGCTCGCCTCCATTATGTGCTGCAGGGCCGTCAGCCCGTCGCAATGCGGCATCTCGACGTCCATCGTGATGATGTCGGGCTTCAGCTCCGCAGCGAGGCGGATCGCTTCGTTGCCATTTGCGGCGGTGCCCACAATCTCAAAGTCCGATTCGGTCTTGATCCAGTCAAGCAAGACCCGGCGAATGAAGGGCGAATCGTCAACAACAAGTACTCGTTTCTTCATGCTGCTTGGAGCTCTTCAAACATCTTCTCGTAGGCCTCGTACTGAGTCACGAATTCGCTGATCACATCGTCGAGGTCGTCGGGCTCGATGCCCAGTCGCTCAAGCGTGCTCTCACAGAACCGGTATTGCATGCCGTCGCCGCCCAATCCAAAGCCCATGAGCATAGTGATGTAGTCGCCGAAGTGAACGCAGTCGACCAATAGGGTGCGGTCCTCGCAAGCATCCGGGTCGTGGTGGTACTTGATCGCGTTGACGATCTCTTTGGGGAAATTCCAACTTTCAGCCAGATGCGCGCCCACTTCTGCGTGGTCATATCCCAGGAGCATGCGCTCGACTTGGATGAACGACGTGCGCTTGGCCTGAGCAAGCTGGAGCATCTTATCGGTCTTGTTCTCGAACCACACGCTGAGCGCGAGCTTGCCGATATCGCACAGAAGACCCGAGGTGAATGCTTGCTCTTCCAACGGCGAGTTTGCGCGTTTTGCGGCCAACTGCGCGCCGATGGCGACTCCAAAGCTGTGCAGCCACAGCTCCTTGGTACCGAGTTCGTACCCCGGAACAGGCTTGGTCATCCATGGGTAGCTGCTGGCGACGATCGCCAGGTTGCGAACGGTCCGCATACCCAGAACGACGACCGCTTCCGACAAATTGCCGACGCGGCGCGACAGTCCATAGTAGGCGCTGTTGGCGAGCCGGAGAATGCGCGCGCTCAGGGCCTGGTCGGTGCTTAGAATTTGCGCTACCGAACTCGCGGTCGAGGTGCTGGACTCGGTCTCCTGCAAAACCTTGAGTGCCGCCGCGGGAATCGACGGGAGGTCGGTCGTACGCGAGACGATTTCTTCGATTGTGATCAGTTGTTCTGACATGGTCTTATGCTGCGCGCGCTGACATGAGGTTCAGCTCCGCTAAGATGCGCTCTTCTTGATGCAGTGTTCGAACTTTGACGATGCCGCTGACGGCATCAAAATTGAGAGTGCGGCCCATCGTGCCTCCTACGTCCGTAGCATGCGGTCGAAGACCCAATTTCCGTGTCATCTGTTGCACCATTTCCGCGTTGCGACTCCCTATTTGGAGATTGTTGGACGTTTGTTCTCCGAACTTGAACACCTGTGCGCCGCCCGCATAGGCGCATCGAAGGAGGCGTGGATTGGCCCCCAGTGCGGCCATTTGGGCGATCAGTTCGTCGATGGCGAGGTCGGCATATTTGCCCACCTTGTCGACTGGCTTGCCCTTGAAGTGCTCAGGCAGCATGATGTGTACACAGCCGGAGACTTCGGCCCGGGGATCGAATGCCGTGAACCCGATGCAGCTACCCAGTCCAATGCACTGGTACAGAGCGGGACCCTTGGCAACGCACAGGTCGCCCATCCCCACGTTCATAACGTCGGGCATGGTTAGGCCGCCTCCGAGATTCCCAGTCGATTCAGAATGACTGTCAATCCTTCGATGTCCGCAAAGAAAATGAAGAAGCCCGAGACTTCGACGTCTTCATCCGTGAGTCGCGCCTCGATGGTAATCGCCAGATGTTCGGGCTCGGCCGCTTGGCACATCATTGCGTAGCCAAGTGCGGCCGCCATTTCGACTCCGAGTTGAGGCGGAGTGGCATGCAGGCGCAAGTCGGTCATCTCGGAAATGGCGTTCAGAAAACTTGAGTTGAGGATGTTCCCGAACTCCAGCATCATCGAGACGTGGAGTTCGTCGATCTGGTCGTACCCGGCTGGCTCGGTCCCGAGCACCATCTTCCAGAGCTGTTGGGCGCTCGCCCAGTCGAAAACGAACGAGGCGTAACCGTGGACGTCGCCCTCAATGGACATGACCGTTGCGACGCATAGCTCTTCAGGGCCACCGACGAACTCGGATAGAGTCGCGACGGGGACGGAATCTAGGTTCGGGATACTGATGTGGAAGGTGCGCCCGGTCAGGTCGGCGAGCGATGTCATCGCTTTGCCCAGCCCTATGTTCGCGATCTCACTGATCGCAGAGAAAGCGACCGGCCCCAATTTTTCGATGTTTGAACTCATATGTGCACCCTGAAACCCGTCGGGAAGGCCCCAAACCTTCAAGCAAGAGTTGGATTCCACAGCCCGGTATCGTGCTGGCCCGCACGAATACGAGGAAGAAAAAAATAGTTGCTGCGGGAACTGGACCAGTCGGGGGGTGGTTACTTTTGATGGAACGAGCGCAGCAACAAGCCTCTAACTCCTGAACACAACACATCCTCTCTCCCTAGGAGGCGGAACCTCGAAAGAAGTCCCGCCTCCTTTCCTTTTGATTCCGGCAAAGCATCCCACCGGTGCGCCATACTTCCTGAACGGTGGGGGCGAGGGAACGCACCGCTAAGCGGTATGAGGGGAATGCCTAACTATGTTTCCTGAGTGGACATGGGTCGTCGGCCTTATGATCGGCGCGAGCATTGGCAGTTTCCTGAACGTAGTCATCTACCGACTGCCGCTGGGGCTCTCCATTCAGGAACCCAAGAACAGCTTTTGTCCCAAGTGCAAGGCGCGCCTCACACTCCCCGATCTCATCCCACTGTTATCGTGGCTCGTGTTGCGAGGCCGCTGCCGCCACTGCCAAGTCGGTATCCCCGCGCGGTACTTTATTGTCGAACTCGTCACAGGGGTGCTCTTCGCACTGTTCTGGTGGCAAAACCTGATCGCGGGGTCTGATCCCATTCGGGCACTCTTCCTTTGCGCGCTTGCGGCCGCGCTGGTAAGTGCGTTCTTCATCGACGTGAAGTACTACATCATCCCCGACCAAGTGAATGCGGCCATGCTGATCATCGGGCTCCTTTACAACGTGAGTCTCTTTGTCGTCGGATCGCCACGCGCGATGACCTGGGGCATGCCGAGTGCGATCGCGGGGGCGCTGGTGGGGACGCTTACGATTTGGTTCATCACCTTGCTCGGGCGACTGCTTTTTGGCAAGGACGCCATGGGTCACGGCGACATCAAGATGGCACGTGGGTTCGGAGCGGTCCTTTTCCCGGCTGCCACGGGCATGACCATTGGCCTCGCGGTTATCGTTGGTGCCGTGGGGGGAATTGCGCAGTTGCTGGTGCGGAAGGCGCAGGGCGTCAGCGACGAGCCCGCGGGGGACGAGGACGAAGAACCGTACGAGCCAGAGTCGATTGCGTCGATCTTCAAATGCGGGCTTGGGTACTTGCTGGCGATCGACGTGGTCGGACTCTTTCGACCAAAACTGTACGAATCTTGGTTCGGAGAGAACCCTTACGCATTGGAGTCAGTCGAAGAGGAAGACGATTTCGTGGGACTTACCACGATTCCTTTTGGACCCTATCTGGCCATCGGTGCGGTGCTGGCCGCGCTCTTCGAGCCGCAGCTTGCCACGATGATCGAGACGTACATTTACGGCCCCGGTCGCACTTTGTAATTTTCACGGGAACACAAGAACATTGAAGCTAGTCGTAGAGTCACGGAGAATTGGAACGAGGGTTATGAGAACGCGCGCATTCACTTTGCTTGAGCTGCTTACCGTCATCGCGATCATCGCGGTGCTTGCGGCCATTATCACGCCGGTCTATTCCAGGACCAAAGTGAGCGCCAATCGCAGCAGTGACCTGTCGAACATGAACTCGCTGCGCTCGGCACTCCAGGTCTATCGTGTGGACCAGGGTGGCTACCCGCCTGCGCTCTTGGGTTACGTCACGCTGTACGAAGGCACTTCGAATGTCATCCCCGCCAATCAGCTGCGCACCTACCTGTATCCCAAGCGCGTGGAAAGCATCGACACGTTCCGCCCCGTACCGCTTCGCGCTGCCCAGACCGACATCACTTCCGCCGTGTGGCCCAACGCTGATTCTCGCGCGGTCGGAACTGCACCTCAGATTGACCTGAACGGTGACAACAAGGTGGACAATACCGACGATGTCGTCGGCTCGCGCCAGGCTTTTGGCCCGACGCGGACCGTAACGAGCATCCCGCTTGATGCCGCATCCACTCCGCTTCAGTTCTATCGCGTTTCGGGTTACGACGTGGCGCTCACGCGCAACGGCTCGGGTGGGACCCGCACGGAACTGCGCTATGCACTGTTCTGGACTCAGCAGGGCCTCGGCACCGGTAGCGCGAACGACGATCCGCGTCAACTTGGGTACAGCGACCCGCCCGAGGGGACGGTCATCACCTGGAACAGCTTCTACCGAGAGTACGGGTCAACCGGGTTGCCCGAACGGGCGAAGTTGGACGTGGTCCTCTTCCTCGGTGGCGGCGCGAAGCCATTCGACTCTCGCGAAGTCTTCGATCGGTCTTGGCGCATCATGCCCTGACGCCTAACTTGTCCCTTTCCCATGAGATTTTTTGACTTGGATCGACTGAAATGACTGGTACCACACTTCAATCCAGAAGCCGGATGCGACGCGGCACGAGCCTCATCGAGCTGCTCGTCGTGATCGTGGTGTTCCTCATCGGGATCTTGGCCGTCGTGCAGATCTTCCCGCGAGGCTTGGGCATCTTGCGTCAGTCACGCGATGCGACCATGGCAAACCAACTTGCACGTACGGAGATGGAGCGCCTGAAGGGACTCTCCGAGCAACTTCCTGAAGCGATTGTCGCGAACAACGACAGCAACACCGCGACGGGATTCTTCGCGGACATTGACGTCAATGCCACGCTCAATGACGGCGTGCCCACTGGCACGACGGCGCTACAGCAAGACGGAACTTTGGTGTCGGGCTTCGGCACTGGCCCCTGGCAATACTTCACCTCTGCCAATCGTTTCCGCGGAATCATCGGCGAGGGTCGAGTGATCCCGGCTCCCCGCTTCATCCCGCAGTCTTCTGGCGCGCTCTATGGCTCGCTGATGATCCTGAACTTTGCGCCGATCAGCGTCCCCACCGTCGCCGCCAACGCGCTGCAGGTGTACGGCAACAACCTCGCAACGCGGGAGACGGACAACATCCTCCGCGAGAGATTCCGCGACTACGTGTGTCTTTTCGACGATGAGAACAACCTGATCTACCTGCCGCAAGGACCGTACCGAGCCCCGTCCTTCAATCGCTCGTTCCGAATTTCGCTGACTTACTTCGTGAACAACGGCGGCAATCAAGAGGCGCGCTCAAGCGTTTTCACTGTCAATAACATCGCCTCGGCGACGGCTCCGAACTCGCGGTTCTACACCCAAGTGTCGCTGGCGAGCCTGATTCCGGGCTACGTCCGCGCCGACTGGGACTCGCTGCGAGTCGCGCGGCTGTTCCAGTCCGTAGCGACGTTCACTGATGCAGTCGCAAACCCGTCGCTGCTGGATGACGCGGTCTACGAGTACATTCCGCTGAACTACGGACTGGGGCAATTGCTCTTCAACCCGTCGGGCTTCGAGTACAAGGAGATGCGCGGCCGTGGGCGGCTGCCGCTCGCCGCTCGGGTGGACTATAACGCCCTGGACTGGCGGATCATCCGCGACGACTTCCGCGTTCCCGCCAATTCGCCGTATCTCATCAAACTTTCGCTCAATGCGCTCAAGGTGCAGGGCAACCAGGATGCCGACGGCAAAACCTACAATGGGATCCAGCTGACTTCCGGCGGACGCGACGTGGTCGTGATGGACATGGAGACCGGCGCGCTCTACGAGCCGAACTCCTACAACGTCGACAAGTCAAACGGCATTGTCCGCATGATCGACGTGGACAACAACGCAGCGAACGGCCTCTCGGCCGACGTGATCTTCCCAGGCCAGGCGACAGCGGTTCGTGCTGACGACGTCAAGGGACGCCCGATCCGAGTTCTGTACCGGGCCAAGGGTGAGTGGGCGGTGCAGCCGATCAAGGGTGCGACCACCTACCTGTCGGCTTGGGGCCCGCGCATCACGTGGGACCAGTGCTTCCCTGGATTGGCGGACGGCCTGAGCGGCCAAGCGTTCCGCATCTACTTCCCGCTGTCCGACGTCGGCAAGCGCGTGACCATCGGTGAGATCTACTTCCGCGATGGCGTGAACCCGGCGGTGCAAGTCATCCGAGATCAGGAATTCATCATCGGACCTCCCGCGACGGGAGATCTGCGACTCGGAACGATCGATATTCGACCCAGCGCTGGCTCGGGTGCGGTGCTCGACTTCAGCTACGGGTTCGCGGTCCGACGAGTACGCGGCTCGAGTGTCAGCGTCCGCGTGACCTATAACCCACAGTTCATGACTTTGAAGGCAGATCCAACGCAGAATCTCTCGGAACTGGAAGTGTGGTTGCGCGGTCAAAGGCGAAGCGAGACCGAGACCTTCCTCACGAAGACCGGAGTGGACCAATGACGAGACGACCCCGCGTATCCGGCGCTTTTACGCTCATCGAACTTCTGACGGTAATGGCCATCACGGGCATTTTGCTCACGATCATCACGCTGCCAGTGGTACAGAGCTTCAACTTCACCCGGGCTGGTCAAGGCTTTGCCGACGCGCAAGATCGCGCGCGCATTTTGATCGACCAGGTGACCCGCGAGGTCTCGAACGCTGCGGGAGTGCGCGACAACTCGGGCGACCTTGGCTCGATTGACGTCGTTGTTCCCGGGCTTAACACCCAGCCTGAGCTGATCCGCTTGGCCTACAGCAAGATCGATATCTTGGTGCCGAGTGCTGGTGAGCCCTTGCGCGGGCCGAGTGGTGCTCTGCTCAACCCGAACTTGCTGATCAACCCGAACGGGAACCCAGACGACCCTGCCAACTGGCGAGAGGACCCGACCTTGCGCACGCCGGTCGGACAGGTCACGTTGCCGACGGCCCAAGGGTTCCGCATGGTCCGCTACTTCATCGGCCTACGCGATCCATTCGGCGTGACGCCAGCGACGGGGGTGCGAAACGAGCAGATCGGTGCCCGCTACAACAACCCATACGATGCGATCCTTCAGCGCGGCGCAGGGCAGGACAACCTGTACGTGCTCTACCGTGCGGACGTGGACTACAAGACTTACAACCGAGCGCTGGATCGATGGGAGATCAACGCCAGCCTATTCCCGGACCTGAACGGGGATGGCGTCCTCGACCTCGACGATCCAAGCTTCTTCCGGCAGTACGGTGCAACCGAAACCAAGCCGGGCGGTGGCGCATACTCGGCCGCCGAGCGGACCGCCAAAGCCGACCTAATCAAGCGCTGGCGGGCACGGTCCCGCGTCGTGACCGAGCTCAGCCGTTACGACATGATCCAGCCGATTTACGACAAGGCGACGTTCCGCGCACTTTACGATGGCAACGTGCCTCGCATCTTGTCGCTGGTTCAGTTCCGCCCGGGTCGGGTGGCAAGCGAACCGGTTGAAGGTGGTGTCGTTGTTCGCAGCGGTCTGGAGTTTGACAATGCCGTGAAGATGGGACCGGATGTCATGCGCACCAAATTCGGGGCGTGGGCTAACTCGGTCATCCGCATGTGGCCGAGTCAGTACAACGGCGCCGCACCTTGGACGAATTTCGGCACGTGGCAGCCGGGTACTCCGTATCTGATCGGCCGCGAGCGAATCGTCAGTGGCCAAGCTGTTGGCTATAGCCTCTACGATTTCCCAGGAACGGGTGCCGAGCTCACCGCCGGCACCGAGACGTTCGACATGTCGGCCTATGGCGCGGCCGCGGGTCGCGATCGCAACATCGTCCCCGCCACTGCTGCCGTGAACTTCCCGTTCACTTACGCTGTGAACCAGGCCAACGGCCGTAGCGGCTGGCTGGGTGACGCAGCGATGCGATCGCGGTTTGTGCCGTTCGTTGTCGATCCGAGCTCGGGTCAGGTGAAGGCAAGCTTTGGAATCGAAGAAGTCGGCACGACCGTTGTAGCCGGTGTGACCGACAACCGCCCAGTGACGACCGGCGGTGCGGAACTGATTCCGAGCCAAGCAGGGCCAAGCGCACCGGGTGACTGGACGCAGGTGGTGAACCTGCCGAGCAGCCCCACGTCCCAGATCAACAGTCGATTCAACGTGCTGTGGAACAACTGGACGGCCCTCTGCCCGAACCTCGACAAGAGCGACTTCTGCAAGCGATTTGTGGACCTACGGTTCTTGCCGTGCGCCGATGGCACCGTGAGCCCCCTGCACCCGACGCAAGGGTTCGCACGGGCACGCATCGTTCCCGGGAGTGAGGTCGTGATTGGCCCGAACCAGATCCCTGGACCGAGCTACGGTGCACCCATTCGGTACACCCGCGTCGGCGCGGACACGAGCGGCAACGTCAACGTCGGCCCGAACCAATACTTCATCAACTACGTGGACCGACGCGATCTGACTCAGGCAGCGTATGCCGAGCTTGGCTACCCGGGCATCTTGAGTGACCCGACGACCTATGATCCGACGAACTTTGCCTACGCAGTACTGCAACCGCGGTTCAAGGCAGGCTACCTGGAGTTCAATTCCGATCCGCAATCGCCGATTCCTGCAGGCCCACCCACCGGACGCGCCTGGAACATCTCGGTGAGCTACCGCTTCCAATTCACAGAGTCCACGGATGTGTTCGCGGTTGATTACGACACGCGGCAACTGATGGACGTGAACTTGACGATTCGAAACTACTCGCAAAGCAACCTGCCGAATGCGCAGAGTGTGAGTCTGCGGGGTTCAGCGACGGTGAGGAACTTCACCCGCTAAGTAGAGCTTGGACATGCATCAAGAGAAACAGTCGATTCGAACTCACCGACAGTCGGGGCAAACCCTGATCATCGCGTTGCTTGTCTTGGGCATCATGCTCATTCTTGGCTTCGTGTTTGCGGGACTCGTGAGCCGCAACATCACCCAGACGGGGCGATCCAAGCAGCGTACGGTCGCCACAGACCTCGCCGAGGCTGGCGTTCGCTATGCACATTCGCAGCTCTTGACGAGCGCTCTGGGTGCCGACTGGCGGCCGGTTCGTACCGGACTGACGCCCGTGGGCGGATTCGTGCGCGATCCGGATGCGCTGTATCTCCGTGATGGAACGAACTACGCGATCCGACCCGGGCTCATCGACAAGGGTGGCCCGGACGGCCTTGGACCCTACACCCGCATCGACTTCGACAGGGGCCGCTCGCTGGTGCGCGTTCGCTACGCTCCGGCTGATTGGTCGCTCTTCGATACCCCTTCGGGCGCTCTGCGACAGCCCGGAAAGGCGCGCAACTACATCGTGATCGAGTCGATTGGTCGCGCGGGCCGCGTGAATCCAAGCGACCCCACGATTGCGTCCACTCCGGCGATTCAGGTCACGGGCTTTGCAAATGCGGCTGAGTTCCTCGCCGCGCTCGGCAAGGCGCGCGGACTCGACGCCTCGCTGAATGCGACTTCACGCAAGCAACTCGCGTTTGCAACGATTGGCATCACGGAGACCGCGCGGTTTATCACCAACAAGTTTAAGACCAGCAATGCGGCTGATTTGGGTTCGCTCACCGCGGCGGTTCCCGGTGACGAGGGGCTTGGCATCAATTACGACGGCCGTCCCGTGCGGATCGTCAGCCAGTTTGGTGGGCTGGCCACCAGCAGCGCTGGTTACTCCATTGGCTCTGGTTCGCTCTACAGCAATGCGGATGTGACAATCCACGGTCGATCGCAAGTCTTTGTAAACTCCGACTTGGGCGATATGTGGGCAGTTGCCGGGACGATTCGGCCGCAGAACAACGCCTCTGAACTCGACTTCACCGTCATCAAGAACGGTGCGGTCGTTTCGGGCGGAGGCTTTGATCCGATCCGCAGCGGCAACGAGCTCGACAGCCGTACCGGCACCTTTGAGACCCTGCGCGGTGTCATCCGCGACGGATCGCGCGACACAGACCCGAACGGGTACGCACGCAGCATCCCGCGCAAGGAGCCGCCATCAATCCTTCAGGTCGATCCGGCGACGAACATCCAGCGCTACATTACCCTGTCGCGCGACAGCGGCCGAATCGTCTTCGGACGAAACACGGGCCGGCTCGGCTACGGCGAAGGGATCTACGTGGTGGCCTCGGCGAACGAGCGGGGCGACGCGCAGGACGAGGACGAGCGGATTCGTTCCGGCAGCGCCCGCAGCGTCATGCAGGACTGGCTGAACCCGAACAAGGCGGCCACGAGCAAGACAGGCGGATGGGTCGGACCTTACTATGTTCCGCTGGCTGCATACCTTCGACTGAACGCAAACGGCTTTGAAATCACCCGCGACAGCCGCTCGGGTCAGCCGACCTGGCGACGACCGGACGGCTCGGATACTGGTAGCTACACCGCTCGGTTCCGGCTCGTCGGACTCGGTGCTGGGACCTATGTGATCAATAGCGTCGTCAGCCCTGATCTGATGGAGGTCAACGACGCTCAGCTCACCGGCGCACTGCAGAATCGAGTGCTGGCAGAAGGATTCCCGTTCAATGGCGTGCTCTATTTCGAGGGCGACGTCCGCGTCCGCGGCGTCATCCCCACCGATAGGCAGGTCACCGTCGTGTCGATGGGCTCCATCTACATTGATGGGAGCATCACCAAGGGCGTGACTTCGCCGTCGAATGGCTCGGTCATCGGCAACCCGTCGAAGTCGATGTGCGCGCTTCTGGCCAAGGACTACGTCTGTGTGAACACGACACAGTTCTTCGGCCCTGGTCCGGACCAGACACTGACCTCTAAAAACGCCACCCCCGGAGTACTGACGCAGAACGCGGTTGAGGTGACCCCCGACGGCATCACGAGCCGACTCCGGTTGCAGACGCAGTTCCTACTGAACCCGGAGACCGATGCGTTCACGGGCTCGCAGGCAAACAATCCGTCCACCTGGAGATCGTACGCGTCGCGCTATGCCGAGGCGAACTCGAACGCCCCGATCGCCAGCAAGCTGCTGATCTCGCACGCTGCTGACGACGGGGGCCCTGCGTTCTTGAACCTGAACGTCTTGCCGCACCCGTTCGCAGGTGGCGCGGTCAACCCGCTCGCCTATCAGTTTCCTAGCTACTTAGACGAAGCGACCCGAACGCCGCAGACGTTCAACGAACTCGTCCGACCGTACTACACGCCCGCAGGAACCACTCCCGTGAACGTGCCGCTCTACGGTCTAGGAACCCCCGGTCGCAATACGTACCCGACGTTTGAGACGATTTCGCTTCCGCTTGCCGACCAGACTTCGGTCGATACGGGTGGTCGAGTGGTCTCCGGTGTGTTCACCTCGCTCGCGCTGCAAGACGAGACGGAGTTTGAGCTCTCGCTCGACGGTATCGCGGGTCTGAAGTCCTCGAACTACGAAGTCGCTCGCGTCGCCGTGACTCCCTACGACATCCAGATCGACGCGATCTGCTATGCCGAAGAGGGTTCGTTCTTCGTCATTCCTGGTCTGCCGTTCAACATCGACCCGAACGACACACGCGCTCGCTTTGAGAATCGTGTGACGGCTATCGGCTTGGCCGCCGCCCAGCAAGAACGGTTTGATGACTTCGGCGCGATGCCGGAGAAGCCGTTCTTCAATGAGCCGATGAACGTCCGCGTCAAGATCAACGGCAGCATCAGCGAGAACATGCCGGTGCCCATTTCCGTTCAGGCCGCTTGGCAGCGACTCTGGGGTTGGATGCCGCGAACCGTGGCCGCGACGGGCAAGCTGATCCCGCGCCAGCACGTTCCGGCTGGGTTCGACATCACCGTCACCGACGGCTCCGTACCCAACGTGCCGAACCTGATCCTGACCTACGACTCCGCGCTGGGAACGGCCAGTGCTTCGAGCGATCCGAACGATCCGATTCGCACAACACCTGACGGTCGGTGGGTGCTCCCCGCCGCTCCGCGGCTGCCGGTCAGTAGCCAACTCGCCTACTTTGGTGAGGTCACGCCATGACAATCCATCTGAAGAGTCTTTTCGTCCTCGGGGTTTCGATCCTGTCCACCGCTGCTGCGCTGGCTCAGCAATCGTTCGCCACCACCTCCGTGCAAATTCGCGCGGGGGTTTTGGTCGTTCAAAACCCGGTATCAGGCATCGAACTGCCCTCGCCGACTCCGCACGTGTGGTTTGCCCTCGACCGTGATCGGGCGATCAAGCCCGCGAACTGGTCGTTTGACAATCCGCGTTCGACCGGGATCGTGAGCCGAGCGATCAACAACCGCTGGAGCGGCAACACAATCGGTTTGGGTCAGCGGATGACCAAGATGCACGCAGGCTACTGGGAAGTTAGCCTGAACGATGCCAGCGACAACGTGCTCTCGCAGTACGACATCTTGCTGATGAGCGTGAATTCGCGCCTCGGCTTATCGCCCAAAGACCGCGAGAAGCTGCGCCGCTATGTGGACCAAGGTGGTCTCTTGTGGATCGACGTGACCGCGGGTGCGAGCGCGGATACTGCCAACCCAGCCCCGATTCCATTTGCCATCAAGAGCGCTTCGGGCCCGCTGTTCTTGGACGTCAGTCACCCGATTCTGAGTACCCCCAACACCTTGACCATCGACGAGCTGACCGCACTGCGCGGTGCATCGACGCTGGCTACGGGGCCGATTACGACGCTTGGCGCATTGGCACAGAGTCAAAGCTGGATCCAACCCGACTCGTTGAATCCACGCGCGGCCGTGGACGTGGCCGCAGACTCGAACGTGATCTCGACCGCGCAACTGGGCGAGGGGACGATGATCATCTCAACCGCGGGGATCGCCTCGGTGCTGAACCGAGCACGCGCGGGCACCACGGTGACGGCAAACACCGGTTTCACCTCCGGCGCATCCGTACGCGATGCCTACTACGCTGTTGCAGCCAAACTGGTGGTCAATATTCTTTCGCTCAACACGACCTACCCTGCACCTGCGGGCGGTTCCCGAAAGATGCTTTCCACCGCGGTAGACGTGACTGCGCCGCTCATCCAACGGTTCCAGCATCCAACGGTCCCGACCCCCGGGACGACGGCGGTCCATGCGCACGGCATGGTGTTCATGGTCAGCGGCGGTAGCCTGATTGCCCTTGACAACGACCCCGACAAGGACCTAAATGGCGACGGTGATCCCGACGATGGAATCCAAAACGCATTCGGTTCGACTTCGGACGTGCTTTGGGTAGCCAATGGCGATTTCGCGACCTCTCCGGTTCTGGCCGATGTGCCTGGCCGTGGGCAACTCATTTTCGTTATGAGCTCGACGGGGACGGTCCAGGCCTACGCGGTCAACCCCGCTTCGCTTGCGGCTCCCGCATTGGTTTATAGCGTCGCGGCTCCGGGCGCGATCCAGGGCGGATCGAAGGTCAGCGCACCGACGATCCACGAAGGGCTTGGCTACGTCGGAGACACGGATGGCTCGGGCCGAGGTCGCATGTGGGCGTTTGACGCCCGCACCGGAGCGATCCTCCCGGCGGCAACCGGCGGACGCCCGTTCTCGCTGGAGAACTCTCCGCGCATGGGTCGTCCGAGCAATAGCCCCACCGTGGGTTACATTCCGATTATGGATAACTCGGGTGGCGTCGATCGCGTGGTGTACATCCCCACACAGAAGGACGAGCCGACTCGAACTCCGGCTGGTTTGACGAGCGTCTGGGCCGGTGCGCGCGGCGAGAGCCCGGTGGCCGTTATTGAGAATGCGGGCACGCTTGAGATCACGACCCGCGCTTCGCTGCAGCAGTTGCCCATCTACGATGCCCCAGGCACCAGCTTCGGCGTCAAGATTTCGCTCATCTACAACGATGGCCGACCCGTTGCCGATAGCCTTTTGGCGATCGCTCTCACTGGGGCTCCGGTCGTGAACGGTTCGCAGAACGGCTCGATTCAAGTGCCCGTCAACCTCGCGGGTGCCGGACTCTCGATCAGCGGCCCAACGCCCAACTGCTCAGTCCGCGTGGACTACACGCTCGACTGGGCGGCTCCGACAACCGGCAGCCTGGGCGCGGCAAACTCGGATCAGTTCGTTCGCGGCAACCTGCAGTTCCCAGATCAGAGCATCCCACGCCGTGACGTCATTGGCAACATCGCGCTGACTTCGGTGGGCAACGTGATCGCGGTGACTTCGCCGCCCGCGAACTCTTCCGGTTACACGGGTGGGTCCGTCTTCGTCATGCGCGAAGAGGGCCGCGGCGACTTCCGCATGCTCTACCGCTGGGAGCTTTACGATGACGTCGCCTTGACGGTCAACGGCAGTTCGAAGAACTACGGCCCGTCGTTGGTGGACTATGACAATCTGCTGAACATCCTGCCTTCGTTCCTGAACACGAAGCTTGAGAACAGCCGATTCATCGGTGGCCCAGTGGTTCGTGGCGATACCGCCTACTTCGCGGTGGCCACCACCAAGAAGGTCTTTGGTCAGCCTGCTCCGTGTACCGCGTTGATCGCGCTTGATGCGAACCCGCAGACGAGTGAGCTGATCCTGAACAACCTCGCGCTGAACTTTGTGATCAGTCAGCCCGATCCGGGTCGTACGGAGACTGCGAGTCCGCAGACTAACTTCCTTGCGGCGGGTGCATACATCTACGAGCAAGACGCTTCGCAGCCGGGCCGACCGGGCCGGTTGCGCATCAACAGCTTTATGCAGACCACCCGGGGCCGGATCCGCGATTGTCTGGCGATCAACCTTCCGATTGTCATCCGACAAGCGGGCCAGAGCGAGATCATCGTCGAACCCGAGATGGCGCAGTCCGACGGGTACTTCATCCCCGGCAATGCCGCGGGCCGATGGAATCCGCTCAAGTGGTACACGGTGTTTACGGGCTTGCAGGCTTCGGGCAACGCGATGATCGCTGGCGACACGTTGTATGCCGGCGGGCCGAGCCTGATCCCCGCGATCATCAACACGGGCAATCCCTTCGGGGCCAGCCAGGGCCTGATCTTCGGAATCAACACGCGCATCGCGCCCTCCGACCTCATTTCGCCCAGCACGGCGTACGCTTGGATGACCACCGCGGGCTACAAGCCTCGACCGTGGCAGCGATACCTGAACCAACTGTACGGATCGAACCCGTCGGACATCCGACCGTCGCCGTACATCGTGTGGCCCTCGTTTGCGGGCGTCCGCAATCAGACCGATCTGCAGATCCGCTTCAATCAAGCGGTTCTTGGGACTGCGACGATTGACGGCATTGCGCTCGGTGACGGTGCGCTCACGGCTTGGGGGAGCGGCCGCACCCTCGGATTCACGCGCGGCGACTTCTTGATTGCCGATGAGGGCCGCATCCTTCGCGTCGACGCTGCGGGCAACCCAATGTGGGCTTCCGACCAATCGATTGCGAGCGGTGCTGAGATTCCGGTGAACTACGCCAACACGCGGGCGCAAGTCTCGAAGGCAAGCCGGGTCTACTCATTCGGTGCCAGTGGCTACCTGGTGGTGGACACGGGCAACGATCGGATTGTACGGCTTGACTCGTTGGGCCAAGAGCTTCGCACCTTGAGCGCGATGCGACTCGACCCGAATTTCCGACCCGATGGTGTGGGCCGAAACCCGAACCCAAGCCTGCGGCTTCCGCGAGACGTGGTGACGTACACCAGCATCGTTAATGCGGCGAACAACCCATTCACGAATGCTCAGACGACTGAATATTGGCGTCACTGGCTGATCGCCGATTCGGGCAATGCCCGAGTGATTGAGCTGGTGGACCGCTACTCGTACAATGCGGCCACGAAGCGGGTCGGCAGCGTCGTGACTTACACCGACCCTGCAACCGGTGTCACTCCCGGTTTGGGCATGCTGCTGTGGCACACGCGCTCTGAACTGTCTGGCCGCAACTACGCATACAACAGCATCGGACGTGTTTACTACGACGACGGCGCGGGCGGACGCAAGCCAGTTTATGCATTTGGGTTTGGCAACGTCGAGCCGGGCAGCCGCTCGGTCGGCCTGAACACGACGGAAACGTCGGTCGACGTCCAGACGGGCAACGGTGGAATCGTCCTCTACGACCCCGCGGTGGGCTCGTCTGAGCTCATCACGAACTACGCATCGCCCGATATCCCTGCGAACACGCTCTGGAATCCGACTACCGGTATCTTCGATGCCGCCGCTGTTGCCGGGTCCCAGACGAAGAAGTTTGCGGGGCTGAACTCGGTGACATTGCGCTATGACGGTGCGGGGAACCTGCAAGTCATGGTCGCCGACGGCTCGGGTGTCGTTGAGCTCCAGAAGTTGGCGGGCAAGTGGACCGCCGTCTGGATGCTGCCGAAGCGGGCGTACACCGCCATGCGACGTTCGCCGTCCAACGTCCTTGCATTCACCAACCCGAAGAGCTTGACCGCGATGTACGCACGCCACCTCAGCAGTGGGGAAGTCATCGTCGTGAACGGTTACAACGGCCAAACACTGGGATCGACCTCGCTCACGGACTTTGCCGGTGAAGTGCTGATGATCCAGTACTCGGACTACAACCTGACCGCACTGAACCTTGGGTTCTCGACTCAGTCCATTCGTTTCGAACTGCCGCCGATCAACGGCCTTCGATCTTTGCAGACGCCGGTCTTTGCTGACCGGCCCTGATCGTGAAGTATTGCTATGAAAGCCAAGTGGAATCTTGCAGTTAAGAGTGGTTTCGCACTCGCGCTCGTCGGTCTCGCCGCCTTGTGGGTCGGCGCAGAATCGACGTACCCCACGTTTAGGGGCGATAGTGCGCGGACCGGTCTCCAGGTGGGTGACGTGCAGAACGATACTCCTGGACGGCTGCGGCTACGGTGGTGGGACCCCGTACGCGCGATTCAAGCAGACCTCGACAACTGGGAGACCTCTTCGGGCGTTGCTTTCAACCCCGCGGATTGGCTTGCGCCGACCGGCGAAGTGCGTGCTTTCAACGCAACTTTGAAGAACCCGATTGTGGGTCGCGCCGAATACAACTACTCGTACACCACTCCCGCGCAAAACTCGGAAAACCCCAATGTTCCGGCGACGGGCACCGCCAATACGTTTGAATGGCGATTCTCCTCGGCCATTGGAAAAGACTATCAGCTCTTCGTGAACATCCCGGTCGGACCGACCGAAGTCTTGGACGCGGGTGCGCCGCTCGGACCGGGGCTTTACTACCCGCAGCGGTACTTTGTGTATGAGATCGTCGGCGTTGAGAACGAAGCCAATCCGGGCAACCCGGTGGTCGATGTTGTTGATACGGACGCGGGCGGCGGCGAAACTCGCCTGGGTAACGGCGGCTTGGCGACCGATCGCACCTTCCGCGCCACGGGTGCGCAGATCACGATTCGGCTGCTGAACACGGTTCCGCGGACCGGGACTGGCGAACTTACGGATACTCGCCCCGCGATCGTGGTTTACGCGGACTCGGCCCGTTCGGTCCGAGCGTTGGATACCGTCGGCGAGACGGTGGCCGCTCCGGTTTTGGGGCGCATCACGGCGGGCGGACAGTTCCCGCTTCGCACCCTGGGTACCCGCAACGATCCAACGAGCCTGCAAGTCGGATCCTCGGTTGAGAACTACGCGCTCGGCATCGTTTCGAGTTACAACCACAGCGGTCTCAAGGTTGATGCGACTGAGCCGAACCCGGGCGGCGTCACGCGACGCAACATCGTCTGGTCCTGGCCCGCGACCCGGCAGCTAGCCGATACCACGTCAGAATCCGATCGCTATGTTGCTGAGAAGCGAGATTGGATTCTTGGTGCGGACATCGGCGGCCTGAGCCGAGCGACCCAATCGGTGTCGATGGACAACCGGTCTCACGGCGTACAACTCGGTGCTGGTTTCGGCCCAGATAATGCGGTGGCCGGATTCCTTGGGATCGACTACGCCTCGGTTCCGGCGATTGCCGCTTCTCCGACGGCGCGCGCGTTCTATCGCCCCAGTTTGCCCGCGGGCGAGTACTCGATTGATATGTGGGTGCCAGGTGCAAACTCGGCCCTGGCCCGTGCAGCCCAGGTCGAAATCTACCGCGGCGGTTTCCTGATCGGATCCGCGACGGTCGACCAGACGACGAGCGCACGGTGGGCTCGGCTGAGCATCAGCGGTGTCTCCGTGTTCGAGAGCGACGAGGCCGCGACCTTGTCGGTCGCCGTGACGAACCAGACCACCAATGCAGCCGACGTCGGACGCACGGTGTTGGCCGATGGCATTCGCTTTGTCCGCACGGCGGACCTGAGCATCCGCTCGACTCCGCTCTTCACGCGCATCCCGGTTCAGACCTCGAGTGGTCTGGCGACCCGAGACGTTGCGATCGTCGCGATGGAGAACGGACGCATCTACTGTTTGGATGCGGACGGGCTCAAGTCCGGCCCTAACTACACGGGCAAAACTGAAGTCTATTGGGTCTGGCCGAGCGAGAAGCCCGCTAGCAGCGACCCGAACAAGGTCGTGGGAATCGACGGACCCGATGGCATCGCCCAGATGCCGACTGGCTTCGACGTGACCTCGGCGGCAGTCGCCGAAGTGCAAACTGGCCCGCTGGCGACCGACACCGAATTCCTGCTGTACATCGGCTCGAAGAATGGCAAGGTTTACTGTCTGGACACCCAGGGTCGCGGCGATGGCACCACCACGCGACGTTGGAGTTGGCCGGATGACTACCCAGCCGCCCCATCGGCGCTGAACGTCGGCCCCATCACGGGTTCGGTGACGGTCTCGACCACCTCGAGCGGCGGCGGCCCAGCGACGGCGACAGTCTTCGTCCCGACGCGACTTGGACGACTTTATGCGCTCGACGCGGCAGGTTCGACCGCCACTCGCACGACGACGATCACTTGGCAGTACCCCGCCGCAGCGGCTCCGCTCGGAGTTGGCTCGATCACGATGTCTCCCGCGGTGGCATTTGGCAAGATCTTCTTCGGTGCGGGCGACTCGAAGCTCTACGCACTGGATCAAAACGATCCAGAGGCGGACGGTGACGGCAATCTCGTCTGGAGCACGGACGGTACCGGCACGATCAACCTCTTCGGAGGCTTCGAGTCGAGTTCGCCGGTTGTGGTCCCCGATGCGATTGTGGATGGCCCGGGCGGTATGCCCGATACCCTCTATATCGCCAACCCGAACAGGTCGCTGTACGCATTTGATGCCAACACGGGTGGAGTGCTTTGGAGTACGAGCGAACTCAACGCCAGCCCCTCGGGCTCGCTCGGGTTTACGTACATGAATACGCTTCAGAACTCGGGCGCGCAGGACTATCCGACGGGCGCACCGCCTTCACCGCAGGGCCGACCCGTGGTGATGGTGCCGATGCTCACCGGCCAGATCAAGGGTTACTTCGCACGAACAGGCGACACGAACCGGCTTTCATCCGGACCGGCGGCAACCGGCCTGCGCGACGCGGGTGGTTACAAGCTGGAAGGGACACGCGCGACATCGCCTGCCTTCGGTGGCAAGCCGCTTGGTTGGACGCCGCCTTCGGCTGCGTTCGATGAGGAGTACGGCTTCATGTACGTGGCTGATGCGCTCGGAACGATGTACGCGTTTGGCGACGATCCCGACTTCGCGGACGGCGACCTCGCTCTGACGCCCGGCGACTCGCCGGTGGCCGAAGAGATTCCACCGAACGACCCCACCATCGATATCCTGAACGGCATCACGCTGAACAGCCGATCGACGCTGCTGCTGCCTGACGACTATCAGAAACTGTGGCAGAAGTTCGCGAACGGTACGCCGGTTGCTTACGCTGAGATTCAGGCGCTGGCCAATACTTCGGGGGCGATCAAGTCGAAAGTCACCCGTACGGCATTTGAGTACGGCGAGACCTTGTACGTGATGGTCTACAACCTTCCGGAAAACCCGACCGGCACCACGACCTATCAGGTCCAGGCCGAAGTCACGGCCACAAACTCGGCAACGCGCCGGCAGTTCGGTCCGACCTACGCAGTCACGGGCACGACTCCCGATCTGGGCACGGTCTCGCTGATCGCGATCCCGTTGCGCGGGACGGGTACGAGCGGACTGGCTCCGGGCAGCATGACGATGCGCGTCTCAGCGGTGGCCACACGCCCCAATCGTGGATCGGCGAATGCCACGTTGCTCAACGCGAACTATGCTCCTTCGCTCACTTACACGCTCGCGAATCCGTTGGCGATTTCCAGGCTGAGCGGCGGGGCTGCGGGTGGCACGAGCGACTCCATCGGTGTTACGCTCAATCCCGCTTCGCCTGAGGTGCTTCAGAACGGTTCGTTCGTCTCGAATAACTTGCGGATTATCCGCCAAGGGTTCGGCGACTCGGTATTCAACGTCCTGAATTACCCGATCAATTTCGTCAAACACGGTACGACCGCCGAGAGCGTGATGTTCGTGCTGGACCGCAGCGCGATGTCGCTGCTGAACGGCTTCGGCAAGGGTCTGACTAACGTCCGATTCCGAGGCGGAGACATGGTGTGGAAGCTCACCGATGCGAACGATAATCCGGTCGCAACGGACTTCCGCATCAAGACGCTTGATCCTTCTTACTTCGCCGGCTATGAGGATGCTCCCAATGCCGAGGACTCGAACACGAGCCTTGACTACCCGAACATCCGCCGCGACGCGCTGACAGTCGCTGCCAAGCCGAACGGCCTGGCACAGAACCCGGTCTTCCAGCCCGTCGAACTCGAGGGCGCGATCTTCGGCGATGTCGAGCGCGAGACCTACGAGACGGACGTCGCGACGTACAACGCGGGTCTGACGCGCGTGTTGCGTCCGACCGAGTTCCAACTCCAGTTGGATGTGCCGAAGTACCAGCCGCCGACCGCCCAGTGGTACGAGAGCCGGAACCGGGTCTACATCGATCCAGGCGGAACGAGTATCTCGCAATTCACGAAGGACTCGGCGTTTGCCTACCGTGAGTATCGCGGTGCTGCGTACGTGGCCGTCGATGAGCGGCTGAGCACGACATCGCCGACGGTGGACCTCGGCCCGATACCGCAAGGTGGCATCTACCTTCCTGGTCAAGATCCGCGCTCGAATCCGTTCTTGATGAACGATGCGACGTTTGGCTCCGCGGGCTCGTACACGCGCACCTTCACCGTTTGGAATGAAGGGAACGTGAACTTGCTCAACGTACGGGTCGGAAAGGACATCCAGAACGACTCGCGAGCACGCGTGCTCGGTAGCCCAAGCCTGAACTTCAATGCGTGGATGGACACGGTCCGTCACCTGCATTCGGACTTGGACGAGTCGCTCACACCCGTTGCCTACAACCGCAAGCGGATTGTGCAAAAGTCGCGAGTCGGGGATGGTGTTCCCACCCGCCTGCGATTGGCTCCGCCTCGTCGTGGCAACGTCAACTTGGGCGTCGCCGACTCTGGCTTCCCGCCGATTGACGATCCGAAGCTGACGGTTTCGGTCCCGATCGGTACGCCGGTGGGCAAGTACCGCCAGGACATCTACGCCTTCGAAGACACGATCTTCACGGCGGGTGGCATCCCGACGATTGGCGTGCTGTCCGGAGCCGGAAGCAACGCGATCTACGAGTCGTACATCGATCCGGGAATCCGGCTGTCGTTCGAAGTCGTTGAGGCACGCATTACCAATCGAAACACCCGCAAGAGTGGTTCGATGGTCGATGCGCTCACCATTGCCAATGACCACCGATTCATGTGGGCGAACCAAGAGCCTGCCGGATACCGAGACTCTTTCGGAAACTTGGTCGTGGTCTTCAGCTCGAACCGACAGAGCACGGGCGGCGGCCCTGGTTGGACTCAGCGGCTGAGAACGCAGAGCGATTCGGCGGCGCAAGCAACCTGGTCGCTGTATGCGGCTTCGCTTCGCGGCGACGCTCCCTCGGGCGCGATTGCTCCGAACCCGACCAACGACCTCGACCAGTGGGGCTCGGCTTCGAACCAGCGATGGTTCATCCAGAACCAGACTCCATTCCCGGGCGGATCGTACGAGGCCCTCTTCGGAGTTGGTCCCAATACGACGATCAACCCGTCCACGGTTCGCTTCGGCATGCCCGCATTCCCAGCAATGGGTGCGTACAACCCGCTGCAGAACTTCCCGGGTCGCGGTCTGAACAACTCTGTCTACCTGACGTTCGTGGGTGAAGCCTCGGCCACGACGGCCAACGGCGAGACCGTTCGGCTTTCGCAGTTGTTCATCGCAACGGTGACTACGAACGCCAATGGCCAGGTTACGATCAACAACGTCACACCGCTCGCGGTGGGCGGCTCGACTGCGCTGGAAGGCGCAAGGATCGGCCGACCCTCGATTGTCCAAACAGGCAGTACCGCCACCGTGTTCTTTACGACCACGTCGGGTGGCTTGCAACAGTTGAACTGGGCGGTCTACACGAACGGCGGATGGGTGCGATTGGGCAACAGCGTGCTGGGCTCGCTTGCGATCAACTCGTCGTTCGAGACCGTTGGCTCGGTGAGCGCGATCTTGCGCAACGCCTTGGGGGCGGTGCCTGGACCTCAGATCCAGCTCTCGTTTACGGGCAAGCTCCGCGGCAAGTCGAACTCGGAAGTCTATCTCGCAACGATGAACTGCAACAACGCGGGCGTACCGCAGAGATTCGCAGGCTCGTTCTTGCAGGTCTGGGCGACCCGGACCGACGATCTGATCTACGATCGAATCACCGGCGCGTACTGGAGTCGAGGCGTGGAGCTGCGCAGCGATGCGACGGACACGAACGGCACCGTGGAAGGCGTGATTGCCAACCCGCTGAACAGCGAGTTCATCGATGTGCTGCGGCGAGTCAACGGCGGCTACGAGTCGATCTTGGACAACAACACGCGGCAGTACGACGCGTCGAGTCGGCTCCTGATCGTGGATACGATCTTTGGCGGACAGGCGCAGATCGACCTAAGCAACGGCTCGGTCAAGCTCGCTGGCGCGTTGGTGCCCACCAAGTCTACGCTCATCCTACGGTCCACCCCGCGCTTTGCGCGGATCAGCGAATCGGAGGCTCAGAACTACTCGGGCGTCAACATGGTGTTCGACGATCGGTATCAGACTGAGCTGCCCTACGCAGCGTCCGAGTCGTTCACGTTTGGTGGCGGATCGTTGTTCGACCCTGCAGCGAACCAGATGCGAGTCGATCGGTACATCTTGTCGTACTCGCGAACGGCGACTCAGGGCGGAGCCAACACCGGTGTTCGTCCGTACCTCCGTACGCTTCGACACGGTTTCCGGCTTCCGAGCCTGCCAGCGCTGAACTCCTCGGGCTTGCTGGTGCGCTTCTCGGTAAGCGGTATGGCCTCGGGCTCGTTCTATCAGGTCGATCCCGTCCGCGGAAACATCTACGTCACGTCTGAGAATGAAAGCCGAGTGCTGACCGTTCGATACACGATCATCGATTCGAACGGGAATCAGCAGCGAGTCCAGACCACCCAGCGTGTCGGATACGTCGGCGAAATGGACGAAACCCCGATCCCGGTCAGCGAGCCAGGAACCGAATCGTCGATGACGCTGATGCTCGATCCGTTCTCGGGAGCGTTCAGCGCACCGGGCCTGGGGCGACCTGGGCTATGGTGGATGCTGTGGTCCAGCACTCGCGACGGCTCCCCGGACGTGTTCATGCAGACGTGGGCGCCGGTGATCAACTCGCAGCCAGGCAACTAGTTGCTCAGGTGAGGCACACGCTTCAGGGCCGAGAGATTTCCTCTCGGCCCTGTATCTTTTGAACCTGGGCAAGGCGTCAAAGAAGCCGAGAGTCACGGTTCGAACGATTCAGGTCCCCTCTGGCGTCTTTTCCAAGTCAGAGATTCAGCCTGTGGTCGTTGACACACCTGAGACCCCAGTAGTAAGATAGGGGGGCCTCATTAAACCGTGGCGCGGATTGGAGTATGCCGAAAAAGCTAAACACTGTTCTCGGAATTGACATCGGGAGTCAACAGATCAAGATCGCGGAGGTCAAGATGCAAGGTCGAGAACCTGCCATCACCGCGCTCAACATCGGCCCGACTCCGGAGGGGACGGTGGACAGCGCGGGCGTTTACGATTCCGATGCCGTTGCCGCCGCCGTCAAGTCCCTCGCCGCGGACGCAGGGGCAAGCGCCCCCTTCGCCGTCGTGTCCATCGCTGGTCAGGCATCCGTCCTGGTACGCACGCTCGAAGTGCCCAAGATGACCTCAGACGAGCTGAAGGAGACGATGAACTACGAAATCAGTCGTAACATCCCGTTCGCCGAAAGCACGATAGAGAGCGACTACCGGGCGTACCCGAACGACGATCCGAATTCACCCAACATGGATGTGGTCATGGCGATCGCGCCGCAGTCGGCGATCCAAACCATGATCCAGGTCGTGACCAAGTCTGGACGTAAGCCGCACGCAATTGACGTCGAGCCTCTGGGCCTGGCTCGAAGCGCGATGATGAGCTACGGCGGCGCGGGCGCAGGCAAGACGATGTGTGTGGTTGATATGGGCCACAATACGACCTCCATCAACATGTACAAGGACGGGCAGCTGATGATGCCGCGGCAAGTGCCGATCGGTGGCTACCACATCACGCGCGCTTTGGTGGACAATCTTGGCATCAACGAAGCCGAAGCCGAGACGTTGAAACAGAGCCGCGCCAGCGTCCCCAACAGCGCAGGTATTGGCGGCGGATACGGCACACCCGCTGCGCCGGCCTACGATCCTTTTGCCTCGGACCCTGCGCCCACCATGCAGATGCCGGCGGCAAATCCTTACGCCGAGCCGTACGCGGCCGATGTTCAAGCCGATCAGACGACCGGTGAATTCGTGCCGCCACCTCCCGTTCCGGATGCTGCGCCAACGGACGATGTAGAGAGCACACGGATTTACAATGCAATGGCCGCGATCCTTGAGGAGTTCTACTCTGAGCTCCGCCGATCGATCGACTACTACCGCAGCAAGGGCGGAGACGTCGATTCCATCTATCTGTGCGGCGGCGGCGCAAAGCTTCGCGGACTTTCGGAGTACCTTGAACGCATGATTGGGCTCAAGGTTCAGGATTACGATCCGCTCAAGGGGCTCAGCCTCTCCGGTCGCCGACTGGATATGAATCAGCTAGATTCGCACCGATCGGAGTTCGCCATCGCTGTCGGCAACGCACTTCACATCGCTTTTGATTGACAAACTACGATGAAGCTTAATCTTCTCCCAAAATATGTGACTCAAGGCGCGCGAGGCCGAACCTTTCTTGTCCTCGGCTTGTTGCTCGCCATCGGCGGCGCGGCGCTTGCTGGCTTCATGAGTGTCTACTCATCGGGCAAGCGTGAGGCGGCGAAGGTCGAGATGGACGAAGCAAAGGTGCAAGCCGATGCAGTCGTCGCGCTCGCGCAATCTGCGGAGGCGAAGGCCGCCCAGGGTACCGAGGTCAAGCGAAACCTGGACCTGTACAAGGCGATGACCGCGCAGAACACCAAGTACACGGAATTCTATCGCTCCATTCAGCCCTACATCCCTTCTTACATGCGTGTGAACGCGATGTCGGTGCGACCGGCTTCTGAGACGGGTTGTTTGTTGACCGTTACCGGCGTCCTGCAGACTTACCAGCAGTATGCAGACACTGCGCTGGCGCTCCTACGGATCCCCGGCGCGGTTCAGGTCAGCCGCTCGACTTTTGATTTGAACGACACGTACGTCCCTGGGTTAGACGCGACGGATAATATTGGTCTTCCGCACCTCGTGAAGGCCGGAAGGATTCCGCCATTTATGCGTCCGGACGGATCCAAGGGGCCGGATGAGCGGATCGCCTACTTGGTCGAACAAGCCAAGGATGCTAACGACGGGTTTACCGGCGCGGGCAACTTTGGAACGGGTACCCGCGATGCCAAACGCGCTATGCCGAAGTGGTCTGAAGTCACCTTTGGTGTCGTGCTGAACATGGATCCTTCGATCCCGGCCGACAAGCAGCTGAACTACGATTTCCGCACTCCGGTGCCACGTGCCTCGCTGGCTCCGGTAGGCCCTGGCTCGGCCGCTCCTCCTGCCGCGGCAGGGCCCGGACTGCTCCCGGCGGGTGGTGCTCCACCTGCGGGTGTACCGGGCGGTGGCCCAGGCCGACCTTCGCAGGGCGGTTCTCCGGAGGATCGATAAACGACCATGCTTAAGAACTTCAATCCTCTGACCTGGCTCCTGAGCGGCTTGCTGCTGTGCGTCGGGCTACTGGCGATCGGTTTCTTCATGTTCTACTCACCGAACATGGCGGAAGCGAGTTCGTACACTGAGACGACCGCTGCCTACAATAACGAGATCGCGAAGCGTGGCGCAGCTCAACGACGCGTCAAGGACGCCGAAGCGAAGCTTGCGGCTCTGGACGAAGAGTGGTCCGGCGTTGTGGATGCCAAGACGCCGCCCGCCTCGCTGGTGAAGGGTGGTATCGATCTCTCGGTGAACCGATGGCAGCTCGTCAAGGACGCGCGAAGCTTCCGCAATAACATTCAGCTTGCGGTCAATGCCCAGGTGAAGAAGGGCGGAGTTCGGGTGATCACCGGTCCGGTCGTTCCGAACTTCTCTCAGTCGGCTCGGGACATCGTCGAAACCGGTTTCAACTATCCCGCACTCAACTTCCCAGTGGTCGTTTACGATTTCGGCACGATTGTGGTGGAAGGTACGTTTGATCAGATCGCCGAGAACGTAGAGTCTTGGAGCAATCTGCCGAACTATATGGCAGTGACGGACGGTCTCAGTCTTACTGGTACTTCTCCCGTGCTTCGAGGTACCTATCGGTTGAGCATTGTCGGATTCCTGCGTGCTACGAAGGTCGCTCCCCCTGTGCCGGAGCTCGCTTCGAGCGACAATCAGAATAGTGGGCCCGGTGGCGGCCCGACGGGTGGCACCGAAGGTGGCGCACCTGCTGGCGGTCCTCCGCGAGCATCGGAGACTCCTGGTCGACCTGGAGCGCAGACGACGGCGGCAAACTGATGAAACTGAAAAACTTTGCTTTGATATCGTTTCTCGCGACGACCGCCCTCATTGGATGCGGCGGCGGCAGCGACACGGCAACGACGACCACTCCTCCAGGTCCGGCGACTCCGGGTGCGCCGCCGGCGTTGGCTCCGGGGCAGCGGTACGCATTCAAATCTGATGCCGGTATAACCCTGGACCAGTCGGCACCAGATATGACCGAACTGCGCGAACTCGCCGGCAGCAAGGTTGGCGAACCGCGCAAAGACCCCTGGTCGCTGCTCGCTTCGGAGACGAAGTTTGAGTCAACCCAGACCGTCGCTCGGCTAATGGAAGGTCTTGGAGGATTCTCGGATCTGTACGCTCCTACCACCGAACAGGTCGACCCGAACGAAGGGACCCCTCGAATTGTTCCCGCGCCTCCCGGACTCCGGTTGGCGGGCATCATTTTGGCAAACGGCGTGGCCGCGTTGCTGGAGATCAACGGCCGATTGGTCGAGATTCGACCTGGCACCCGGCTCAATAACGGTGAGTGGGTGGTCGTTTCGATCGATAACGAAAAGGCGGTTCTGCGACGCACGACGAAGGACCTGCCGCACGAGATCGTAGTTCCACTCGCAAGCCGACTGGATGTCGGAGGCGGTGGAGGCGAATCGGGAGGCACAGGCGGTGGCGGCGGTGGGCGTCGCGCCGGCGGTGGCCCGGGCGCGGATACCCGTGACAGTGGTGGCGGCGGCGGAAACGCGACAGCCGGTGAGTAATCGCGATAGAATTAAGACACAAGGACCCATGACTATGAAGAACCTCTGGAAACTCGCAGCAATCGGCGTGCTCAGCACGATCCTGATTGGTGCCCCCATCAAGGGCACGGCTCAGATCGACCCGGCGAACGTGAGCGTCCCGGCACTGGAACTCCAGCAAGCCGACGTCCGCGATGCGCTTCGGCTCCTGTTCAAACAGGTCGGAATCCCGTACTCCATCAACTCCGATGTGCAGGGCGAAGTGACGATCAGCATCACGTCTCCGACGCCGTTTGAGACGGTTCTTCGCAACATCTTGAACCAGGTTAATGCGACCTATCGAGTCGAAGGTGGCATCTACACGATCATCCTGAAGCCGCAAGACACAGGCTTCGGCGGTGGTACGGACACCACGGCTCCGATCACAACGACGACCACGACCAACATGCCGCAGCGAATCCAAATTCGCCACGCAGACCCGCTCTTGATCATTCGACTGATCAATGCCGAGTGGGATCCGACCATGCAGCCTGAGAACTCGGTCATCGTTTCCGGTGGCTTCGGCGGCGGCGGTGGTAATGGCGGCGGCGGCGGCTTCGGTGGCGGCCTCGGTGGCGGCGGCGGCAGCGGCGGTCTCGGTGGCGGCGGCTTCGGCGGCGGCGGTGGCGGCTTCGGTGGTGGCGGCGGCGGCTTTGGCGGCGGTAGCGGTGGCGGCAGCGGCGGTTTTGGCCGAGGCTAAATCAGGTAATGTCGCACGAGATTTGGATTTGACAGTAGAGGGATGAAGACGACTATGACGTTCAATAACGTGGCAAAACGACTGACTCGCGGAGCGGTACTCGCTCTAGCGGTGGTTGGCCAGATCGCATGGGCTCAGGTTAGCGGGCTCGCCAAGCGGGTGGACATCTTCCTGAAAGATGCAGACCTGCTCCAGGCAACTCAGATGCTGACTCGACAAACTGGCCTTCAGTTCGTGATTGCCCCGTCGCAGACTCCGTATGAGAAGGTCAACCTTTCTCTGTCGGGCGTGACTGCTGAAGAGGCGATCAAGTACATCTGCGAAGCTGCCGGCTGCTGGGCAGAGCGCGACGAGAATGGCGTCTTCGTGATTCGTGCGGGCCAGCGGCCAGCACGGTTGGCGAACAACCCTTCGGGAACGGCGATCAAGCGACCGATGAAGATCGAGCGCATCAAGATCATGAACGCCGACGTGCGCCACGTCTATGAAGCGATCTTCCAAGGCATCGCCCTTGATCCTGACCGCGGTCTCAAGGAAGTCAACACTTTCCAGATTGATCAGCGTGGAACGACTCAGATCCCGACCTCACAGGTCATGATTGGCGCAGGCGGTTCTGCGGTCATGAGCCCCGGCAACGCACTTCCGGTGAAGGGCGACAAGGGCACGCTTCCGACCGACTCGGGCAGCTTCCAGAACAGCGGTAACGACATTCAGCTTCCGGGAGAAACGGCCAACCAGGTCCGCGGCGGCGGTGGTGGCGGTAACGGCGGCGGTGGCGGCGGCGCGGGTCTTGGTGGCGGTGGCGGCGGTGGTAACACCGGCCAAGGTGGCGGCGCGATCCAGGCAGGCACGGGCTTCGCTCCCGATGGGCTTCAGCGCGTCACGTACGATCCCAGCGACAACTCGCTGATCGTGCAAGGCGACGACGAAGCGATCCAGCAGCTGCGACAGCTCGTGGCGATGTTCGACACGGTGCCCAAGCAGGTCATCATCAAGGTCGAATTCATCACGACCAGCCAATCGGTGGCTCGATCGCTGGGTATGGACTGGCTCTACCAACGCGGCGCGGTGAACGCTGGCAACCGACCGGGCACCTTCGCTCGCGTCGGCGACCCGATCTTCATCAACTACGCCACGGGCAACATCACGACGCGACTCCGAACCATCCTTTCGGATGGCCAGGGCAAGGTCGTCAACGCTCCGCTTATTCGAACTCTGAACAACCAGACCGCGTTCGTCACGCAGCAGAACCAGACCACGATCTTCTTGAACCAGACGATCAACGGCGCGGGCGGTATCCAGACGAACTCGGTGCCTCAGCAGATCACGATCAATACCGGCTTGGTGGTGCGACCTCGCATCAACGATGACGGCTATGTGACCATGTATCTGAACCCGACCATCGCTGACTTCGGTCAGTTGAAGCGCGGCCCGGACGGCCAAGAAATTCCCGACATTCTGACGCAGACTATCGGTGTCGTAGCCCGCGTGAAGAGCGGCCAGACGATCGCCCTCGGTGGACTGACTCGAAAGGCAACCACGACCTCCACGTCGCGATTCCCGATCCTGTCTGATCTCCCGATCATCGGTCAGCTGTTCCGATCGTCGAACACCCAGCGCAGCGACTCTGAGCTCCTCATATTCGTCACCCCGATTGTGGTCGAAGATGATCAGATGGGCGGTCTGGCTCCCTAATCCGTCGATTTCGACGCGATTCTCTGGCGCGGTGGGGCACTTGCTCCACCGCGCCGTTGTTTCACAATGAGCAAGATGCAACAAAGTTGGATTCTAATCGGCATGATGGGGGCCGGAAAATCCATGGTAGGTCGCGAACTCGCCAAGCTCAGCGGGCGCTCGTTCGCGGATACCGATGTGTTGCTCCAGAATCGCTTTGGACGCCCGGTATCGCAGATCTTCGCCACCTACGGAGAGCAGACCTTCCGGGATCACGAGACTTCGATCTTGCGCGAGATGCAGCCGGAAGGGATGGTGCTCGCGACGGGGGGCGGAATCATCCTTCGAGAGGAGAACTGGCGGCACATGCGTCGCATAGGGCTGATCATTTACCTGGACGTGCCCCGCGAGCGGCTGATTGAGCGACTGACCGTGAGCCGCAAGAAGCGCCCGCTCTTGGAGGTCGAAGGCTGGGAGCAACGGTTCGATGAAATACTGGAGTCGCGCTTGCCGATCTACCGCCAGGCCGACCTGTGCATGCCCATCGATCGGGACAACTCTGCCCAGGTTGCCCAGGCGCTCCTCACCAAGCTGGAGAAGATGAAGTGATCGTCCACCACTCGCGCGGATCCTATCCCATCGAAGAGCAGCACTTCGCCGAGTTTCTTGGAAGCTTGCCCGCCGAGCAGCCCGTCTTCATCGACTCCTCGGTCGCCGCGCTTTGGGGGCATCACCTTTCGCACCGCTTGGTGTATGAAGTCGCGTCGGGCGAGACTTCCAAGTCGATCTCTGAATTTGAGCGGTGTCTGGAGTGGTTGGCCGAACGCAGGGTCACTCGCGACGCGACGCTGGTCGCGATCGGCGGGGGCGTCGTTGGCGACCTCGTCGGATTCGTGGCAGCCGCGTACATGCGTGGCGTGCAAGTCGTCCAAGTTCCCACCACGCTTCTCGCCCAAGTCGATTCCTCGGTCGGTGGCAAGGTCGCGGTCGACCTTCGCGGCGGCAAAAATTTGGCCGGTGCGTTCCATCCTCCGGTTCGCGTGGTGGTTTGCCCGGACGCGCTCGGCACCCTCGCGCCTCGGCAGCTCATCAATGGCAGCGCGGAGGTCTGGAAGTACGGCTATATTGCGGATTCGGCGCTGCTGGAGGAACTGAGACGCGCTCCCATCGCACCCGGCAATCCGAAAATGGGCGAGTGGGTATGGCGCAGCATCGACATCAAGCGGAGGATCGTGGAGGAGGACGAGTTCGAAACGACCGGATTGCGGGCGACTTTGAACTTCGGTCACACGATCGGTCATTCGATCGAGGCCGAGCTCGGGTATCAAGATTTGCTCCACGGTGAGGCGGTCGCCATTGGCATGGTCGCGGAGGCGCGTCTTGGCGAAGCGCTGGGAATCACTCCCCCCGGGACAGCCGGGGACATTGAGCGCGACATGCTCTCGCAGGGGCTACCGGTTGCGATTCCTGCGGTGCTGGATGGCGAGCGGCTGCTGGCCCGGATGGCCAGCGACAAGAAGGCGACCCAATCCGGTCTCGCATTCAGTCTGATTGCCGGGGCCGGAGCGTGTAAACTTTGCAGCGAAGTCGACGTTCGGGCTGTGCGCCGACTGTTGGGCCTACCATGAAGATTTTCCGTCTCGTTTTGGGCACCCTTGCTGCCGTCCTCTTGGTCGGGGGATACGCGGGCAGTCAGGTTGCGGTATGGACGGGGACCCAAGCCGAATGGACACGTCGAATGGACTCTGCGCCGATGCCCTTACTGAGCGCATTGCTGGTCTTGGGTGCAATGGTCGCCGCGTTCATCAAGCCTGAGGAACCAGCATGATCGGCACCCTGCTGCGCATCCGCTATGAAGTCATCCAGGAACTTGAAGAGGGTCCCATTTTCCACGCCTACCGCGTGCGAGACCGCGTGGCAGGCAGGGAAGTCAAAGTCCGGATGATTCAGCCTCCGTTCAGCGAGGAGCCGGCGTTTCTGGACCGAGTGCGCGAAGTGATCTCGATAAGCAGCGCCCTTCAGCATGGCTCCCTTGAGCGGCTGATGGAATTGGACGAGCACGAGGGCCAACCCTTCATCGTCAGTGAACTCCCGCCGGGCACGCAGCTTCAGAGCAAAGTCCGTAAGCTCGCGCCGTTCTCCGCTCACGTGGCTATTGGGACCGCAATCGGGGTTTGCGAGGCGTTGAGCGTGCTGCACTCCGAGAACCAGTGCCATGGCGACGTCAGCAGCGCGAACGTTTTTGTCACCCAGGAGGGCAAGGTGAAGCTGGGACTGCCTGGCATGTGGTCGGCCTACGCGAGCAGCCGCACCGCCGCAGCGATCGTGCTCCCCGAGATGGCTCCCTACATGGCGCCCGAAGTCTCGCAGGGGGCGATGCTGTCGCCGCGTTCCGACATCTACGGAGTCGGCGTGATGCTGTTCGAACTGCTGACCGCTAAGTACCCCTTTAGTGCAGACTCGCCGAACTCGATGGCGGAGAAGCACGCAACCGCACCGGTTCCGAGTCTGCGGATGTCCAACCCCGGTGTGCCCGCGATCCTCGAAGAAATCGTCAAGAAGGCGATGGCCAAATCGCCCAACGATCGGTACCAGGACGCTCAAACGATGCTGAGCGACCTCCGGGTACTGCAAGACGCACTGCGCTTTGGGAAGCAGATTTCTTGGCCGATTCGCACGACCGGCCCCACGCCCGCGCCGACACCCGAGCCTGGTCCGCAACTGGTCGCGCCAAAAATGAGCGTCATTCAGAAGGAGCCGCGCGAGGCTCGGCCAACCAAGAAAGAAGAGGAGATCGATTTGAGCGATTCGTTGCCACGGTGGCTCGTTGCGCTGGCGTATCTGGCCATGCTGGCGATTCTCGCGCTCATCGGCGTTTACCTTTTCTGGAACGTCACGTCTCCCAAGCTCGTGCGCGTACCGAACCTGGTGGGCCAGAACGCGATACAGGCGGGCAAGGACCTGGAAGACCTGGGTTTGAAGCTCAAGGTCCAGGAGGTCGTTAGTGATAAACCGGAGGGTCGCATCTTGGAGATTGATCCGCCCGCGGACACTCGGCAAAAGAGCGGCGAGACGATATACGCCAAGGTCAGTGGCGGCCGGCGAATCGTGGAAATCCCGGACGTTCTAGGGCTTGAGGTTCGCGAGGCTCGTGATCTGCTCACAAAGTCGAATCTGAAGGTTGAGGTGAAGGAGGTGCCGAGCCGCGACTTCAGCAAGGGGCAAGTCGTGCGGCAGAATCCGAAGCCAAGGACCCAGATCGAGAAGGGATCGACGATTCAGATGTTCGTGAGCAACGGTTCGCGCGGATCGAATGAGCCGTCACGCGGAGAGCGCCGCGGATACGAGATGTCGTTCACTCTGACTGCGCCCATCGCCGTCCGCGTTCGCATCGATATGATCGACGACAACGGGACCGAGCAAGTCTATGAAGAGGACCATCAGCCGGGCGACGTCATCACAGTCCGCACCGCAGGCTACGGTGACAATGTTGTTTTCAAGATTTTCTATGACGGGGAGTTTGTGGCACAGCGCAACGCGCCGAAGGAACAGGCAGACGCCGAGGCTCGAACATGAAGACGCTTCTGGCTCCTTCGATCCTGAGCTTTGACCCGGCGGAATTTCGGCCGCGGATCGAAGAGGTGTGCGGGCTGGGGGCAGACCTGATTCATTTGGATGTGATGGACGGTCAGTTCGTGCCACCGATCACCTTCGGAGCGGACTTGGCGAAGCGCGCTGTGGAGATCGCGAGTTGCCCGGTTGAGGCCCACCTGATGACGATGACCCCTGAGCGGCATTTCGAGGCGTTTGCGAATGCGGGCTGTTTTCGCATCATCTTTCACGTCGAGGCGGTCATCCACTCGCACCGACTGTGCTCCGAACTTCGCGCGATGGGGATTGAGGCAGGAGTCGCGATCAACCCGAGCACGGATGTCGAAGCTTTGCGCCCATTGCTGGACGTGATGGACATGGCACTGGTCATGACGGTGAATCCTGGATGGGGTGGCCAAGCGCTGATCCCGTCTTGTTTGGAAAAGGTGCAGCGCCTCAGAAGTTGGCGGCCAGACCTGCCGATCCAGGTAGATGGCGGAATAGACGACACGACCGCGGCGACAGCCAAGGCCGCCGGCGCGAATGTCTTTGTCGTCGGTAGCTACCTCACCCGTGGTCCCATGGAGAGCGCCGTACAGGCGTTGCGATCGGCATGGCCCTGAATCGGTGGACGACCGCGTTCTTGCTGTTGAGCGTCGGGCTGCTGATCGCCTGGCCTTGGGTCGTCGGTCCTGCGCCGAACTCAAATATCCGCGCGGTCCTGATCCAACACGGCTTGCGCATGGTGGTGTACTTCGGCATTGTGTGCACTTCGTTCCTGGTCACGGCGTACCTGGCGCTGCTGGTCGCACGGCAGACCCGGCGCGAGTACATGGAGGACACCGTAGACAACTTCAAGCACTTGGTAGAAGGGAGCCTCAGAGATCATGAACGACCACGCACATTGGACGATGATGCGGCAGGCGATCGACCTTAGTCGCCAAGGGTTTACTGCGCCCAACCCCCACGTCGGCTGCGTGATCGTCCGCGACGGCGTCGTTGTGGGGACCGGATTTCACGACCATGCGGGTGGAGCCCATGCCGAAGTGGTCGCGCTCCAAGCAGCGGGTGAAGCGGCACGCGGAGCCGACGTATACGTGACGCTCGAGCCGTGCGTGCACCACGGACGAACACCACCCTGCACCGAGGCCCTGATCGCGGCGGGAGTGCGCCGGGTGTTTGTCGCGGTCGCAGATCCGAACCCGCGCGCCGGAGGCGGAGTCCAAGTGCTCCGCGAGGCGGGGATCGAAGTCGAGGTCGGGCAGTGCGGCGAAGAGGCAGCCGCTGCGAATGAACCGTTCTTGTTTGCTCACCGCGAAGCCCGTCCGTTTGTAGCGGTCAAGGCCGCGATCACGTTGGACGGTTACCTTGCCCGACCCGATGGGACAAGTCAGTGGATCACCGGTCCCGAGGCGCGTGAGGAGGGGCACCGGCTGCGTGCCCGCATGGGCGCGGTCTGCGTCGGCCGGGCGACCGTCGAGCAGGACAACCCGGCGTTGACGGCGCGCGTCCCGGGGGTGGTCAACCAACCGCTGCGCGTGATTCTCGACCCGACGGCGATGCTCCCAAGGACAGCCACTGTATTCGCGGACGAGAACCATTGGCATGTGACCGGGAGTGTCGACCTACACGCCATCCTCGCGGGGCTGAGGGAGCGCGGACACATTGGGTTGCTCGTGGAAGGTGGGGGCCACACGATCGGCTCGTTCTTGCGCGCGGATCTGGTCGATCGGATCCACCTCTTTGTCGCGCCGACACTGTTCTTGGAGGGTCGAACTTGGACCGGTACCGGACCGGCGGTTGACATCACTGAGCGGTTCAAGCTGAGGAGAACTCATAGTTGGGGCCCCGACATAGAGCTTGTGTACGAGCGACTCAACGGACAGTAGACCGCTCGGTAAAAAATTGAGAATAGTCTGGAACAACTACTGTCGCATCGTGGTCAATGATTCGGAGCACAGACTCTTCTCTCCAAATACCCCACGGCCCCGTCGCTTCCCCTCAGCGCGGGGCCAAACTCTGTTAGAGCCCCAGGAACCAGGCGTGCAGACGCGTGTCATCCGTTAGTTCTGGATGGAATGAAGTCCCGATCACGTGGCCTTGGCGCGCGGCGACGCACTTGCCGTCGTAGTGTGAGAGTGCCTGAACTCCGTCACCGAGCCGAGTGATGATCGGTGCGCGGATGTAAACGCCGAGAACGGGTTCGGGCAACCCCTCGAAATCGACCGAATCCTCGAAGCTGTGCACCTGGGCCCCGAAGGCGTTGCGCCTTACCGTCACGTCCAGCAGCGAGAGGCTGTATTGCTCGTGGCCCTCAATCTCGTTGGCAAGCAGGATGAGGCCCATGCACGTGCCCCAGATGGGCATTCCGGCTCGGACACGCTCGATGAGCGCATCCCCGAGGCCAAACCGCTGCATGAGCATGCCGACCGTGGTGCTCTCGCCGCCAGGAATGATGACGCGATCGACGCCTTGGAGGTCCTCGGGAGTCTTGAGCCCGCGGATATCCATGCCTGGGTCCAGCGCACGAAGCGACTTAACATGCTTCTCGAAGTCGCCCTGGATGGTGACAATTCCGACGGTGGTCTGGCTCATGGACGTGGTGGACGCCCGAGAGTGTACCGAAGTACAATGAGCCTGCATGTTGGACCTGATCGGCGTTCCGTTTGATCTGTGTGGCCGATCCCGGGGGAGCGCACTCGGGCCCGTCGCCATGCGCATTGCCGGACTGCACGAGGCCCTCACTGACTTGCGGCTCGAGTGGCGAGACCTCGGCGATCTGGAGACCGAACCGGACCCGGAACCAATTACCCAGGACGGCCTACGGAACTTCGCAGGCGCGGTGTCTTCGTACGAACTCGTCAAGCAGACGGTTCGCGATTCGATTTTGAGTGGGAACGTCCCCGTCGTGATGGCTGGTGATCACAGCAACTCCATCGGTTCGATCTCGGGTGCCCTCGAAGCGACGAACGGCGAACTGAGTGTCCTCTGGATCGATGCTCATGCCGACCTCAATACCCCCGAAAGCTCGCCCAGCGGCAACCTCCACGGGATGCCGGTGGCCGCGCTGCTTGGCCTGCCTGCGAACTCGGATGGAATCCTGGGAGCCCAGTGGCGACACCTGATCGAGTGCGTGATCCCCATGACGCGGCTGAAACGGGACCACATCGCGTGGCTCGGCCTGCGCGCGGTGGATCACGGCGAGCGGATGATTATCTCGACACTCTCGGGCTGCTTTGCGACGACGATGCAAGACATCGACCGTCATCGCGTGGACCGAGTGGTGGATGCGTTTGTGCACTGGATGAAGGCACGCAAGGGCCAAAAACTTTGGATCAGCTTTGATGTGGACGTCTTGGACCCGGTGTTTGCCGGAGGGACGGGCACGGCCGTGATGGGAGGGCTGAGCTACCGGGAGGGCCACTTCCTGGCTGAGCTGCTGCATCAAGCCGCTATGACGCACGACATAGAACTCGTTGGGTTGGATGTCGTCGAAGTGAATCCGCTTCTCGACGCCAACAATATGACGGCCAAGTTTGCGGTCGAATGGCTTTGCTCGCTCTTCGGCAAGCAGATCCTTGAGGGGCATGACCGCGTTCAATTCTGACCTTGCGCGGTCGGTGATTGTCGACGTGCTTCGGGCCGAAGGTCGCGCTCTCAACGAACTTGCTGCATCGATCGATCCCGCTTTCGTGACGGCCGTCCAGTGGCTCGTCGAGTGCCCGGGCCGGGTCATCACGTGTGGCATCGGCAAGTCGGGACACATTGCTCGGAAGACGGCGGGAACGCTCAGTTCGACGGGAACGCCCTCGCTGTTCCTTCACGCGGCGGAAGCCGTCCATGGCGATCTGGGCAAAGTCACGGCGGACGACATCGTGCTGCTGTACTCGCACAGCGGCGAGACGGATGAAGTCGTCAACCTCTTCGTCCCGTTGGGGGCGATTGGTGCACGAACGATCCTGATGACTGGGCGAGCCGAATCAAGCGCGGGCCGAGCAGCGAGCTTGGTGCTCGATACGGGCGTTCGGGAAGAGGCGTGTCCGAACAACCTTGCGCCGACGACTTCGACCACCGCGATGCTCGCGCTCAGCGACGCCCTCGCGATCGCCGCGATGACACTGCGCGGGTTCACGCGTGAAGATTTTGCCCGGTACCACCCGAGCGGTGCGCTAGGGAAGCGGCTGCTGCTGACGGTCGGAGACGTCATGCGCTCGGGCGACGATGTGGCCATGGTTCAGCCTGCCGATGCGGTCGTCACCGTTATGCGGGCGATCACCGCGGCGGGTGCCGGTGCGGCGTGCGTCGTCGATGAACGGCGGCACTTGCTCGGGTTCATTTCCGATGGCGACCTGCGGCGATGGTTCCTCGAAAGCGAAGACCCGCGTTCGGGTACAGCCTCGGACATGATGAACCCCACCCGCTGGACGTTGGAGCCGGAACTCATGGCCATCGAGGCCCTAGAGGTGTTCCAGAACCTTGCGAAAAAGGTGGGCGAGATGCCCGTCGTCGATGCGGACGGCACCCTACTGGGGCTCCTCGTCCTCAAAGATTTGCTTCGCTGCGGCATCGTTTGAGTGCCGGTATTTTCCTGCGGCTTTTTGGCCAGAGCAGGCGTCCTGAATGCAACTGCCGACCACGGAAGGCATTTATTTGAACTTTGTATGGACGCGAATATTATGCAGGACCAGGAAAATATGCAAGCGATTAACCTCTTTGATATGCAGGCCACCATTAAGGTGATCGGCATTGGCGGGGCAGGCGGCAACGCCGTGAACCGCATGATTGCCGAGAACGTAAGTGGTGTTCAGTTCGTCAGCCTCAACACAGACGCCCAGGCGCTGGATAGCAGCCAGGCGGGTGTGAAACTTCAGATCGGTGAGAAGGCAACTCGCGGCCTTGGTGCGGGCGGTGATCCCAGCGTGGGTGCCGCTGCGGCCCATGAGAGTGAGAAGGCAATCGCCGAGATCCTCGCCGATACCGACATGGTCTTCATCACGGCCGGTATGGGCGGTGGTACAGGCACCGGTGGTGCACCCATCGTCGCCAAGATGGCGCGCGAGAAGGGGATTCTGACCGTCGGCGTCGTCACCAAGCCGTTCCTCTTCGAGGGCCCTCGCCGACGAAAGCTCGCCGCGGACGGAGCCGAACGACTGCGCGCCGAAGTCGACACCATGATCACGGTGCCGAACGACCGGTTGCTGAACGTGGTGGACAAGCGCACGACGATGCAGCAGGCCTTTGCCGCCGCGGATGACGTACTGCGCCAGGGCGTCCAGGGGATCAGTGACATCATCTTGCTGCCCGGTCTCATCAACGTGGACTTTGCCGACGTGTGCACGGTGCTGCGCGAAGCCGGAGTGGCGCTCATGGGTATGGGGCGAGGTATGGGCGAGCAGCGCGCGCGGTTGGCCGCGCAGACTGCCGCGAATAGCCCCTTGCTGGAGACCAGCATCTACGGCGCAAAGAAACTGCTGGTGAACATCACCGCGGGCAAGAACTTCAGCATCGGCGAAGCGCACGAAGCGATGGAGTATCTGCAACAATACGCCGACCTGGAAGATGCGGAAATCTTCATGGGCCACGTGACCAAGGAGACCGAGCACGACGAAGTCTTCATCACGGTGCTCGCAGCGGGCATGCCCGAAGGTGCGCAGCAGCTTGATCCTCAGGTCTTCATGGGGAACGCGGGTGCCGTCCGCTCGGAAGTCCGGGTTGCACCGGTCGCTTCGGGGATGACCTCGGCTCCTCCGCCGATTACGATGGACGAGATCGACTTGGACATCCCGACCTTCTTGCGGAGGCAGAAGCTCGGAAGCTGAGGGGCTGTTGCCCCCTCGCCATCCGATGAATCACGTCTTTTGAACGCAACGTACTGGTCCAACACTAGCCCCGCCCAAAAGTGGCGGGGCATTTTTTTGTGTTCAACAGGGGTGATTATGGCCTTGCGCTAGCGGCAGATGGTTTGCCTTCTGAGAAAAGCTCACTCAAAGTGACAAATTCGTAGCCTTGCTCGTGGGCTATTCGGACGAAGTCGGGCAGCACCGCGAACGTCTGTCGTGCTCCGTTGTGTAGCAAGTAGACCGCGCCAGGCTGTAGGTCCCGCACCATGCGACCCAGGAGCACGTCTTGCGCAGGCTGTTGAAAGTCGAGCGGGTCGCTCGTCCACAGCGCCGTCTTGAGGCCTGCTCGGCTAGCTGCCCGGTAGACCGCGTGGTCACGCTTGCCACCGGGTGGGCGGCACCAGACGGGGGTCACGCCGCACGCATCTCGGATCGCTAGGTTGGCGGCCATGTAGTCGACCGAGGCATCCTCGTACGACACTTGGCTGAGCGTGGCGTGGCTGAAACTGTGGTTGGCGATTTCGTGTCCGGCGACCGCGATCGCGCGTGCCCCCTCCGGGTAGCGGCGTACCATCTTGCCGACAAGAAAGAATGTTGCGCGTACGTTGACCGCGCGGAGCGCGGCGAGGGTCTCGGAGTTGTTGGGCTCCTTGGGGCCGTCGTCGAACGTCAGGGCGATCTTCTTTGCGCCCGTGGGTCCGCCATAAATGACCCATATTCGGGGCTCGGTGCGCGCATCCGTCGCGGGTCGGGGGGCTTCAAATTCACGCTTCGCACTGATCCAATACGGGTCTGAGCGTTGCATGACCGCAAGATTCTTGAGTGGCAACATGGTGCCAGTTCTGTCCACGGGGAAGTGCGACCGGTCGACGACCTGACCGTCCTCGATCTGGACAGAGCGGGAGCTTAGCCAGGCGGCCCAGGGTCCCATGGAGGCATGCGCAACAACCGTCACTGTGAGCGAAATGCTCAGAGTGCAGAGCTTGAGGCTCGCGGCGGGTGTAATCTTGCGCATACGGTGGACCAATCCATGCAACAGCACGGGGATCATGGGGGTTCCGGCGACGCTGCCGGAGAGCCGTCGATGTTGACCGCTCAAAAGGAGATCATACCTTCGGTAAGATTGTTGTCCCTTGATGTTTTCCGGGGGTTCAACATCGTACTGATGCTCCTCGTGAACAACATCGCACTGGACGTCTACACCCCCGACCAGCTCATGCATGGCCCCTGGAATCAGGGGATGCGAATCGCCGATCTGGTCTTTCCGTGGTTCCTCTTGTGTGTGGGGCTGAGCATCCCCTTCGCAGAGGCGGCGGCAGTAAAGCGAGGGTTTACCGAGCGGGATTTAGTGCGTCGCATCTGGAAGCGCGGGGCGGTGATTTTCTTCTGGGGGTTGGTGCTGAGCAGTGCGCTGGAGAAGAAACCGGTCTTCACTCTGGGCGTCCTTCAACTTATCGCGCTGGCATTCGTTGCGGGGTCATTCATTTGCCGTTTGCGCCCGCGGACGCAAGCCATCCTGTGCGGGGGATTACTCGTGGGTTACGGGCTGTTTGCCAGCCTCACACCGTTCCCCGGCGGCCCCGCGTTCGAGGAGGGAGCGAACGTCTTCAATTGGCTGAACTCACTGAGCTTCTTTGAGGTCACCCGCCTCAAAGGGTTAACATCGGTGATTCCGACCGCCCCGCTCGTGGTGATCGGCGCATGGGCGGCGGGGGTCGTGCGGCGCGAGGACTTAGATTTCCCAGAGAAGCTTCGGTGGCTGGTGACGCGTGGGGCGGCGCTGATGCTGGCGGGCGCACTGTGGAATTTCTGGTTGCCCTACAACAAGCCCGTTTGGACGCCATCTTACATCCTCATGTCGGGTGGGCTCGGGCTGGTCGTCCTGGCGGGGTTTTTCGCCTGGTTTGATGGATCGTGGGAGCGACATCGTTCTGCGCAGGCGGAGGGGGCGCGTGTCTGGGTGTACTTCGGCTCCAACGCCTTGCTTGCGTACGTCCTGCCCATTCTCGTGAAGCTGCTGTGGTTCAAAGCGTGGACGCTCCCGAGTCCATCGGGACGAGCCGAGATGCACGCAGCGGCCCTGGAGTGGCTGAAGTTGTGGTTCGGGCCGATCTGGGGCGGCAGCATGTACACTGCGGGGTACATCGGAGCGTTTTGGCTACTCTTCGCGTGGTTCTACCAGCGTAAGCTCTTCCTGAAGGCTTAGAGCTTCCAGTCGGACGCCGAGCCTTCCTCGATTTTCGAGAAGTACACCACGGTGACGGTGTGCGCGGGAGTTACGAACTCCTGGTAAACACGACCGAGCAAGCCGATCACATCGTCTTGGTTGCGAAACTCGGGGTTCTCTCGCTCGATATCGCGGGGTGACAGCTCCATGATGGGCTTGACTTCGACACGGTCAATGACGCCCGTGTAGAGCTTGCGCTTCGTTCCGTAGCGGGGGCCAACCGTAATCCAGATGATTTCGCCCGCGCGATACTTATCGCTTTTGTCGCCGAGTCGAATTGTTGCAGTCTTTCGCCCCTTGTGCAAAATGTCTTCGTAGATCTCGGAGTAGAAGTTAAGGGCTAGCATGTTGGGTCCGAAACTATTGTAGCCAACCGACGGTCGGATCTTCAGGTGTCTGACGGATGATTTGGGTAGTCGTTGCGATCTTGCTGTATGTTGCGATTCAGGTGGTGGCCGTCTTGGTCAGCATCCGGCCGTATCGCATTCCCATATTCCACTCGCCCGGAGCACTTGGCGCACCCCAGGAATCGGTCGAGTTTCAGAATCCGGACGGGATCATGCTGCGCGGGTGGTGGAGCGAGACTCCCGGTGCACTGGACGTGGTCATTCTTGTCCACGGCTACATGATGAACCGGTCCGAATCGGCCGCGGTGGCGCACTGGTTCTGGAAGCGCGGCTTCAGTACGCTGTGCATCGATCTGCGGGCCCACGGCCGAAGCGGAGGGAAGCGGTGCGGATTTGGCTGGCACGAGCGGGCCGATGTGGAGTCTGCGATCGACTGGGTGAAGGCGAAGGTGCCCGAAGGACGCGTGCTACTGTGGGGCTCAAGTATGGGCGCGGCGGCGTGTGCGTTTGCGACGCTCGATCGCCGAGGCGTAGTGCATGGGCTCATTCTTGACTCCGCGTTCTCGCGGCTGCTGGACGCGGTTTCGGGTTGGTGGGTGTTCGTCGGAGGCAAGTGGCTGTCGATTTTCTTGTGGCCAACCCCACTGGTGGCGCGGCTGATGCTCAAGTTCTCCCCGAAGGACGTCGATGTCGCCCACGCGCTCGAAGCGGCGGGGGAACTGCCCATTTTGCTCCTGCACGGGACCCACGATACGTTGGCCGATCCCAGCCAGGCGAGTCGAAACTTCAACGTTTTGGGTTCGCGGGGTGAACTTGTTTGGTTCGAAGGGTGCCAGCATGCCGAGGGTCGCTGGGTCCATCCGGAGCAGTATTACGCGGCGATGGACAAGTTTTTGACCGACTATTCTTTCCTACCGCAAGCATCTGCCGACGAACTTCAACCGTCTTAGCGTAGTCATACTTAAGAATGTGGAAGTTGCGGACAGCGTGGTCCGCGAGTTCCAAGAGACCTTTATGGAAACCACGCATCTACATTGGCAGTTGGGGCACTTGATGCTTCTGAGTCGAACCGCCCCCGACCACCTCGCCACGATCCTCGAACGGTTCTTCGCCTCTGAGCCCGATGTGCTGGAGGAACTCACCTTGTCGGCGGTCGCGCACGAGGACATCACCGTCACCGAAGCCGCGGGCGTGCTCCGGGTCTCGGAGGAAGAGGTCATCGGTCGCATGGTACGACTACGGCAACAGGGCCGAGGACAATGCGCCGTGCTGAGAGCCGACGACGACCATGGATTTGCCCGGCTCGCAGACTCGGGCTTGGCGGTCTGGGAACTCGTGCGGGAGCATCGACGCCTGGGCTCTTTTGGAGCGCTGCCTGAGCATTTCCCCTCCGTACGCGAAGCCGATCTGACCGCCGCGATTGCGTACGCAGACGCGAACTGCGAGGAGATCGAGGAACAGATCCGGCGCTACGAGGACCTGCGGGCGCTCCAGCGGGCGCAATTCTCCGATCAACCCTGACGGACTGACATAATGGGAGCATGGTGATGCTCTCTGGGGCGGCCCTCGCGGGCTTGCCGGAACCCCGTAGCGGCAAGGTCCGCGAGGTCTACGATCTGGGCAGCGAGGTTCTGATTGTGTCGACTGACCGCATCTCGGCGTTTGACGTGATCATGCAGACCGGGGTGCCCGACAAGGGGCGCATCCTGAACCAGATGTCACTTTTCTGGTTCGACCGCTTGCACGACATCTGCCCCAACCACGTCATCGCCTCCTCGGAGCGCGAGATCCGCGCGCGGGTGCCGCAGAGCGCAGAGCCTCTGATCGGGCGGACGACGATTGCCCGTAAGGCGACTCCGTTGCCCGTAGAGTGCGTCGTGCGGGGCTACATCACGGGCTCGCTTTACAAGGAGTATCGCGCGGGACAGACAGCGATTGCGGGATTGCCTCAGGGCCTACTTGACGGTTCCCGACTCGCGGATCCGATCTTCACCCCTTCAACCAAAGCGATGAGCGGACATGATGAGAACATCTCTTTTAACCAAATGGTTGATACAGTGGGGCGTGAGGTCGCGGAGCAGGCTCGGGATTGGACGCTGGAACTGTATATCCGGGCTCGCGACCACGCTGAAAGGCAAGGGCTGATTCTGGCCGATACCAAGTTTGAATTCGGTCTAACCGAGGATGGACTGATCCTGATCGATGAGGCGCTGACCCCCGACAGCTCGCGGTACTGGGAGGCCAGCCTTTGGAAACCCGGTGGAGCGCAGCCAAGCTTTGACAAGCAGTTCCTACGTGACTATCTGGAGTCGATCGGCTGGGCGAAAACTCCGCCCGGGCCAGAGCTGCCTGACCACGTCGTGAGTCAGACGCGCGCAAAGTACCTGGAGGCCTTCCGGCGGATCGTGGGCCGGGAGTTGGATGCGGCTACTCTATAACCTGCTGCTGACGCTGCTTTCGCCGCTTTGGGTGCCGTGGATGTTGATGCGCGCTCGTAGGCGTGCAGACGGGCCAGATTGGCAGGAGCGCACAGGGAATCTCCCTTTTTCGCTGCCTGCTTCCAAGCGGAGGGTGTGGTTCCACGCCGTGTCGGTTGGCGAGGTGGTCGCCGCGCTTCCGATTCTCAAGGCGCTGCGGGCCAACGCCAACCCCCCGGAGATTGTCCTGAGCGTGACGACTTCGAGCGGACACTCGACTGCGCAGTCGCAGGCCGCAGAGCTCTACGATCGACTCATTTACTTTCCGATTGATGTGCCGCGATTCGTCCTCGCTTCGCTCATGCGTGTGCGACCGAACGTGGTCGCCGTGATGGAGACGGAACTGTGGTTGAACTTCCTGTGCATGGCGAAGGACCTGGGCGCGAAGACTCTGCTGCTGAATGGGCGGATCTCGGACCGGGCGTACCCACGATCAATCAAGGTCCGGGGCTACTACCGTGCGCTATTTCAGAGCCTCGATCAGGCGCTGGTGCAGACGGAGGTCGATGCCCAGCGGATTCGGGACCTGGGTGCGCGCGAGGTGCGGGTCCTGGGAAATTGCAAGTTTGACCAAGGCGCGATGGTGCCACCGGGCGCGCGCGAGCAGTGGCGCGACATTCTTGGGTTACAGCCCGGGGAACGGGTCGTGGTGATCGGATCGACGCGGGGGACCGAGGACGAGGATTTCGTACTGGAGGCGCTGCGGAGCGTCGACCTGACCGGGGTGCGGATCGTGCATGCCCCGCGCCACCTGGAGGCGGCGGTTCAGCTGGCGGAGAAGACCCGCGCGCAGTTTGGCAAGGTCGCATTGCGGTCCAAGGGTGAACGGGGGCCGCAGTTGATCCTGGACACGTTTGGAGAACTGTCGGCTGCGTACTCCATTGCCGACGTGGCCATCATCGGTGGGGGCTTCGCGAACCTGGGCGGGCAGAATCTAATCCAGCCTCTGGCGGCCGGAGTGCCGGTGTTGCATGGCGTGCACATGCAGAATTTCGCCGAGGTCTCGGCGATGGCGGGAGCGGCAGGCTGTGCTCACGCGTGCGCGACTCCAGCAGAGTTGGCGAGCATGTTAACCAAATGGTTAAACGGTCCCGATGAACGGGCAGAACTCGGGGCTCGCGCCTCGGCGCTTGTGCAAGCGAACCTTGGTGCGAGTCAGCGGTACGCACAGGCGATCTTGGAGGCGCTCGGCAGCTAGACCGGCGGGCGTGGTTTGGCCATGCGCAAGCTGGTGAGGGGTCGCTTGTTTACGGGTGCGGTGCCGATGGGAACGGCCATCAGGTCGTAATCTGTCCCTTCCGTGACGGTCACATCCATGAACAGCCCTGGGGTGTGCTCGCCTTGGACGTAGACCCAGCCGTCGATTTCGGGCGCATCTCGATGCGAGCGGGCGGCGCTCCACCCGTCGCGTCCCTCTTCGATGAGCACTCGTAGGTTTCGGCCCTCCCACGCTCGGTTCTTCTCGCGGGAGATCACTTGCTGCAGCCGCATGAGCCTGTCGTAGCGATCCCGCTTCACCTTGGTCGGCACCTGACCGGGCATATCGTAGCTGGGGGTGCCGGGTTCGCGCGAGAAGAGGAACGCTCCGACCCGGTCGAGCCGAGCCTCACGGGTGAAATCGAGCAGAGCCTTGAACTCTTCCTCCGTCTCGCCGGGGAAGCCGACGATGTAGGTGGTTCGGATCGCGACGTCGGGCATCGCGTGGCGGACTTTCTCAAAAACTTGGAGGTAGCGTTCGCCTTCCCAGGGCCGCTTCATGCGGCGCAGGGTGTCAGGGTGGACGTGCTGCAACGGGATGTCGATGTAGGGCACGACCGATTTGAGCCCGGCCATCGCCTCGATCACCTCGTCAGTGAGGCGATTCGGATAAAAGTACAGCAGACGGGTCCACTCGATGCCATCGATCGCGTCGAGCTCTTTCAGGAGCGTCGGGAGCGTGAACTTGCGGTATAGGTCGTAGCCGTACTGGGTGACATCTTGGGCGATGAGGTTTATCTCGCGCGCTCCCGTGCGGGCGAGGTGCCGGGCCTCTTCCAGAACCCGTTCCATCGGCTTGCTTTGGTGCTTGCCGCGGAAACTCGGGATGGTGCAAAACGTGCACTGGTGGTCGCACCCCTCGCTCACCTTGAGATAGGCGGACCAAGGTCGCCCGGTGCGGGCTCGGGTGGTAACGTCGGCCCAGCGGTGGTGTGGCGGTTCAACTTCAAGAATTGGTGCCGAGGCGACGAGCGTGTTTGCGACGATCTCACTGAAGCGGCCCATCTGACCCACACCGATGTAGGCGTCCGCGCCGGGGGCCAGTCGGACGAGTTCTTCGCCCAGCCGCTGGGCGAGGCAGCCTGCGACGATCACCTTGCCGTGTCCCTTCGTCCGTACCGCCTTCTTGATCGCCTCGATCGATTCTTGCTTGCTGGACTCCAGGAATCCGCAGGTGTTGATGATCGTGACTTCGGGGTTGGCGGCAGATCCGTCCACTCCCATGCCGGACTGGCGGAGGACGCCCGCGATTTCCTCGCTATCGACCTCGTTCTTGGCGCATCCGAGGGTGATAATGCGCGCGTTCTTGGGTTTTTCCGGCATGAACTTGATTATGACCGGCCTCTAGCGTTGCGCAGGATGCGGCTGCATGCGCAAAATGGCCCATGTCTGCCGTGCTAGCACCCGACGAGCGACGCAATCTGCGGCGCGTGATTCTCGCTTCGTCCGCGGGGACGCTGATTGAGTGGTACGACTTCTATCTGTTCGGTGCGCTGGCGACGATCTTGGCGGCGAACTTCTTTCCGAAGGGGAATGAGACCGCGGCCTTTCTGAGCGTTTTGGCGACCTTCGGCGCGGGCTTCGTCGTGAGGCCCTTTGGGGCGCTGGTCTTCGGTCGGATGGGCGATCTCGTCGGGCGCAAAGTTACGTTCCTGCTCACGCTCGTGATGATGGGTGCGTCCACGTGCGTGATCGGCTTGCTGCCGACCTACGAGACGCTCGGGGTTGCCGCGCCGGTAGTGCTGGTGTTGTTGAGACTGCTCCAGGGTCTGGCGCTGGGGGGCGAATACGGCGGTGCGGCAACGTACGTCGCCGAGCACTCGCCTGTGGGGCAGCGGGGCCACTTCACGAGCTACATTCAGACGACGGCGACCTTGGGGTTGTTCGTCTCACTGGCGGTCATTCTCATCACGCGGGTGTCGCTGGGTGAAGCGGCCTTTGGGCAATGGGGTTGGCGCATCCCGTTCCTGCTGAGCGCGGTGCTGGTGTTTGTCAGCTACCTGATCCGGCGTCGCATGGAGGAGTCTCCTCTCTTCGCGGACATCAAGGCAGCCGGGACGACGAGCAAGAACCCGTTACGCGAGAGCTTTGTCCAGCCGGAGAACCGCCGCTTGGTGCTGCTCGCGCTGTTTGGGGCGACTGCGGGGCAGGGAGTGGTTTGGTACACCGGGCAGTTCTACGCTATGACGTTCCTGGAGAAGGTCATGATGATCCGCCCTATGACGGTCAACATGATCGTGGCGGTTGCTCTCTTGCTGGCGACGCCGCTCTTCGTGGTGTTTGGTCGGCTGTCTGACCGGGTCGGACGGCTGAAGATCATGATGTTCGGGTGCGCGCTGGCCGCTCTGCTCTACATTCCGATCTATCAAGCGATGCTGTTGCAGGTTGCGCCCGCAAAGATCGAAGTCGGTGTTGCGGGGACCGAATTCAAAGTGGATCGGGCCGTCGATCCGGTCACAAAACAGGTGATCGGGGTGGAGCAGAAGACCGAGCGATGGTCGAACGGCTTGGTGCGGACGACCAAGACGCCAGTGACCCCCGACGAGCCGCATCGTGCCTTGCCCAAGGAGAAAGCAAAGGTGGAGATTCAGCCACCACTCGCGGTTTGTATTACGCTGGGCGCACTGATTTTCATACAAGTTGTTTTCGTGACGATGGTGTACGGCCCCATTGCCGCGTTTCTCGTCGAGATGTTCCCGACACGCATCCGCTATACGTCCATGTCGCTGCCGTATCACCTCGGCAACGGGGTCTTCGGCGGGCTGGTGCCCGTCATCGCGACCTACCTGCAGACAAGCACGAAACAGAACCTAGCGGGACTGGGTTATCCGATCGCAATTGCCGTGATGACCTTGCTCGTGGGGACGTGTTTGATCCGGCACGACTCGGTGCATCCGGGGGACCCCGCATAAATGCGAGATTTGTAACGCGTGGCAAGCATCGGCGAACGATCTTGTCACATTTTCCTTGTCATCTGGTCCGGGTTTGCATTAAGATGGATACACAAATGTTCTGGCTGGGATGCAGCCAGCGTTGGTATTCGGCTTGAGGACCTTCAGCACCATGCTGTTCCTTTCTGGCAATTGCTCCTTTCATTGCCTCATCCGTTTTGCCTGCGCTTGGAAATGCTTCGGGCGGACGCTTGTACCATTCCCATAGCGTCCGAGTCTGCTGGATAGCGGATTCGGGCTTGAAGCCCGACTACTCTGGGGCATATAGCGCTTGGAGAGTATTTTGGGGTGAATTGAGCCCTGCGCGGCCAGTCTGCGTAGGGCCTTTCCTTGTCCGAAGGTATCCTTCACAGGGCCAGAGGCCCCCTGGAGAACCACACTACTCATGCCCACCCTCGTGATCGTCGGTGCCCAATGGGGCGATGAAGCTAAAGGAAAAATGGTCGATTGGCTGGGATCGGAATCCCACGTCGTCGTCCGCTACAGCGGTGGCAACAACGCCGGGCACACGGTCATCGTTGGGGATCAAGTTTACAAGTTTCACCTGCTCCCGGCGGGCATCTTGCACCCCGACTGCACCGCAGTCCTCGGCAGCGGCATGGTCATTTGCCCCCGAGGACTTCTCGAAGAGTACGACCGAACGGCGGCGATTTCGCAACCTCTCGGAACGCTGAAGATCAGCTCGGCTGCCCACGTTGTTTTTCCCTACCATCGGTTGCTGGACCAGTTGGAAGAGGAGGCTCGTGGCGCGAACAAGATCGGCACGACCTCGCGCGGGATCGGCCCGGCCTACCAAGACAAGGTCGCCCGCATCGGCATCCGGATGGGCGAGTTCGTCAATCCCGAGCATTTCCGCGAGCGGTTGCGCGATGTGATGGCGGTGAAGAACCGGCTGCTAGGGATGTTTGGGAGCGAGTCGCTGGATTTCGAGGAAGTCTATGCCGAATACAGCGCGTACGCCGACCGTCTACGGCCGTTCGTGTGCGACACGGACTGGGACTTGCAGGAGGCGGTCAAGCGTGGCGACCGGATCCTGTTCGAGGGGGCCCAAGGGACCTTCTTGGATCTGGATCACGGGACGTACCCGTACGTGACCAGCAGCCATCCGACGTCTGCGGGAGCTTGTCTGGGGACGGGCATCGGGCCGCGCGATATCCAAAACGTACTGGGGGTCTGCAAGGCGTACGCGACGCGCGTCGGGAGCGGGCCATTCCCTACGGAACTGGACGACGCGACCGGCGAGCAGATCCGGGCGCAGGGCCACGAGTACGGAACGACGACTGGACGTGGGCGGCGTTGCGGCTGGCTCGACTTGGTCGCGCTGCGGCAAAGCTGCCGGCTCAACTCAATGAGCGGCTTGATCGTCACGAGGCTGGACGTTTTGAGTGGCATTGGACCGCTGCAAGTGGCCACTGGCTACAAGCTTGATGGGGCCGATGTCCCGTTCTTGCCTGCGGACGTCGCGGACCTCGCCCGAGTCGAGGCGCAACTCCAGCCCATGGACGGTTGGGACGGCGATCTCCAGTCAGCGCGAAAGTTGGAGCACCTGCCGGAGGCGACTCGACGGTACTTGAGGTTCATCGAAGACTTCTGCGAGACTCCTATCGCGGTCCTGAGCGTCGGCCCGGATCGGGAACAAACCATTCTCCTGCGTCCCGACTTGATCTGGGGCCCGCAACCGGTCGCAGCGGCAGGGGTTTGAGTTACACTACGGTGGTGCCGCACGACCTAGACGACGATCGACTGAAGGAAGAGTGCGGCGTACTCGGACTCTTTACGCCGCATGACGAGGCGGCTCGTCTTGCATTCTTTGCCCTCTTTGCCCTACAGCATCGCGGCCAGGAGTCTGCCGGGATCGCGGTGAGCGACGGCGAGACGGTTCACATGGAGAAGGGGATGGGCCTGGTCAGCCAGGTCTTCAACGAAGAGACATTGGCACGCATGCCCGGGCACATCGCCATCGGTCACACTCGATACTCCACGAGCGGCGCAAGTGTTTTGCGCAATGCCCAGCCGATCTACTGCCAGAGCCTGGTGGGAGAGATCGCCGTCGCGCACAACGGTAACCTCATCAACGCGGGCGAAATCAGGGAGCAGTTGCTAGCCGATGGAATCGAACTGGAGACCACGGCGGACAGCGAGGTCATCGCGCGGCTCATCGTTCTGCACTTGGACCAAGGGCCGGAGCATGCAGTCGCGACGGTGATGCGATTGCTGAAAGGTGCTTACAGCGTGACCGTCCTGACACCTGATCGGATCATGGGCTTCCGCGATCCTAACGGGATTCGACCTCTGTCAGCAGGCACGCTCGGCGACGGCTACATGATCGCGAGCGAGTCGTGCGCTTTCAACCCGATTGGGGGGCAAGTGACGCATGAGCTTGGCCCCGGGGAAATGGTGATCATCGATGCGCAAGGGATGCGGTTTGCCCAAGGTGCTCCTCCCGTGCGCCCGGCAATGTGCCTCTTCGAATTCATCTACTTTGCGCGGCCCGACAGCCGCATGTACGGCGAATTGCTCTACAGCGTGCGCGGGCGGATGGGCGAGAATCTGGCTGAGGAACACGCCGTCGATGCCGATGTGGTGATCCCTGTGCCCGACTCCGGGATTCCGGCTGCGCTTGGCTACAGCCGGAAATCAGGAATCCCATTCTGCGAAGGGATGACCAAGAGTCGGTACATCCACCGCACGTTCATTCAGCCCGACCAGCGGATGCGCGAGCTCGGCGTGCGCATGAAGCTGACTCCCTTGGTCGATCACATCGCGGGGAAGCGAGTGATCCTCGTGGACGATTCGATCGTGCGCGCGACGACCACGAAGCAGATCGTGCGGATGCTCTTCGAGGCGGGTGCCAAGGAAGTCCATGTGCGGATCACCGCGCCGCCCATCAAACACCCGTGCTTCTACGGGATCGACATGGCGAGCAAGGGCGAACTGGCCGCAGCGATCATGACGATCGATGAGATTTGTACGCACATCGGGGCGAGTTCTTTAGGTTATCTGAGCATTCCGGGTGCGGTGCGGGCGGCCGGACGTGACGAGAATCACTTTTGTCTGGCTTGCTTCAGCGGCGAGTATCCGATCCCTGTTCCCGAGCAGATAACCAAGCTCGCGTTCGAGCAGCCACCCGATGTCGGACAGATCGCGACATTCCACAGTCGGTAAGATAACTCGAAGGATCGGGGCGGTGAACCGAAAATCCCATTAGCATGAAGCGTCGCACCAAGATCGTATGCACACTCGGCCCCGCGGTGGACTCCCAAGGGCACATCTCAAACCTGGTCGACGCGGGGATGAACGTCGCGCGGCTCAACTGCAGCCACGGCGATTGGAGCGCCAAACACCAGTGGGTGGACTGGATCCGGAAGCACGACACCGAGACGCGGCATATCGCTTTGCTGGCCGACCTTCAAGGCCCGAAGTTCCGCATCGGCACGTTTGAGGGGGGCGGGATCGATGTCCACGCCGGACAGTCCCTGACTGTGGGGCGCGAGCCGGGCTCGATCATCCAGGTGCCCGGCGATGAGATTTTCGAAGCGATGCAATCCGGCGCGCGCGTGCTCATGGGCGACGGCGACGTTGAGCTCAAGATCGGTTCCAGGTCGGGTGAGCAGTTTGAAGCCAAGGTCGTCAACGGCGGGCGGATCAAGTCGCGACAAGGAATTACCCTGGTGAATCGAGCGTTCGCCGTCCCTGCGCTCACCGACAAAGACCGCGAGGACGTGTACGAAGCGGCCAAGGCCAATGTCGACTTCATTGCGCTCAGCTACGTCCGGCATGCCGCGGATCTGCGCGAGCTGCGACGCTTGGTCGATCAGTACGATCCAAGCATCCGGTTGTGCGCAAAAATCGAGACGAAAGAGGCGCTTCGGGATATCGACGACATCTTGAAGGTGGCCGACCTGATTATGGTCGCACGCGGCGACCTCGGGTTGCAGATGGATCTGGAGGACGTGCCAATGGCTCAGAAGCACATCATTGCGCGCTGCAATCGCGCTGGCAAGCCGGTCATCACCGCCACCCAGATGCTGGAAAGCATGATTACCAACGCTCGGCCTACACGGGCCGAAGCCACCGATATCGCCAATGCGATCTTGGACGGCACCGACGCGGTGATGCTGAGCGGCGAAACTGCGGCGGGGGCCTACCCGATCGAAGCCGTGCGCACGATGCACCGCATCGCGGAAAAGGCTGAAGCCGCATTTGACCACGCCGAGCGTCTGCGAGAATGGCAGCCGACGGCACAAGGTGCCGAGCTCTTGACCGAGGCGGTCGCACACGGGGCCGTCCAGCTTGCTCAAACCGTCCGGGCCAAGGCGATCGTGACCACGAGCACGAGCGGTCTCACGCCGAGAATGGTGAGTCGGTTCCGGCCTAAGTGTCCCATCTACTGCGCCACTTGGAACGACCGAACGAAGGCCCACCTCAGCATCCAATGGGGCGTCGAGACCGTACGCGTCGATCTTCCGCCCTCAACCGATGAGGTCATGCACGCGGCGGTCAACGCCTTCATCCGGCACAAAAAACTAAAGGTTGGAGACACCATCATCGTGACCGCGGGGGTCCCTGCCGGGCAGGTCGGAAACACGAATCTGATTTACGTCGAAACCGTCAAATGAGTTGACGTTTGTCTGCTTTAACACCTATTCAACGATCCTAACAATGGAGGAACGATGAATGCCTAAATCCCACGATTTGCCGCCGGAGTTTGTGGCGCGCGAAGACTGGATCTCCCGTCGGGCCAAGCTGTTTCAGACGGGCGTGTTTCTTGACAAGGGCGTGACGATCACCCAGGAGACGCTGCAGACGCTAGAGGGTACGTTCAGAGACCCCGTCCCCGTGCTCATCGAACATGCTCGCTCACCGCTGGAACTCGGGTTCCTGACCCAGGTGAGTGCGGAAGGGGAGGAGCTCTTCGGGCTCGTCCAGCTCACGCCCGAGGCCAATGCGCTCATTGAGCGTTCGGGAGCGAAGTCGCTGTCCCTCGGCCTCTCAAACGACATGACGAACATCCGCGAGGTCAGCCTCGTCAGCGTGCCGCGCATCCCCGACGCCAAGCTTTTCTCTGCGGAGGACGTGTGGTTCACCGGCGGGCTCGAGAGTGTCGATTGGCAAGCCGAGTACGACCGAGCGCGCAAGCGCGGGAATGACTCGGAGACCGATCGACAGATTGACCAGTGGCTGAAGGAGGGGAAGTTGATCCCTTCGCAGGCCGCATTCGCCAAGGCACTGCTACGATCCGGTGATGCGGTCGAATTTGGTGGTCAGCCGACCGCCCTCCGTGATCTGCTCATCGCGATGATCGAGCGGCAGCCGCCCCATGCGGCGTTTCATGAGGTCGCTCCGGGCGCATCCGGTGCGCCTGCCACGGACCTTGACCCCGAGGAAGCCGCGTTCTATCGCCGGTACTTCCCCGAAATGGACTTGAACACGATCGCAAAGCGCAAGCGCGATCAACACTGAAGGAGGCCATATGGCTCAACTCACCCAAGGGTACGAGGCGTTCGAACGCCCCGGCCTCGTCGTCGCGTACAAGACTGCGGCGACTCGAATCTTTAAAGGGGCCCTCGTCGGGCTCAATACGTCGGGCTATGCTGTGCCGATGGCGCATGGGACCGCGTCGCTCAAGTTTGTGGGCGTGGCCAATGAGACGGTGGACAACCTTGCGGGCGCCGCCGGTGACAAACAGATCACGGTCACCAAGACCGGCTCGTTTGTCTTCAAGCCCGCGTCCGGCTTCTCACCGGCCGTCGCCGATCTCGGCAAGGAGGCCTATGTGAACACTGACTGGGAAGTCCAGGTGGTGACCACTGGCCTCACCAACAACTACAAGATCGGCACGCTCGTGGCGCTCGAAACCTCGTCGGCTGGATTCGCCGGGGTCCGCGTTCGCATCGACAATTATTCGGTTTAACCATTTGGTTAGACTCAAGGAGGGTCTATGGCTCTTACTAGAAGTGACATCCCCGACCTGCTATTGCCAGGTTTGAGGGCAGAGTTTGAATCGGCGTACCGCAGTGAAGTGGACGAGAGCATCGCCCAGCGGATCGCCACTGTGATCCACACTTCGACTCCGGTGCAAAAGTATGCGTGGCTGGGTTCGACCCCGCCGATGCGCGAGTTCGTGGACGAACGTCGTCCTTCCGGACTCAGTGCGTACGCGGTCAGCATCGAGGACAAGGTCTTCGAATCGACCATTGCGGTTGAGCGAAAGGCGATTGAGGACGATCAGATTGATCTGATCCGACTGCGGATTCGGGATCTGGCATACCGCGTGGCGCAGCATCGGCATCACATGGTCATCCAAGCGCTGGTTTCAGGGTTCGACGCAGCGGGCTACGATGGAGTGTCGCTGTTCTCGGGTCAGCACCCGGTGGGTGGAAGCACTTGGTCCAATAGGACCAGTTTGGCGCTCTCCACCAATGCGCTCGCCGACGCTATTAACCAGATGATGACGGTTCCGGACGACCAGGGAATTCCGCTGGGGATCGTGCCCGATACGCTCGTTGTTGGTCCAAAGCTCCAGTGGCTAGCGTCGGAGATCGTGGACAGCCCGGTAGTGGTGTACAAGGGTAACGCTACCGACACCGCAAGCGCGACCAACTATCTGAATGCGTTCCAGGGGAAGGTCAAGGTCGTTGTTTCGCCCTATCTGACGGGAGGCGCCGACGACTACTGGTACTTGCTTGATACAAAACGTCCGATTCGTGCGGTGATCTTGCAGCAGCGGTCCGATGTGCCCGTGGAGTTTGCAGCACTGGACGCCAGTTCCAAAAGCGAGTCGGCGTTCATGCGCGATCGTTTCTTGTACGGAGTTCGGGCGCGGTACAACGTTGGGCTGGGCCTCTGGCAAACCGCATTCGGAGGACAGATTTGATGCGCGGCCTATGGGATCGGATCTGTCGAGGTGCCTCGGGAAGCGCCTGGTCGGCGGTGGCTCAGGCGGTGGCCCAGCTTCAGGCCGTTGAGCGATCGGCCACGGACCTCGCCGCCACGGCCCGAAACGACCCGGAGGTGCAAGCGAAGCTCGCGGCCCTCCGGCGAGAGTTGGAGACGCTGCGTGCAAGGACGATGGCGCTGGCGCGGGCGTTAGGGGTCGCGCTATGAGCAAAGACCTGTGGCTGTTTCTTGGTGCGGTGGTGAGCGCGACATTCGCCATCGCACGTCTGAGTCTCATTCAGCAGCGTGCCTCCGCCGAGCAGATGATGGAGTTCCTGGACCGGCTCGTGGAGCGTCAGGGACACCAGTACGATCGTTTGGGGGCGGCGCTGGAGTCGCTTCAGGCGGGCATGGTGGAAGTGAATGTGGTTCTACGCCGATGGGCCGACGCGATGCGCGCACAATTCTCGTCCGGAGGTGACCCGTGGGAGTCTCCGTAAGCGTTGCCGCAGTCCAGCAGCGGCTCTCGCTTGAGTCCGCCGAGTACGTGAGCGAGATCAATGGACTGATCAGTGCTTGGGTCCCGGTGTTGAACTACGCCATCGAGCCCGTCTATGTGGCGGACACGGGGAACTCGGGGCTGCAGTCGACCCTGAACTTGGCAGCTCTTGAACTCGTGACCGCCGACATGCTCGCGGTGCTGATCCGGGTTCCTGGGCTCTTTGACGGAATGAACGTGGGTGCGCTACAGGTCACCGCGAAGGACCTTCACGACGATGTCCGCGCGATGCGCGAGCAAGGTTGGGCACGATTGTCGCCCTTCTTGCGCGCCGATCCAGAATTCGCTCGGACGGCCGCAGTGCTCATGGCCAAGGACAAGCAAGGGGCGGTGGCCCCATGAGCGCGGTGCAACGGCGGTTCAAAAAGGTGATCGAGCAGCACGGCGAGTCGATCACTGTGGGAGGACAGCCCGCCACTGCGGTGGCGGTGCCGATCTCGACCTCGCAAGCGCGTATCTACTTGCCTGACTCCGAGTTGGGAGTCACGACGAGCCGCCCGTTCATGACGGTGTACGTCCCGGAGGGGAGTCCGGGCAGTCCCGGCGATACCCTCGACATTGATGGGTTGGCGTACGCCGTTCAGCGTGTGGTGGACCTGCGCTACCGTGGAGAAACGGTCATGAAGATCCTTGTCGCCGTATGACGCAACTCCCAGGAGGTTCAGATTCTTAAGAATTTCGGCCTATTCTCTTGAGAAACTCAACCCTCTGTGCCAGCAACGGCGTAATACTCAACATGGAGGCACGATGAAATCTTATCAACATCGACCGATTCCTAGTAAGGACCCGATCTCTGGAAAGCCGCTCGCGATCACCGAGCTGCAGACCATCGACGGGGATGTGACGATTCGGTCCCGGTTCGACATCCCGCGGATGTTGCAGCTTGACGAGGAGCAATACCATCTTCTCGAAACGTTTCTGCGATGTCGCGGCGTGATCAATGCCGTAGAGCGCGAATTGGGCCTGAGCTATCCGACCGTCAAGGCGCGATTGGACGCGCTGCTCCAATCGTTGGAGTTGACCCCTGTCGAGAAGCCCGAGAAGAGCCCGAACCCGGAGAAGTTGCACGTGATCGAGGCGTTGGAGCGGGGCGAAATCACCGCTCAAGAGGCGAAAGAGCGCCTGCGTGGAGTGAGTTCATGAACAAAGAAGAAGTACGACGCATTATGAAACTGGTCCAGGAGGGCAAGCTCTCGCCCGAGGATGCCGCCGAGCTCATGGAGGCCTTCGACGGCACCAGCGACGGAGCCGCCGAATCGACTGAGCAGACCACGAACACGACGCCTCCACCGCTGCCAAACGACGCCAAGGATCCTTTTGCCGGGATCATCGAATCGATCGAGAAGATTGGTAAAGAGGTCGCGAAGTCGGTCAACTGGCAAGACGTCGCGTCGCAGGTGAAGACCGGCGTGACCAAAGGCCAAGAGGCAATCAAGCATGCGGTCGAAGGCGTGAAGCAAGGGCGCATTAGCTTTGATATCTTTGGCGCGACCGAACGCAAAGACGTCGAGCTGGAGTTCGAGGTTGCCGAGGGAGGGCTCGTGAAAGTCGAAAACCGCGTGGGCGATGTCCGCGTGATCGGTGGGGCCGAGAAGACCAAGCTCATCGCCCGTGCCAAGGTGCGCGGAGGAGTGGCCGAGGAGGCTAAGAAGCGAGCCGAAGAGTATTCGCCGGTCATTGAGCAGAACGATGGATCGGTCACGATCCGCCACCCGGACAGCTCCGACATCACAGCGGATTTGGAGATTCATCTCGCGGTGAAGGCACATGTGGACGTCCGCGGACAGGTCGGTTCGATCGACGTGGACGGGACGCACGGACCTTGCCGAGTCGCCAGCAACAGCGGTGACGTCAAGATCAGCGGCGTCGAGGGCGCGGTCGAAGTCACGACTTCGCACGGAGACGTATTTCTCAAAGACGTGACCGGCACTACGGTGGTGGTCGAGGACAAGAGCGGCAGTGTCAAGCTGGAAAACGTGACTGGAGCTTTGAACCTACGCACGGCGTCCGGAGATCTCTCGCTTGTGAACTGCTCTGGTAGCTCGATCAGCCTGGAGGCCGTGTCGGGAGACATCTCGATGGACCTGAGCACTCCGATCTCAGGGACGGTGACGGTCCGGTCGGTCCAAGGGAACGCGTCGATCGGCATCGCGGACGGCTCGGACGTGCGGGTGACTCTGTCTACCCTGCGCGGGACCGTCGATTGTGTGTTGGACATGCAGGACGTCCAGCGCGATCAGCGCCGTATCACCGGGACGCTCGGTGAAGGTACGGGGACGCTCGACGTAAGCGCAATCACCGGCGACATCACTGTTCGTCAGCGCATCCACAGCGCTTGATGCGCTACCTGGGGGGCGGGAAACTGCCCCCCGGGATACACTTCGGCCATGAGATGGTGGCTGATGAAATCCGAGCCCGATACCTACTCTATCGACGACCTTGAGCGCGATGGGGTGAACATGTGGGAGGGGTGTCGGAACTACACGGTCCGGAACTTCTTCCGCGACCAGTTTCAGCCAGGCGATCTCGCCTTTTTCTACCACTCCAACCTCGCTCCGACTGGCATCGTGGGGGTGATGGAGATCGTGCGGGGCGGATACCCCGATCCCACGCAGTTCGATCCCACGAGCGAGTACTACGACCCTAAAGCTCCGCCCGACGGTTCGCGCTGGATGGTCGTTGACGTGAAGTTCGTGAAGAAGTTTCCGCGGGTCATATCCCTTGCCGAGATCAAAGCGACGCCTGAGCTGGCAGCGATGCTGGTGGTTCAGCGTGGCCAGCGTTTGAGCGTGATGCCGGTGACCGAAGACGAGTGGCGCAAGGTCGAAAAATTGGCGGAGGCCCCGCCGAAGAACGGCTGAGCCTCCTGAGTTTGCGGTTCCTCTGAGAGATCAGGGGAAGATGCCGCGCTTCATCGTCGCGTCGGAAACCCGCTTGACACCGATCATGAGCGCTGCGGTGCGCATATCGGTCTTGTGGGTCGCCATCATGCTGTGCACGTCGTGGTACGACCGGCGCATGATTCGCTCGAGGTTTTGATTCACGGTGCCTTCGTCCCAGAAGAAGTTCTGGAGGTCTTGCACCCACTCGAAGTAGCTGACGATGACGCCACCAGCGTTGGCCAAGATATCGGGAACTACGAAGACGCCCTTATCCGAGAAGATGTGATCTGCATCGGGAGTCGTGGGGCCGTTGGCACCCTCGACGATCAGCCGCGCCTTGATCTTGCCCGCGTTGTCCTTGTGGATTTGCTGCGAGATTGCAGCCGGGATCAGGACATCGCAATCCAGCTCAAGGAGTTCCTCGTTGCTGACCTGCTCGGCATCGGTGAATTCGCGAATGCCGCCTTCCTTGCCGTTGTACCGGTGGTACAGATCGTCGATCGGCAGGCCCTTGGGATTGTAGATACCGCCGCGGGCATCGCTGACACCGACCACGATCGCGCCGCGCTCGGCTGCGAGTTTTGCCGCGACCGCACCGACATTGCCGAAGCCCTGCACGACGATTCGGGCACCTCCCAGGTCCATATTCATTTGCTTGGCAGCCTCTTCGGCAGCGACGATGACGCCGCGACCGGTGGCTTCGACGCGTCCTTCCGAACCGCCGAGTTCTATGGGCTTGCCCGTGACGATACCGGGGACTGTGTAGCCATGCTGCATGGACGAGGTGTCCATGATCCATGCCATGACTTGGGGATTGGTGCCTATGTCGGGGGCGGGGATATCGCCGCGCTCACCGATCACGATGTTGATTTCGGTCGCGAAGCGGCGCGTGAGCTTCTCCAACTCTCGAATCGACAGGCGCTTGGTATCGACTTTCACCGATCCTTTGGCACCGCCATAGGGGAGATTGGCGACTGCGCACTTCCAAGTCATCCACATGGCCAGGGCAGTCGTTTCTTCGACGTCCACGTCGGGATGGTAGCGAATACCGCCCTTCGTAGGACCTCGGGTCAAGTTGTGTTGAACTCGATATCCCTCAAAAACTTCGACTTCGCCACTGTCCAGCACGACCGGAAAATTAACGATCAGCTGTCGCTTCGGGCGGGCCAAAACATCTCGGAGGCCCGAGTCAAGATCTAAGAGCTCAGCGGCAACCGAGAGTTGCTCGCGAGCCATCTCTAATACTGATTTTCCACTCATAGATCAAACCTTCTTCGGCTTGCCCACGTTCCTGGTGACCAGGTACACGGGCAGGGCGAGCACGCCGTTGTAAATCGCCATAGATATTGTATCTTTTAGGAACTCGCCGATGCCGGGGGGCGCGGCTCCAAACATGAACGCGATTCGGGCAACGATCGTCGTGGCCATGACCGTAAGCGCGGTCAGGACCGGACCAAACTCCAGTCCGGATTGCCGGGAGAGCGAGACGACGAACCCGGTGATGCTGCGACTGAGTATGTAGTGGGTGGTATTCGCCCCCGCCATTGCGCCTTGCACGAGCCCGGCGAAGAATCCCAGCCCTGCCCCTGCGGACGGTCGCGTGCGAAGCGCAAAGCAACCCAGGAACACGAGCAGAAAGTCTGGGCGAATGCCCCAGAGGTTCAGGCTCGGCGCCAGCCCGAACTGCAGGATGGCTGCGCCGATCATCCAAACTACGATTCCCAGCGGCCCGCTCATTTCAGGACAAACACCTCGCGGGATTCACCGAGCCGAGTCATAGCGGCCACGCTTACTTTGCGGCTGCCGTAATCCTCGTCTTTTCGGACCTCGGTGACGCGCCCGATCGGGATACCGCGGGGGGTCTTGTCCGAATAGCCGCTTGTGACAACCAGATCGCCAGGCTCAATCTCTGCCGAAGTCTCGACGAACTCAAGCACCAGCCGCTCTCCGCCTTCACCCCGGAGCAAACCGGCGATGGCGGGTGCGGTGGGGTCGTTGCGGCTGAGGACCATCGCACCGACGCGGAGTTGGAACGAGCTGATGAGGTCGATCTGGCAAGCATTGGCACTCACGGCATCTACGACGCCGAGCAGACCCGTCCCGGTGATGACCGGCATGCGTCGTTCGATGCCTTGTTTGGAACCTACATTGAGCGTCATCCGCAGTTCGGTGGGGAAGTAGCCGGTGACGACGGCGGGAACCCGAGTCTTGCCGACGGTGGGAGGGAGCTTCAGAAGCGCGTTGAGCGACTCGATCTGATCTTCGAGTTCCGTTACCCGCTCGTTGTATAGATCGGCAGCCGCCTTGGATTGGCGAAGATTGGTGACTTCAGCGCGGAGGGCACCAGCGCGAAAAACGCTGGAGGTCCAATCTGACATTCCGATCAGGCTGGATCGCATCCACGAGGAGGGGCCACCGACCAGGGCTTGAACAGAACTTGAAAAAGGGTCGATTCGGCCCGCACTGCGCGCCGAATTCTGCACACGGCCGAGCAATATCCCGAGCAGAATACACACCCCCAGCCAGGCGAAATCTGAGAGTTTTGTTCGATCTAACCTTTCGATGCTTTCTCCAGCATGCGCCGAATCCTAGGGCTATCGTGGACTAGCTCCAGCATTTTGCCCGTGCCGATGACGACGCAGTCGAGGGGATTGGGTGCGATGTGCACGGGCATTCCCGTTTCCAAGGAGATGAGCGTATCGAGTCCTCGGAGAAGGGCCCCACCTCCTGCGAGCATGATGCCGCTGTTCATGGCATCAGCGGCGAGCTCGGGGGGAGTCGCTTCCAAGGTCAGCTTGATCGCTTCGACGATGATGCTGACGGGCTCTGCGATGGCTGCGCGAACCTCTTCGCTGCTGATGGTCGCGCTGCGCGGCAGTCCGCTCACCAAGTCGCGACCCTTGATGCTCATCGTCAATTCTTGCTCAAGCTTGTAGGCGCTGCCGATCTCCATCTTCACCTGTTCCGCGGTTCGTTCGCCGATGAAGAGGTTGTAGGCCCTGCGCACGTAGCTGACGATGGACTCGTCGAGTTCATCTCCCGCCACGCGGACGGATCGAGAGTGCACGATGCCAGCGAGCGAGATCACGGCGACTTCAGTCGTGCCGCCGCCGATGTCCACGATCATGTTCCCAATCGGCTCTTCGATGGGCATGCCCGCGCCGATCGCCGCCGCCATGGGCTCTTCGATGACGTACGCTCGGTATGCGCCAGACTTCTTGGCCGCTTCGATGACCGCCAGCCGTTCGACTTCGGTGACGCCACTGGGGATGCCGACGACGACGGTGACGAAGAAGGCGGGTCGCCGGGCCGCGCGCTTGATGAACTCGCGCAGCATGTACTCGGTGCTGTCGTAATCGGCGATGACGCCATCGCGGAGCGGGCGTGATGCGACGATGTAGGCGGGGGTTCGACCGAGCATCCGCTTGGCCTCTTCGCCGACGGCGAGCAGTTCCTTGGTGTCCTTGTTGATGGCGACGACGCTGGGTTCGCGCAGGATGATGCCGCGTCCGCCCAAATGGACAAGCGTGTTGGCGGTGCCGAGGTCAATTCCGACATCGCGCCGCATTCCCGCCGTTAGCGACGAGAAAAATCCGCGACCATTACTCTTCATCCGTTAGGGCATCTCCTGAACTCAACCGTTTGGCCAGCGTTTCCTGGCCCAGTGCGGATAGCACGACTTCGCTACCCGAAGTGAAGATCACGGTCTTCGTCCGGCGCCCCTGAGTTGCATCAATGACTGCACCCGTTTTGCGCAATGTCTGGATTAGCCGACGCATCGGCGCGGAGTCACAACTGATCAGCGCTACAATTTTGTCGGTCATCACAAAATTGTAGAACCCCACGTTCAAGACGGGAGGTACGGGCATTGATCGGTTGCGGCTGCCTTACCGGCCTTCCGTCGTCGAGAAGCCGAGGCCGCCCTTGCCGCCCGCGTCAGAAGTGCTGGACAGTCCGCCGCCCGGGCCACCGCCGGGAGCACCGCCGCCCGCGAGGCTTCCGCCTCCTCCTCCTCCCTGCTGATCCGAGCCGCCAGGCAAGCCGTTAGCCATCGTTAGTGCAGGTGCGGGAATTTCCACCTTAGCCGTGGGGACCACGGTCGGCTTTGCGGGAGTTTCCGGTGTTCGGGCCTGGGTCAGCGCAACCACCACCATGCCAATCGCGAATACGCCGCAAACCCCAATCACAATCCAGTCGTTCTGTTTCATCGGTAATAAATCCTTTGACGCTCTATTCTACAAGAAACTTAGTGCCTAAAGTGCCTTATGCCCGTGAAGACGAGCGCGATTCCGTGAGCGTTCGCGGCGTCAATCACTTCTTGATCCTTTTTGCTGCCGCCGGGCTGTACGATCGCGGTGATTCCCGCGCTTGCCGCGGTCTCGATACTGTCAGGGAATGGGAAGAACGCATCGCTGGCGAGAACCGCCCCCTGCGAGAGTTCACCCGCTTGCTCCAGTGCGAGCCGAACACTGCGCACGCGGTTCATTTGCCCGGCCCCCACACCGAGTAGCCGCTCGCGGTTTCCGATCACGATGGCGTTGGACTTCACATGCGGGACGATCGCCCATTGGAGTCTCAGTGCGGCCATTTCGTCCTCGCTCGGAGTGCGCGCGCTGACCACTCGCCACGGTTGCGCGGGATCTTCGTCCAGCGACTGGACGAGAACGCCGCCCCGGACCGATCGGAAGGTCAGGTCAGCATCGTTGCTCGGCAACGCGGCGATGATGAGCCGCACGCTCTGGCCCCATCCCGCGCGGGTCTCGAACAACTCGCGTGCTTCGGCGGTGAAATCCGTGCCGATGACGACTTCGAGGAAGTTGCCCTTCTGCGTCATCGCTTCTGCAGCGACGCGATCGACGATCCCTTTGAACGCGGCGATCCCGCCAAATGCGCTGATCGGATCGGACTCGCGCGCGCTGTTGTAAGCCTGCCCGAAGTCCGTGCCGACTGCGGCACCACACGGGTTGCCGTGCTTGATGATGGCGCACGCATTCGCCGGTAAGTCGGCCACCAACTCCCACGCGGCGTCGGCATCGAGGATGTTGTTATAGCTGAGTTCTTTGCCCCAGATCTGCTTGCCCGAGGCGATGCCCGGCTTGCCAAACGGATCGACGTACAATGCACCTTCTTGGTGGGGGTTCTCGCCGTAACGCAGGCCGATGGATTTGCGCAGTCCCAGGGTCAAGGTATCCGTGAGCTCCGGCTCGCCCGCGACGCGTGAGAAGTAGCGCGCAATCATGGAGTCGTAGAACGCGGTGTGGCGGAACGCCTTGGCCATGAGTCTCGGCTTCAGGGCGTCGAGGCTGCCAGCTTGGATTGCTTCGACAACGAGGGCGTAATCGTTTGGGTCGACCACCACCGCGACGTTCTCAAAGTTCTTGGCGGCGGCGCGGATCATGGCTGGCCCGCCGATGTCGATGGACTCCACCGCTTCGGCAAGTGAGTGCGGCTGGGTGACCATCGCTTCGAAGGCGTAAAGGTTTACGCAGAGCACTTCAAACGGCTCGATCTCGGCCGCTTCCATCTGGGCGCGATGATCGGCGATCTGGACGTTACCGAGCAACCCTCCGTGGACCCGCGGATGGAGCGTCTTTACCCTGCCATCCAGCATCTCCGGAAAGCCAGTGACGTCGGCGACGTCCCGGACTTCGAGACCACTGTTGCGTAACGCCGTTGCGGTGCCGCCGGTGCTTACAAGCTCGAATCCGAGATCGGCCAGAGCACAACCGAACTCAAGGACACCCGACTTGTCGGTGACGGAAAGAAGGGCGCGTTTGCTCATGGGGTAGTAGGGGGTTTGGTTTCGGGATGCGAGGTCGGTGGACCCTGCTCAGGCTGTTTGGGGAGCCCATCAGGACCGATCGGTGGGTTCGGATCAGGGGTCGGTTTGGGAACGACGGACACGGTCTCTTCGCGGGTGACGGTCAAGCCTTCGGCGTCATAGGCTCGGAGGACGATCTTCGATGTCTTGGCGATGGCGATGACTTGGGTTCCACTCAAAGTCGTCAGGAGCTCCGGCACGCCGTTGATGACGAGTTCGACGCGCACGGCGTTCAGCACTTGCCAACTCACGGTTACGGGCTGAGTCGTATCTTGGACCTCTTGGGGAATCGCCTGGAAGGCGATGATCCGGGCGACGCTCGCCTTGACCCCCTTGACGCTTACGGTCGCGCGATCTGTCTGGCCTGCGGCATTGAACACGGTCAGGGTGAACTCATTGTTCCCTTCCTGAGAGATCACGACTTCCTTCTGCACGGTCTTGAGGCGCGGGTCCAACTCCAGATCCTTGGGTTCAAGAACGACCTTGGTCACCGCGTCGTTGATCGAGTAGGAGAGGATGACCGGCTCGCCGACGTTCGCGGACTTCTTACTCACGGTGAATGATAGGATTCGCGGCTCAGGAGTCGGTGGCGGCTCGACCACGGACAAGGTTCGTGTGACCGCACTGCTGACGCGCCGTCCATTGGCTGCGATCGCCTGGATCACGTACTCCTTTGCTACCTGAGGCTTGAACTCGAATGAGCCCGCTGCCGTCAGCGCTTTCTTAAGCGGCGCGCCATCCACGGTGATTTCGATGCTGGTCGCGTATTCGGTCCGCCACGCGATATTGATCTGCTGACCCAGTTCGGAACTCTCCGGGCTCACGACGAAATCGCGGATCTGCGGGGGCTTGGGGAAGCTGACAATCCACGCGCCGACGATGAGCAGCACGGCAAGCACGACGAAAAAGGCACCAGGCGAAGCGAGCGCGCGCTGTTCGAGCTGGCCTTGGGCCGTTGCGACCACGGACGGATTGGAACTGCTGCGCGCGGTGACGGTGAACCCAAAGAGGCGACTGTTGGCGAGGAGCGGGCGTCGCTGGCTGCTAGCGAGGACGCTGACCGTCCGTTCTTGTCCTGGTCCGACGGTCACGGTGGGTGGGTCAAATTCAAACGCGCATTGGTCATCGACGTCGGTTGCGGTCAGTTGCACGGTGTGCTCTGCGTTGCCAAGATTGATGACGGTGACCGAGAACTCGCACGATTTGCGAGCGGGAGTCAGGACGCCCTTCTTCGGTTGGACATCGACGCTGAGGTGGTGAAACGCTTCGATCTGCAACGACGCAGGAGTCGAGACCGCCTCACCCGTTTCCAGAGATCGAACGCGAATGACAAAGGCGTAAAGTCCGGCGACATTCTCGCTGCTGCGCCGTGGATTGAGGAAGATCGATTCCTTGATCGTCTCGCCCGGCTGGACGGTCACGGTGCCGACCGGGATGCTGTACCACTCGACATCGAGCCCCTCGATGACGATCTCATAGGTATCAGCCTGCTCCCCCGAGTGCGTTATTTCAAACGCCATCGGTTGTTTCGAGCCCGCCTCGACACGCACGAGGTCATGGGGCAAACGTACTTGGAAGCTCATGAGGTACCCGTCATTATGGCAGGTTAGACAGGGGTACCCTGAGCTCATGTTCGCGACTCTGTTGGGCTTGCTGGCTGCCGTTCACGGCTGGAGTCTGCAGGGTGCAGAGGCATCGCTTTTGCCGCCAGAGCCGTTGCCGCTCGGTGGGTACACGGCACGTCAAGGCGCGAAGTTCGTTCCCGGTGGCGACGACCTTCGGTGTCGCGTTCGGATTGTGGGTGAGGGGAGCGCGCGAGTGGCGTTTGTCAATCTCGAAATGCTCACTGTGCCGGAGAGCTTGGTGCGCGAGGTGAGAGCCCGGATCGGACCGGATTTGCCCCTCTTTATGGGCGCGACGCACACCCACTGCGCGCCCGACAGCCAGATGCTGAACGAGCGGATGAACTTCGACGTTCCGGGGATCGCCCGGTTTCAGCGCAAGTGGCTGAACTGGGTGGCGGACCGAATCGCGGAGACGATCAATGAGGCTGCCACTGCCCCGAGACAAGTGGGGTTGACAGGCACGATTGATGTGCGGAGATTGACTCTCAACCGTGGCCGTCGCAGGCTTGCCCAACCGAGCTCGCTCGCAGTGACCTTTAGCTTCGGCGGTGCCAAGACCATCTCGACGTACGCCGCGCACGCGACGTTGTACAACGAGACCGAACTTCGAACGCGCGGGGACTGGCCGGGTGAATTCATGCGAATGGGCGCGGGCCTGATGTTTCCCGCGTCGATCGGTGACGTCTCGCCCAAGTCCGAGGGAGCGACCGCTGCAGAGCGCGTCCACCGGATGGCGACTGCTTTGGCGGACGTCACAGGGCGTCATGAGACCCAGCGACTCGACGACCGACTCAAGGTGGTCAGCACTCCAATCAGCTTGCCCGCGCCCGCGCCGCACCCAGATTTTGCGCGTGATTACAAGGTGGTGGACGGCATCGCGAAGCTCGTGGTAAACGCTTTTGCGCCCAAGGAAGCCTCCCTTACAGGCGTGCGGCTGGGATCGTGGGTGCTGCTGGGGGTGCCCGGCGAGCCGAGTGCCGAACTGGGCAGGCAGCTTGAACTCATGGGCAGGAATCGCGGATTCGCAGGTGTGGTCGTCGTGAGCCATGTCAATGGTTGGGCGGGGTACATGCTCTTGCCCGAGGACTATGACCGCGGCGGCTACGAGGCGACGCTGAACTTCTACGGCCGCGATTTCAGCAGCCGTTTGATCGATGCCGCCCGTCGTTGTTTTGAAGCTCTGCGTACCCCCTGAGAAGAGGCCGCCGCGGGGTACAACAGACGTTGGCGAGGGAAGGGCATGGCGACGAAATATATCTTTATTACGGGCGGGGTTGTGAGTTCGATTGGCAAGGGAATCGCGGTGGCGAGTCTCGGGCGCCTTCTGCGAAACCGCGGCTACACCGTCGCCCCGCTCAAGCTTGATCCGTACATCAACGTCGATGCCGGCACCATGAACCCCTTCCAGCATGGTGAGGTGTTCGTCACCGAAGACGGCGCGGAAACGGACCTCGACCTCGGCCATTACGAGCGTTTTATGGACGTGAGCTGCTCCGCAGGCAGTAGCGTCACCACCGGCAAGATCTATCAGAAGGTCATCGAGGCCGAGCGACGCGGGGACTACCTCGGCGGCACGGTCCAGGTCATCCCTCACGTCACAAACGAGATCAAGCGCAGCATCATCGCCCTTGGCAAAGAGCAAGAGGCGGACGTGGTGATTGCGGAGATCGGCGGCACGGTCGGTGACATCGAAAGCTTGCCGTTCCTTGAGGCGATCCGGCAGATGCGCAAGGAAGTCGGCCCCGAAAACACGATGTACTTCCATGTGACGCTTGTGCCGCAAGTCGGTCCGTGGGGCGAGATCAAGACCAAGCCCACGCAACATAGCGTCGGTGCCTTGCGCGAGATCGGTATCTCGCCAGACGTCCTCATCTGCCGTACCGAAGTCTCCATGCCGGACGACGTGCGCGAAAAGATCAGCCTCTTTTGCGACGTGCCCGAGCGCGCGGTCATTGAATCGACCAATGCCGAAACCATTTACGAGGTCCCGCTGAAGTACGAAGCGGCCGGGTTGGGCGAGCTCGTCGTCGAGCGATTGGCTCTGGAACAACGCGCAGCGAATCTGAACGAGTGGGAGAAGATCGTCCAGACACTGAAGAACCCGCAACGCCGTGTCTGCATCGCGGTGGTTGGCAAGTACACCCAAAACGGGGACGCGTACAAGTCAATCTCGGAAGCGCTCATCCACGCAGGGATTCCCAACCAAGCGGCGGTGGAGCTGCTTTGGGTGGAGAGTGACCAGCTCGAATTGGGGCTGCCGCACGAACAAGTTTTCGGAAACATTGACGGCCTGGTTGTTGCGCCGGGGTTTGGTGGTCGCGGCATCGAAGGAAAGGTCGAAGCCGTGCGTATGGCACGTGAGACCGGATTGCCGTTCCTCGGGATCTGCTACGGCATGCAAATGGCGGTGGTCGAGTTCGCGCGAAACGTCTGCGGACTGACCGGAGCGAACAGCGAAGAAGTCGATCCAAACACGCCGTACCCCGTGATCCACCTGCTGCCCGACCAGAAGGGCGTGATTGACAAAGGGGCAACGATGCGGCTCGGGAGCTACCCCTGTAACCTGGCCTCGGGATCGCTCTCGGCGGAGGTCTACGGCGATACCCGCATCACGGAGCGACACCGTCACCGGTTCGAGGTCAACAACGATTTTCGGGAGAAGCTCATTGAGCACGGAATGGCCATCTCCGGTGTATCGCCAGACTATCGACTCGTCGAGATGGTCGAGATCCCCGGCCACCCGTTCTTCGTGGGCACCCAGGCGCACCCCGAGTTCAAGAGCCGCCCCAACCGACCCCATCCGCTCTTCAGCGGTTTGATCGCAGCGGCCGTAAAGCGACAGGCGAAAGTCGGCATCGCGTAAGCCAGTCCGGTCAGAAAGCAAAAAGCACTCCCCGAGCGTTTCGCCCAGGGAGTGCTTAATCTTTTCAGCTTAGGCTTCGGCTTCGGCTTTCTTGGCTGGCTTCTTGGCAGCTGGCTTCGCAGCGCCATCCTTTGGCGCGGCAGCCTTCTTGGGGGCAGCGGCCTTCTTCGGAGCAGCCGGAGCGGCTTCTGCCTTCGGGGCCGGAGCGGCCTTGGCCTTGGGCGCGCCCTTGGCGGCCTTCGCCTCGGCGATCAGTTCCTTAATGCGCTGCTCTTTGCGGCGCCACTTCTTTTGAAGCTCTTTGTTTCGAATTCGCATGCGGTCGTACTCAGTCCTCGATTAGGATATCAGAACAGGACTATACCTCAACGCACCCCTACGTCAGCATATGGGACAATCAGGCGAGTATCGCCGCCCATGAATCCCTACCCCCGCACCTGGATCGAAATCGACCTTGCGAGCCTGGCTCACAACCTAGGTCTAGTGCGTGAACGGATCGGGCATCATGCGAAGATTGCGCTAGTGGCCAAGGCCGACGCCTACGGACACGGGCTCGTCCCGATCGCGAGGTTCGCCGTTCGTAATGGGGCCGACTGGATTGCGGTGGCGACGGTCCAAGAGGGGATCGCACTGCGTGATGCGGGGATGAGCTGCCCCATTATCGTGCTCTCGCCGATCCTGAATGTCGAAGCCGATCAAGCAGTTTTCTACGACTTGATCACGATGGTCGAGCATCTGGACCTGGCACGGGCGCTTGGCCAAGCGGCGGTGACCCAATCGAAAACTGCCGTCGTCCACATCCCGGTCGATACCGGTGTGAATCGTTTCGGCTGTACCGTCGCGGAAGCTGCAAAGCTGCTCGGCGAACTGCGCGCAATTGACGGGATCCGAGTCGAGGGGATCGGTACGCACTTCGCCGACTCGGGGCAGAATCCGGACCGTACCCGGGCACAAATGGGCGAGTTCGCGGCTCTCCTTGCCACCATCGATCAATCCGAGCTTCTGGTCCACGTCGCGAATAGTGCGGGGGCGACGCTCTATGACGATCTTCGTTTCGACCTCGTTCGCATCGGGATTGCGGCTTACGGTGTCGATCCGTATGGGATGTTCGGGGGGAGAGCCCGTCCCGTTCTAAGCTGGCGTGCGCGCGTCATGAGCATGCGCGAACGACCGGCAGGCACGTCGGTCAGCTACTCGGGCACACACGTCTTGACCCGCGAATCGCGCATTGCGACCCTTGGTGTCGGCTATGGTGATGGCTATCCGCGGTCGCTCAGCAACCGGGGATTCGTGATGTTCGGTGAGCGGCGCGCCCCGGTGGTGGGTCTTGTGTGTATGGATCAGATTCTGGTGGACGTCACCGATTTGCCGGAAGTGGGACTCGGCGCCGAGGCAGATCTCATCGGGAGCGAGGCGAGTGTCGAGACGCTGAGTCAGCTCGCCAACACCAATGTACATGAGATCGTGACCCGGATCATGTCCCGGGTTCCGAGACGGTACCGGCAGCCCTAACGCCGTGCGGCGACGAGAATGCGTTGCCACTTCTCGGTGAGGATGTCGGTGGACACGCCGCCCTTGCCTCGACTGGAGTGGACGAAGTAGCCGTTCCCAAGATAGATGCCGGTGTGGCCAATCTTGTTGCGCTTCTTTTCCCAGAAGTACAGGCGATCGCCCGGTTGCAACTCTTCGTAGTTGCGAATCGGCTTCCCAACCAGGGCCTGCTCGGACGCGGTGCGTGGCAAGCTCACGCCGATCTTTCCGAAAAGCTGCTTGACGAACCCGGAGCAGTCGATCCCTTTGTTCAGGTCGTTGCCGCCCCAGACGTAGGGTGTGCCCTGGTAACGCAGCCCGTACTGAGCAATGGCTCCTCGGCTCGTCGAAGAGCCGACATCACGACCGGAGGCCGTCGGCTTTTCCGCCGACTCGGTGGTCACGTCGTAGGGCAATCGGGCAATGGCGTCGGCCTGCGCGTAACCTAGGACTCCGGTACGCATCACAACGCCGATCCAGTTCGAATCTTTGGTTGAGCGGATGATCAAGTACTCGTACGGCTTGGCAGAGTAGTAGACCCGGCTCTTGGTGCTCATGCGCGAGTAGATCTTGATCGATTCCAGCGCTTGGCCAAGTTTGCCAAGCGTGACGTTTGGGGCGGACTGAGCAGACGAGAATGCCGTCGTCGCCACCGTGATCGCTATCAAAACCGCTTTCGAATTCACACGCATGCTCTTCAGAGTTTCGGAAGGATTATGCCATCGCTTTAGACAGAAACGGCTGTAAAAGCTCGGAGTATTTGGAGTCCGTCCGTGCTCCCGAGGATCGCTTTCGTCGCTCGCTCAGGGTGCGGCATCATTCCAAGCACGTTACCCCGTTCGTTGAGTATGCCCGCGATGTCGCCTACGCTCCCGTTCGGGTTGCCCTCTGGTGAGACGTACCGGAACGCGATTCGGTTCTCGCTTTCCAGTCGTGCCAGGGTGACGTCGTCGCACACGTACTTGCCTTCGCCGTGGGCGATAGGGATGTGGATTGTGCCCGAGACGCCGGTGGTCCAGGGCGAGGTTCGATTGACGGCCTCCAGACTGACGGTTTTGCAGATGAAGTGCTCATCCTCGTTTTGGACCAAGATGCCGGGCAGCAGGCCCGACTCACACAGGATCTGAAAGCCGTTGCAAACGCCGATTACGAGTCGCCCGTCGTCGGCAAACCGCTTCACTGCGTCCATGATGTGCGACCGCGCGGCGATCGCGCCGCAGCGCAAGTAGTCGCCGTAGCTGAATCCGCCGGGGACGAAGACGGCGTCGAATCCGTCGAGCGACTCGTCGTCGTGCCAGACGTACTCGGCCTTGACGCCGATGTCTTCGCGGAGAGAGTAGAGAGCGTCTTGGTCGCCGTTGGAACCGGGAAACTTGGTGACGGCGACTCTCACGCGCCGACGACCTCCATCGAATAGTCTTCGATCACTGGGTTTGCGAGGAGCTGCTGGCACATCGACTTCACGCGCTCCTCGTCGTACGACTCCACTTGCAGTTCGATGAGCTTGCCGATCCGCGCGTTCTCGACTTCGGCAAACCCGAGCTTCTGCAGCGAACTTGCGACGGTGCGGCCCGCCGAATCGAGCAACGAAGGTTTGAGGGTGACGTACAGTCGCACGGTGACCATAGCGCCATTATGGCACCCGGGTTCAGGCAGCGAGATCGTCAAGCTCGCGTGCGGGGGCGAGTGTCAGCGGCGAGCGTGCTCCGAGATCAACGGTGACCGTCGTGAAATCGATCCCATAGCGCGTGACACGCACGTTTCGCGGACGAATCTGGTTCGCCGTCCACTGAGTTTCGTGGCCCGTGACCATGAGCGTCAGACTGTTCAGAGCCAAGTCGCTCTGGAGGGTAATCGACCCGCGAGTATCGACAGTCCATTGCAGGTGGCGGCGCGCCCTCTGGAAGAGGATCAGGGTGTTTGGCAACGTCCACTGAAGCCGATACTGCTTTGCGAGCAGGAAGACCTGCTTCATCGAGATCGGTCCGTGCACGTTCTGGTACATGCGGACCTGCATCGTCACGTTCGCGCACCCGTGGCGCATCGCGGTCTGCCGGAAGATCGCGTGCATGGTGGATGTCGGGGTCGTGTGTCCAGGATCGTACACAGTCACCGGCAGTTCCAGAGTCAGGTATGCCGAACCGTCTCGCTTGCGGGGATAGAACGGGTGGCAGGTGCCGAACGCGAAACCGGCTGAGCCAGGCTGACGTCCGCCTTTGGCCACACTCAGGCGGGCCCCGGCCCCGTCCGACATGGCGTAAAACTCGTTGTACCCTTCCCAGCCTCCGTCGCGTATGCTCGCCGTGAGCAAGGCGGGGGTGCCGCTGGAACGGCCAATCAAAAGATACTGACTGCGCATGGCAGCGTCGGACCAATGCTCGCCGGGGACGTAGAGAAGCCCGACCTCATCGTCCCATCGCCGGATCATGCGATACGTCTCAAGCGGATAGCCCGGACTCGGTACCAGCCAGTTGCTGGGGACCGCGCTCACGTCCATGATCTGCTTCATCCGAAAAACGTGGTCGGGGTCAAAATCGTCGCATTCGACGTTGATCATGGCGATGCCTTCGGCGTTGTCGGGCCAATACCAGGCGATGGCCGCCGACTTGCCGCATTCGGCCGTAGCCCGCAAGATCCACTTCAGGACCAGCTCTTTAAATGCATCGGTGTGGGGAGTGCCGAAGTACGGAGCTTGGTTGTGCTCGGCATGCGAGCGGTCGCGATTGAAGTCCAGCGCGATGCCGTCTTCGGCGCGCAGAGGGCCCTGTCCAAACTTGACGGTCCCGTCATTCGGACCGACGCCCGCGGTGGCGACGCCGACGCCCTGCTGGTAAAGCGAAACGGTGCGCCCCAGATCACCGGCGACGAAGTAAGCCGCGCCGCGGCCCAGCACGCGGTGGCTGAAACCGCAGAAATCTGGCCCGCATTGGGCGAGCATCTCCGAGGCAGTGGTGGCCGCCAGGACGCCGCCCGCGATCGCAATCTCGCCGACCTCTTCGGGCCAGAAAAGAGCTGCACCAGACAAGGGCTGTAGGTGCGAACGACCGATCGCCACGTGCTCGAACGGCAACAGACCCAAGACATTTTGAAGTTCCCACGTCGAGCCGACGCAGAGGAGCTGGCCGCCGCGCTCAACCCAGCCGCCAACCGCCGAGTTCATCGACTCGGTGACGGTTCCGGGGCCGAACAGAACGAGGACGTCGCACCCATTCAGGACCGTCTCATCAAGAGTTTCCGCCCATTGCGCCATTAAGCCCCAATGCTCCACGACCTCACGCACAAACCCCTGGTTGGGGTCCGCCGGTGCGCAGTGGAGGACGATTTGGGCAAAGTCGGTGGGCATAGGATCCCTGTCTCCCCGTGATTATCGGCCCTTCCTCGCACGATCACCAGGGTTCTGGCGGCAGCTCAGGCGAAGGTACGTGTCATCGCGATCCAGCCCGCCCAAACGAGCAGGACCCCAAGCGTCACACTCCCGATCGCGTAACCCAGAAATGGCACCCAATCGCCGCGCTTGATGAGCGTTAGTGACTCCAGCCCGAAGGCGCTAAAGGTGGTGAAGCCTCCCAACACGCCGGTGATCAGGAGCACGCGCATGTCGGCGTTCAGAGCCGACGTTCTTTCGGCAAATCCGGCGACGAGCCCGATCAGCAGACACCCGAGCAAGTTGACGGTCAGGGTGCCCCAAGGGAAGTGGGAGTTCGGCATCATGCGAAGTACCATGCCCCCGAGCCCGAGTCGGCCCATCGCACCAAAGAACGCCCCAACCCCTGCCAGCAAGTAGGGCTTCACCGAGTGTCCTCGGGTATCCGAGACGAGGACTGGGTCGAGTCTTGCTCGATGACGATAGGTGCCCGCCGTTGTGCGCCACAACTTCGGAAAACAGAGAAGCCGATGCTCAGGACGATGGCGATGGCATACCACGACATAGGGCCCAGGCGAGTCAGACGCTTGAGCTCGAGCCCGAAGCTTCGAGCCGCGGTCTCCGGGCGAAAGGCAATCTGGTTCCGCGAGCACTCGGTGCACCGCGTGCCCGCTGGGCTCAGGACCGTGCACCTCGTGCAGATCGGGCGGTCGCACTTGCCGCATCGGAGCGCGGTCTTCTCACGGGGATGCTTGGGACATGCGACGAGGTCTGTGTTTGCGGTCGGTTCGACGATCTGCGTGAAGTCCAAACCACAACGTCCACAATAACGGTTTTCGCCCTCGTTTTCCCTACCGCAGCGGGTACAGACTCGCATGCATCAGAAGTTACCCGAGCGCATAAACCCGCGCAAGCGCAGGCAATTAGCGACGACGGAGACGCTGCTCATGGCCATGGCCGCAGCGGCCAGCATTGGGTTCAGCACGCCCCAGGCCGCGAGGGGGATCATCACTACGTTGTAGGCGAACGCCCAGAACAGGTTCATTTTGATGGTGGCGACGGTAGCGCGTGCAAGCCGGATAGCGACGACGACGCGGCGGGGGTCGCTACCGAGTACCGTCATGCTCGCCGATTCAATGGCAATATCGGCTCCGGAGTCCATGGCGATGCCCACATCGGCCATCGCAAGGGCAGGCGCGTCGTTGATTCCGTCGCCCACCATGATCGTGGGGCCGTGCTGCTTGAACCGTTCGATTGCGTCCCCCTTGTCGGTCGGGAGCACTTCCGCCTCGAACTCGTCTATGCCGAGGTCGGCACTGAGTCGTTCTGCCACTGCGCGACGATCGCCAGTGAGCATCGCGGTGCGGATACCCATTTGCTTGAGTTGCTGAATCGCCTCGGCGGAAGTCGGCTTGACCGCATCGGTGAATTCAAAGACTGCTGTTCGGATGCCGTCACTGAGCCAGACTTGGGTACCGGTCGGGCTGCCGGACTGCTCGGGTGCCGCGTAGGTTTGCCGCCCCATGCGCCAGGTGTTGCCCCCGATGGTTGCTTCGATACCGATACCGTGAGTGGCGTGGACGCCGGTTGTGGGCAGGAGTTCCAACTGGGCAGCCTGCGCCGCTTCGCCGATGACGACGCCGAGCGGGTGGGTTCCGTGCGCCTCGATGCTGGCCGCGATCTGCAGGGCCTGCGTCTCGGACCACGGCCCGAAGACTTGCGCCCGGTCGAGGGTCGCGCGCCCTTCGGTGAGCGTCCCAGTTTTGTCAAAAACGACGGTCGTCACTGCCGCCGCTCGTTCCAGCACTTCGCCATCTCGGATCAGCACTCCCAACTGCGATCCGCGCCCCATCCCCGTGACGAGCGCGGTCGGGGTCGCCAACCCAAGCGCGCAAGGGCAGGCAATGATGAGCACTGCAATGGCGGGACTAAGCGCGCCGAGAAGACTCTGGCCGCTCGCCGCGTGCACGGCGAAAGTGATGACCGCGATGACGAGGACGATGGGCACAAAGATCGCCGCGACCCGATCGGCCAGCGACTGGAGTGGTGCCTTAGAGCCCTGGGCGCGGGCCACGAAGTTGGTGATCCGCGCGAGGGTGGTCTCGCTCCCCACGCGCTCAGCCTCCATCACCAGGCTACCGTTCAGGTTCACGGTGCCGCTGATGAGTCGGTCGCCCGCTTGCTTGGCGATGGGGATCGCCTCGCCGGTGATGCTTGACTCATCGACCGATGAGGTGCCCTCGCGGACGGTGCCATCGACCGCCACCCGGTCGCCGGGGCGCACGCGGAGGAGGTCGCCAAGGACGATGCTCGCGGCGGGAACCTCGGAATCCCCCTGCGGTCCGAGCCGAACCACTGTGTCCGGCGCGAGCTTCAGCAGCATCTGCATGGCTGACGACATTCGCCGTTTTGCGCCGTGTTCCAGATGCCGTCCAAGGAGGATCGCCGCGACGATGACGGCGGCAGTCTCGAAGTAGATGTGGTTGCTCTCGTGATGTCCGGCCTGGGTGAAGAGAGCGACCACCGATCCGACCCACGCCGCGCCTGTACCGACGGCCACCAGAGTGTCCATCGTCGCGGTTCGGTTTCGCAGTGCGGCCCACGCCCCCTTGAAGAAGCCGCTACCGAAGTAGAAAACGACGGGAGTGGTCAACAGCAGGAGGGCAATATTGGCCCATTCGGGCCGCGGGTGCCACGCCATTGAAAGCGCGATGATGATCGCGGTGAGGAAGCCGCAGACAACCAGGCGGCCTACCGGGTCTTTGCTAGGCGCGGGGGCCTGTTCGACGGGCATCGCGCCGTAGCCCGCCCGCTCGATAGAGCCGATGAGCGCCGCGACATCAAGCGACGATTCGTGCGAGATCCGGGCTTCGTGAAGCGCGAAATTAACGCTGGCTTCTTGGACTCCAGGGAGTTTGGCAAGGGCCTTCTCGACCCGGCGTACGCAGGCGGCGCACTCCAAGCCGCGGATCGCCAGCCGCGTGACTTCGGTCTCAGGCGGGTTGGGCGTCGTAGCCTTCCTCCTGCAGAGCACGAATCAGCGCGCTCGGATCGGAGACGGTGCCGACCACGTTTGCGGTGGCCGTGGTGAGGTCAACGGCAGCGCTTTCAACCCCTTCGACGGACTCAAGCGCCACGGTGACCGCGCGGACGCAGTGCTGGCAACTCATGCCGGAGACTTGAAGCTTAATACCCATGAGTGTATTTTACCGCATCAGTCGGCTGAGGACTTCCTCTAGTTCGTCCATAAGCTCATCCTGTGTCATCGATTTTGCGGTCGGGTGGGCGTCCTTGTCTTGGTGCGAGGCGATGCAGTGTTGGATGTGATTGGACGCGACTGCTGCCGCAACTTGGTTCAAAGCAGACGTAGCCGCGCTGATCTGGTTGAGCAGATCGCAACAGTATGCCCCCTCCTCGACCAAACGTCGAAGACCCCGGACCTGGCCCTCCACTCGGGCCAGGCGGCGATCCAGCGTACGGCGTTCCGTGTCGTTCACAAATCCATGATACCCCAATGGGTATATCTGAGCCCTCGCGAACCCTCCTGCCGAGTAAACTCAAGCTATGAAGGTTTTGATCGCAGACAAGTTTGAGAAGGTGGGGATTGAGGGGCTCCAGGCGCTCGGTCTGGAGGTCATCAGCAACCCCGATTTGAAGGACGCCGCCCTCGGCGAAGCGTTGCGCGAGACCGGCGCAGAGGTGCTTGTGGTCCGCTCGACGAAGGTCAACGAGAGCATGCTCGACGGCACCAAGCTCGGCCTCATCATTCGGGCCGGTGCAGGCGTGAACACCATCGACGTCGCCGCCGCATCGAACCGCGGCATCTACGTTGCCAACTGTCCCGGCAAGAACTCCCAAGCCGTGGCCGAACTCGCATTTGGCCTGATGCTCGCGGTGGATCGCCACATTCCTGACTGCGTGGCGGAGCTTCGCGACGGACGCTGGAACAAGAAGACCCACTCGAAGGCACGCGGCGTTTACGGTCGCACCCTTGGTCTGATCGGCATGGGCAAGATCGGCCAAGAAATGATTCCTCGCGCCAAGGCGTTCGGCATGAACGTGGTCGCCTTCAGCCGCTGGATGAACCCCGAGGTCGCCGCCGTACTTGGGATTGGCCGGGCCGCCACTCCGGTTGAAGTCGCGCAGAGCGCGGACATCGTCTCGGTCCACGTCTCGCTCACCCCGGAGACTCGCGGACTGCTCGGCAAGCAGTTCTTCGACGCGATGAAGCCCGGTGCGATTTTCATCAACACCAGCCGATGCGAAGTGGTCGACCAGGCTGCGCTCGAAGCGGCGCTCAAGTCAGGCAAGATCAGCGCGGGGCTAGACGTTTTCGACGATGAACCGAGTACCGGCGAAGGCGAGTTCAACGGCTCGATCAAAGCAGTGCCAAACGCATACTGCACGCACCACATCGGCGCGAGCACCGACCAAGCGCAGGATGCGATCGCTCGTGAGACGGTCCGAATCGTCAAGGAGTACCGCAAAACAGGCATCGCGCCGAACGTGGTGAATGTGCTCACCCAGGGCTCGCCCGCCACCCACTTGCTGGTCGTGCGGCACTTGGACCGACCGGGCGTCCTGGCGCACGTCTTCGCCGTGCTCAAGGATGAGAGCGTGAACGTCCAGGAGATGGAGAACATTGTGCTCGGCGGGGCGCAAGCGGCGATCGCGCAGATCGCGTGTGACAGCGAGCCGTCAGCCGCAGCACTGCTGCAGATCAAATCGAACGACAACGTCTTCGACGCGAGCGTCGTTGCGATTGAGCGCGTTCCGGCGACTGTCTAGAAGATCACTTTGTTGAGCGGGTACTCCACCAGTCCGGTGGCACCCGCTCGTTTGAGCCCAGGGATCAGATCTCGCACTTGCGATTCCGGCAAGATCACCTCGGCGGCGATCCAGTTCGGGTCGGCGAGGGGCGATAGTGTCGGATTTTGCAGGGCGGGTAGCAGGCCAAGAATCTCTGCTTGATTCTTGGTCGGGATGTTCATCTTCAATCCGACCAACTTGCTGGCGTTCATCGCGCCGGTGAGGAGGATTTCCAGCGATTCCAGTTTCTTCTGTTTCGCGGGATCGGACCAAGCCAAGTGGCTACAGACAAGGCGGGTGGTCGAAGTGAGTAGCGTATCGATGATGCGCAGATTGTGGGCCCGGAGCGAGCTGCCGGTTTCGGTGTTGACGACGATGGCGTCGACAAGCGACGGGACTTTGACCTCGCACGCGCCCCAGCTGAACTCAACACGCGCCTGGGTTCCCTTGTCGGCGAGGAAGCGGTTGGTCAAGCGGACATATTCTGTGGCGACGGTCTTGCCCGCCAAGTCCTCGGCCCGTTGATAGGGCGAGTCGTTGTGGACGGCGAGCACCACGCGGATGGGGTTGGTGGTCAGCTTGCTGTAGCGCAGTTCGCAGATCTCGTGCAGGTCCACGCCGCAGTCGGTGACCCAATCGTAACCGGTGAGCCCCGCGTCGATGACGTTGTTGGCGATGTAGATCGGGATCTCTTGCGGGCGAAGGAGGATCGGCTCGATCTCGGGGTCGTCGACGACCGGTTGATAGCTGCGTGAGGAGACCTTGAAGTCCCAACCTGCTCGGCGGAAGAGTGCGAACGTGGCCTCTTGGAGGCTGCCTTTGGGAATGCCGAGCTTCAAAGTGGTCATAGGGGGATGTCCGAAAGGGTACCCGCCGGACCCCTACTCCAGGTTGACGCCGTTGACCCGCAAAGCGAATCGGTAGCCGAAGACATCTGCGCTGCGGCGGCACATGACCATGCGGGTGAGGAAGATTTCGAAATACTCCATGACCGATGCCGAAGTGCTATCGATGTCCAGGGTCAAGGTAAGGACTTTGGCGTCGTTATCCATCTCGACGCGGCTCTTGTCGACGGCAAAGTTGACTCGGTCGTGGATGTCAAAGGTCTCGACGATGGGGTTCTGCACCCGGCTGCGGTGGACGTCGCTCTTGTCGGCGATCACAAGAGCCGCAGACATAACGCTGACCGGCGTGCCGACAAGCTCCTCGTGGTTGCCGATGGCACCCAGGATCGGGGCCATTTCCGCGGGGTCCATGCCCATTTCGTTGAGGAGCGTGAAAGCGATGTTGGCACCCGAGATCGGGTGATCGACGCGGTTGATGACGTTGCCGATATCGTGCAGGTAACCCGCGATTTGTCCCAGCTCGCATTCGCGCGCGCTACAGCCCAGGTTCTCCATGATGTACCGCGTGATGCTGCTGACGATGCCCACGTGTCGGTGGCCGTGCTCGGTGTAACCCATGGCACGCATCACTTCGTTGGCCCCGTCGATGAGAGTTCGCACCTTGGGGTGGCTGCGCACATCGTTCAGGGTGATTCGATTCGGAACTTGTTCAAGCTGGAGATTCGCCATACACGTGCCTTGCAGGCTGTAAGGATACAATAATCTTATGAGTCGAACGTTGTTTGACAAGGTTTGGGACAGTCACGTCGTCACCGAGTTGCCAGGGGGCGGAACGTTGCTGTACATCGATCGCCATCTCGTCCACGAGGTGACGAGCCCCCAAGCCTTTGACGGCTTGCGTGAGCGCGGTCGCAAAGTCCGACGTCCCGATCTCACCTTTGCCACCGTCGATCACAACGTGCCGACCGATGGTCGTGCCATTGATGAGAGCACGCTCAGCGGTCAGCAATTGGCCGCTCTCACCCGCAACTGCCGTGAGTTCGACGTTCCGCTCTTCGGATACGGTGAAGCGCGTCAAGGCATTGTCCATGTCATCGGCCCGGCGCTGGGGATCACGTTGCCGGGTTGCACCATGGTTTGCGGCGATAGCCACACCAGCACTCATGGGGCCTTCGGCGCACTTGCATTTGGCATCGGTACCACTGAGGTCGAGCATGTGCTCGCCACACAGACCCTGAGGTCGCCCCAAAAACCCAAGGCACTCGGCATCGACATCGCGGGGCCGATCCCCCACGGCGTGTGCGCCAAGGACGTGATCCTGGCGATCATCCGCAAGTTGGGGGCCGCTGGCGGGACGGGATACGTGGTGGAGTACTTCGGCAGCGCAGTTCGAGGATTGCCGATGGCAGGACGCATGACGATCTGCAATATGAGCATTGAGATGGGAGCGCGTGCGGGGATGATCGCCCCCGATGCGACCACGTACGAGTACGTCGCGAGCGACGACCGACCGTTTGCCCCGAAGGGCCGAGAGCTCGACGAGGCCATCGAGTCATGGGGGAAGCTCGCCACCGATCCCGGCGCAAAGTACGACCGTCTGGAATCGCTGGCGGTGAGAGACCTGAAGCCGCAGGTGACCTGGGGTACCACGCCCGCCATGACGGTTTGCATCGACGAGCCGATCCCCGCGCCGCGCGACGCAAGCGAGGAGCGCGCTCTGAAGTACATGGGGTTGGAGGAAGGGACCTCGATGCGAGACTTGTCAGTAGACGTCGTCTTCATCGGATCGTGCACGAACTCGCGGATCGAGGACTTGCGAGAGGCGGCGGAGATCACCCGCGGTCGCAAGATCGCCTCGGGTGTCCGCGCGATGGTCGTCCCCGGTAGCCAAGCGGTCAAGGCGCAAGCCGAGAAAGAAGGGCTCGACGCCATCTTCAAGGATGCGGGCTTCGAATGGCACCGCGCCGGCTGCTCCATGTGCCTGGGAATGAATGGCGACATCCTGCGACCCACTCAACGCAGCGCGAGCACAAGCAACCGTCCCTATGAAGGGCGACAAGGCCCCGGTTCACGCACGCACTTGGTTTCGCCGATGACCGCGGCCGCCACGGCTCTCACCGGACGGTTCACCGACCCGCGCACGCTCCTGGGCTAAACTGGCCTCAGAATGGCGCGCACCCTTCTGATCGGGACCCATAAATTTACGTGGCGTGAGTGGCTCAAGCGTGAGCAACGCCAACGTGATTTGCTGGTGCTCGACCCCAGTGACGCCGCGAACGGGGCGCTCGCCCGCGTCGGCATCGCGCGAGGAGGGAAGCTCGCGGACTATCGATTCGTCGGCAGCCTCGATGCCACTCGAAATCCGCTTGCGGTCGTCCAAGCCGCAGTCGAGCTGTCCCCGCTCCTTGGTCCCGACGCGATCATCATTTCGCCGAACTATCGGGGCCAGCCGGTCGCCCGGCAACTGCTTCAGACGCTAGCGCAACTCCTTCGGCCCGATGAGATTCTCGTGCCCGACGGTGCCAACATCCCGATGGAGGGCTGGCCAGTGGGACCCATCGTCGAGGACGTGGAACAGGCTTTCCCCGAGATGGTCCAGGCGGCGCAACGTCGTGCCCGCTGGCTGGAGATGATCGAGCACAGTTCCGACCACGTCCTCCCGTTTGATCGAATCACCATCAGCGGCACGAGGTTGGGTAGCGGCGAGCCGCTCTCTCCTCAGCAACTGAGCGCCGCCGGGATCGAAGGGCTGCTCTGGGCCGAGAAGACGGGCACGAACCTGCTCTTGGTTTCCAAGCGCGACATGGGTGATCGCCAGATCGGTATGGCACTCAACCTGGCGCACGCATCCAAGGCGGTGGTCGTGGACCCGATGGACTACTCGGGGCGCGTGTGCAGCTTTGCGCGGCAGGACGGCGAGGACTTCGGGATGGGGATGATCGAGGAGATCAACTTTGTACACGGTGAGGTTCGTGCGTTGGTGATGTCGGTGCCGCCCGCTCCTGTACGGATCCTGAAGATTGGGACGCTGATGATCGACTCGACTGGGCGGGAATTAGGCGACGACCGGCCGTGGGCGATCTAGACCGCGTCCTGAAAATCGATCACGATTTTGCCTGCCATCCCCTGACTCAGAGTCTCCATTCCTGAAGAGATATCTCTGAAGTTGATATGGTGGGTGATGATCGGCGAGATGTCCAATCCGCGGTTCACAAACAGGTCCTCCATCTGCTCCCAAGTGCCCCAGAGTCGCCGACCGACGATCCCCTGCACATCCAGTCCTTTGAAGATGATCTCGTTGATATCAACAGAGTGTGCATTGTCAGGATAAACTCCAAGCAACGAGATCCTGCCGCCGGGGCGGGTGTGGTGGATTGCAAGTGCCAGGGAAGAGGAGTGACCAGACATCTCAAGAGTGGCGTCGACGCCGGTGGGGGCCATCTCGCGGAGGGCAGCGGGGACGTCCTCGGTCAGCGGGTTCAGGGTGCGATCCAGCCCGACGCTCTTGGCCAACTCCAGCCGGTAGGGACTCACCTCGGTGCCGATGATCTGGCGCGCGCCCATGGCCCGACAGACCGCTGCGGCGAAGAGCCCGATGGGGCCGAGGCCCGTAATGAGGATCGTGCGCCCCTCGACGGGGCCCGCGAGCGCAGTGTGCACGCCATTGCCCACTGCATCGAGCATTGAAGCTGCTTCGCGTGGGATGGAGTCTGGAATCTTGCGTGCATTGGCTGAGGGGATGACGGCGAACGCGCCAAATCCGCCATCGACGTCCACTCCCAGAATCCGCGTGTTCACACAGACGTGGCCTTGGCCCGCGAGGCACTGGGGGCAGTAGCCGCAGACGATGTGCGACTCGCTGGCGATGAAATCTCCGGGCTGGTGGGTGGAAACGCCGTCGGCGACCTCCACAACCGTGCCGCAGAACTCATGACCGATGATGCGGGGCGGGTGGATTCGGTGGGCCGCCCAGGGGTCCCATTTGTAGATATGCAAGTCCGTGCCGCAAACCGAACCTCGCTCGATTCGGACCTTTACGTGGCCCGGTCGGAGCGTTGGCTCCTCGCGTTCGATGATCTCGACGCCGGGGCCGGGTTGCGTTTTTGCGATGACTTTCACCGGTTCGATTGTACCGGGGACACAGCAAACGGGCCGCACCCAATCGGAGAGGTGCGGCCCGAGCCATCGAACAGAGCGACTTGGATTTAGGCGGCTTTGCGCTTGCGCTTGCCCGTCGCCTCGCCCACGGAGAGAGTGAGCACGGGCGCCTCTTCGACTTCTTCCTTTCGGATTGCGGCGATGATCTCTTCTAGCGAACCTGCCTGCATCGGCGCGACGACCGTCGTCGCGTCAATCGTGATCGGTCCGCTGGGCGCGCGCCGGTTCTCCAGCCAGTCCTCGAACTTGCGAATGAGGCGCTGGACGACGACCTCCGTCGAGACGTTCGTGCTCGGCAAGATGACCGCGAAGCCAAGCGGGCCGAATCGACAGACCACGTCCAGTCGTCGGACGCACTCCTTCAGTTGCTCGGCAGCGTCGACGAGAAAGTCACGCACGCACGCCTCACCGTAGTAGGTCTTCAGATCGCGGATCCCTTCGAACCGGATACCGACCACCGCCAAAGGCGAACCTGAGTGCGACGCGCGGTGCAGTTCTTCCCCCACTCGCGACCGGAAGTAGTCTTCGTTGTAGACGCCGGTCAGGTTGTCCACCACGGTGTCTTCCAGCGTGTCGGCTTGGCGCTTGAGCACGCGGTCGCTCGCCTCTTCGTTGGTGAGGATGCGGCGCAGCTTGCCCAGCGACTGGCGCAGGATGTGCGAAACGTAGTTGCAGGAGATCCCCAGTCGATGGGCGATCTCGGTTTGGTTCATCGATTCGAAGTGGAAGAGAACCAGCACTTCGCGCTCCAAGTCTCGAAGCTGCGTGATGGCGCGCTCCAGTACGACTCTATCCTCGACCGCAAGCTGGGTCGAGCTGAAGTCGCTCGCGTCCAAGTTGTCGATTTCCGATGTGCCTTCTTCCTCGCCGCTCGCCGATTGGTCCAGCGAGGCTAGCTTGAGCATTTCCTGGGTCTGGAAAACTTCTTCGACTGCAACGGCCGAGATGCCCAGTTCGTTGGCGATTTCGTCCATGCTCGGCTGGCGACCCAACTGCGCTTGCAGCAGGTTGACGGCCTTGTTTACGCGGTGTCGCAATTCTTGCAACCAGGCTGGCTGGCGAATTGTTTGGGTTCGATCGCGCAGGTAGTGCTTGATCTCGCCCGCCACCAGGTGGGTTGCGTACGTGTTGAAGCGGACCCCCGTGGACGGATCGAACTTAGACAGCGCGTTCAGGAGCCCGATGAAGCCGACCTGCATGAGGTCGTCCTGCTGCTCAAGCCCCGAGAACCGTCGCGCTATGCGCTCGACTAGCCCCGAGTATTGGACCATGATCATGTCTTTCAGATCGGCCCGAGGGTTCGCGATATATCGAAGTACAAGACCCTCCCGGTCCTGGACATTAGATGATTGTTCAGACATCGATTCACTCCGTTGATTGATGATTTGAGAGGCGAGCCGGACTCCGTTCCGACTGGTGCACGATCTTGCCATCCTGGCGTGATCGGACACCGCTCTCTGTGTGTTCTCGGCGCGACTTCCTCCGGCGCGCCCACGGCTAGGTTTTGAGTTCTGTTACTTCATTTCGTTGACGAGCGTGAAGACTGGGGTCATTACCGAGATGGCGATGAATCCAACGATGCCACCCATGAAGATGATGAGCAGCGGCTCGATCATCGAGGTCAGGCCCTTCACGGTGGCCTCAATTTCGCCGTCGTAGAAGTCTCCGACTTTGACAAGCATCTCGCTCAGGCGGCCCGATTCTTCACCCACGTCGATCATGTGAGTGACCATGCTAGGGAAGAGTCCGCATTGAACGAGCGGGACCGCGAGGCGGTTACCTTCGCGAATACTGTTTCGGGTGTTGTCCACCGCCGCGGTCAAAACCGCGTTGCTCAGCGTCTCACCCACGATTTCGAGGCTGCGCATCATCGGGACGCCCGAACTGAGCAGGGTACCGAAGGTGCGGCAGAATCGAGCGACGCTCATCTTGAGCGAGAGGTCACCCATGACGGGCACCTTGAGCTTGAACCAGTCCATCTGGTACGAGCCCTTGGGAGTCTTGGCCCACGTTTTCACACCGAAGAAGAAGCCGCCGGTGATGAGTAGGATGATCCACCAGTTGGCGTTCATGAAGTCACCGAAATTGAAGAGCATCTTGGTGACGGGCGGGAGCTCGACGCTCATACCCGAGAAGATGTCTTTGAACTTGGGCAACACGAAGCTAAACAGTGCGAAGAGCATGATGACCGAGAACGCGAGTACCAACGTGGGGTACATCATCGCGCTCTTGATCTTGCCTTTGATTTCGGCCTCGTACTCAAGGAACCCGGCGAGACGGTCGAGGATCGTGTCCAAGATACCGCCGATCTCCGCGGCGCGGATCATGTTCACGTAGAGCTTGCTGAAGACTTTGGGATGCTTGGCGAGCGCTTCGTTCAGGGTCAGACCGGCCTTTACGTCCGCGGTCACGCCCTCCAGCGTTTGCTTCAAGATCGGGTCCTTGCTCTGACTGGTAAGAATGTCCAGACAGCGCAAGATCGGGATACCGGCATCGATCATCGTGGCGAACTGCCGACTGAAGACGACGAGTGCCTTGGGCTTGATTTTGCCCATCGCCTTCTTCGAAGCGCGCTTAGTGACTTCGATGTGCAGGCAATGCAGCGACTGCTCTCGGAGTCGCGACAGAACGACTGCTTCGTTCTCGGCCTCCATGACCGCCTTGAACTGGCGGCCGCTAGTGTCCATTGCGGTGTAAAGGAAATGTGGCATCCGGTTTGCTCCTGGTATCTGCAAGCCCCTCAGGCATCACCATCCATGTGATCAGGACTTACAGCATGATTGTCTGGTTCTGTGGCGTGATCTTTAGCCTTGTCCCCGTTCCGCTCTAGGAAAGCTAGTACAAACCCTAGAGCAGAATGTAGTTTTTACTGGGAGGCTGGACGCACCTCAATCGCGCAGTTGTCGGTGCGACCATTGAGCGTTGCTGTGAGCGTTGCGAGAGTTGTTGCTTGCACGTTTGCCGCGCGAATCAGCACAAACCGCACGCGCTCGCCGCGCCGGAAGGTGATCTGGGCCGGGTGCTCCAGAGTGCCAGGAGTTGAAGTGAGCCCCATCACGAGGGAGCCCTTGGCTGCCGAGGTCAAGCTGATGCGGAGTGTGGTCGCGCGACCCGAGGCCAACGTGCGGCGCGAGGCGCGCAATTCGGCCAACTGTGGTGAGAGGAGTCTTACGTTGCTCGTTGCGGTTCCGTCATTCGTGGTCGCGGTGAGTACCACGTCTGAATCGGCCGTCACCGAGTAGGTGCGGAGGGCGACCACTGCTGAGCGAGTTCCCGCTCGCACTACGACGCTTCGCGCGGGGATAAGTGAAAGGTCGGACGAACTGACGCTCACCGTCGTGCCACCCGCGGGCGCAGCGGTGCCGAGCACGATGCGCATCCGCAAGAGGCTGCCGCCAGCGATCTCAGTCGCAGACTCCAGGCGCACCGCCGGGGCCGTGTCCTCGTGGAGCGCCCGGAATGCGTTGATGCGACCGGTGCGAACCCACTCGCCCACGTAGTCAGAGTGTGCTTCGATGCGCTCCATGACTTCGGCGGGGGTCGCGCCGTCCCCGAGTTTGGTCCAAACGAGCGCCGCAAGCGCAGCGACATGGGGGGTGGCCATGGACGTTCCGCTCTCAACGACGTAAGAGTCACCCTCGGTGCTGAGGATGTTTTGCCCCGGTGCAGCGACATCGACCCAACTTGGGCCCCAGTTGCTGAAATCGGCTCGCGTGTCTTGGGCGGTGGTCGCAGCGACGGAGACGACCTGGGGGATCGCCGCCGGGTAAGCTGGCACGTTTCGTCCGGTGTTTCCCGCCGCGGCGACGACGATGACATTGCGTTCGATGGCGTACGTCACCGCCTCGCGCATCGCCTGGCTGTTGCCCTCAGAGCCGAGGCTCAGAGACAAGACCTTTGCGCCGTGATCGACGGCCCATCGGATTCCATCCGCGACGTCGCCCACGTTTCCGCTGCCGCTGGCATCCAAGACACGCACCGGCATCAGTTGTGTATTGGGCACCATGCCCGCAATCCCGATGCCGTTGTCCGACCGTGCGGCGATAGTGCCCGCGCAGTGAGTGCCGTGGCCGTTCTCATCGAGTGGGTCTTGATCAAAGTCGATGAAGTCCATACCCGGCCCAATCCGGCCCACGAGATCCGGGTGGTTACGGTTGACCCCAGTGTCGATGACGGCGATCATGGGGCTCTCCGTGTTGGGAAGTCCTACCCACGATTCAAACGTTTGGATTTTGGCATGCGCCCATTGATTGACGATCTGAGGATCATTCGGCGTGTCGAATGCGGTCACCGTGTAGTTCGGCTCTGCCCACGCGACTCCGGGGAGTTTGGAAAGCACTTCTGCAACTTGGGTGGCGGACTGTCCGATCGGAAAGCTGATCCGCGCGAAGCTGCCAGATTGACGGCTGACTTGCCATGATCCCTGCATCGCGGCCGTGTAGGCGGCGGTGATGACCGACGGTGGTCCTGGTCGTAACTGAACCAGCACGTCGTTGGGAGCGGGCTGAGCAGCGGCGAGAACGGCCCCCACCGCCCACGTCGCAAAGAGTATGAATCCCCGGTTGCGCATAGTTAAGGCCGTTCCGCGAGAGGAACGGCCTTAGAACCACACGAATTACCGGGCGAGGGTCAATCCCGCTCTATTTCGGTCAGCACTTCTTCCAGGTTCGGTTCGTTGCCGACGGCTTCTCGGATCTGCCGAGCGATTGCCTTGGCTTCCTCGCAGCGGCCGGTGCGTTTGGCAGCGAGCGCGAGGTTGATGCCCACCGCGACCGATCCCTGGACTTGCGTCATGGCGAATCGGAGCATATTGTAGGCGTCTTCGTGGCGCTCTTGGCCACCAAGTGCCGCCGCGAGCTCTGCGTAAGCCGGTTCGCAACCCGGGAATAGGTTTATGAGTCGCGTCGAAGCGTCCTCAGCATCGGCCCACTGCTCGGTGCGGTTGAAGCAGCTTGCGATGAGCAGCCACATCTTCCAGTAGTCCGCCAGCCAGTTGCGCATGGGCTTGAGCAAGCGCAGTCCGCCCTCAAAGTCGCCCTTCTCCATGAGGTTCTTGGCCGATTCGACGGTCTCGATGCGCTTCGGCTGCTCGAGTTCGGTGAGCCAGGCGAGCGTTTGGGCGCGCGTGTTGGGATCAGGGTTGCTGCCCAGCACGTCTTTGAGGATGCGCGGGACTTCAAATTGGCGTCCGGCGGATTGCAACGTCTGAGCGTACTCGATGAGCAGCGGGATCTCGTTGGGGGCCACGTCCAGGCAGTCCTCGTAGAAGTCCATCGCTCGGTCGAATTCTTGGTTGTTCGCCAGGAGCGGGGCGTAATACCGCTTGATGATCAGGTTGTCCTCGACGGTTTCGAGGGCGAGGTCAAACGCGCGGACCGCATCTTCAGCCTGTCCGGTGTTATGCAGCGAAATGGCGTACTTGGCGTGGGCCTGTGCATTCTGAGGATTCTCGTCGATCATGCCCTTCCACAGGGCGGGCACTTCGTGAGCCCGGTTCGTATCGGCCAGTACCTGCGCCAGGAAGTCCATGCTTGGCTTCTCCGGACCTTCCATCTCCACTGCCTTTCGGAAGTTGCGTTCGGCGTTGACGGGCATCCCCATCTGGCCTTGGACGATGCCGAGGCGAGTCAGGAATGCGGGTTCTTCCGGCTCGAGCTGGGAGGCCTTCTCCAGGGCATTCGAAGCTTCGGTGAGGTTGCCCATGGCCGAGTAGAGCTCGCCAAGCGCGAAGTAGGCGCGACCGTCATCCGGTGCGGTTTCGATGGCTGCCTTCAGTTGAGATTCGATCTCTTGCGGGTTGCCGATCTGGAAGTTGCTGCACGCGCGTCCAAGCTGGATTAGCGTAATGTAAGGCGCTTCCCAGTCCGGATCGAGTTTCGCGCTTTCCAGCAGTTGCTGCATGGCGGGCGTCGGCGAAAACTCTTCCGCGACCTGGCCCTGCGTCTTCTCGATGTACTGGAGCGCGTCGTAGCTCTCCAAGAACTTCAGGAACGCCGCGCCGCTCTCGGTACCAAAGATGTTTGCGTTGTCGTTTAGCTCCTCGGGGAGCTTGGCTTCAGCCTGCTTGGCGAGCTCTTCGATGGTCTCGCGAATCGGCTTAAACGCTTCGCTCTCTTCAAAGTTGAATTCGTGCGTTGCAATCGGGTCTTCGTTGCCCTTCTCAAAGAAGCGGATGTTCAGTTGGTAGGTGCCGTCCTTTGCTATGAGCAAACCGTCCATGGCTTTGTCCGCGCCTGCCTGCTCAAAGAACTGAGAAATCATCTCGTACTCGTTCAGGACTTCGGCCGCGTTGACGTTTGCGAAGCGGGGAGGATTCTCGTTGACTCGCAACAGGTAGTTGACCGCATTGACCTCGACACCGGTGTTGTTACGCACGATGTCGCACGCAAAGTTAGCGATCTGGCGTGCGAGAGCGGGCGGGGTATCTGGCCCCGCATTAAACGGAAGAACGGCAATCGTCATCGTACGATAATTGTACCCGTCTGGGGGGTCTGGACCCGGAGCTACAGCATGGCGCGAGTCTGGTCCAGGTTCCGCATGATCGGGCCCAGGATTTCCCTGACTTTGGCGCAGTCGAAGCGCACCGATTTCTCTTCCACTTCCGGTGCTGCAAAGGCGATCTCTTCGAGCAGCTTCTCTAAGACGGTGTGCAACCGGCGGGCCCCGATGTTCTCGACCTTCGAGTTGACTTCCCACGCCACGTGGGCGATCTCGTCCAGCGCATCGTCGGTGAATTCGATGGTGATGCCGTCGACCGCTAGTAGCTTGGTGTACTGCTTGGTGAGCGCATTCTTCGGCTCGGTGAGGATCTTCTTGAAGTCGTCTTCGCGCAGGGTTTCGAGCTCGACGCGGATCGGAAGCCGGCCCTGGAGCTCAGGGATCAGGTCGCTCACCTTGGAGATCGTGAATGCCCCCGCGGCGATGAAGAGGATATGGTCCGTGCGGACGGGCCCGTACTTCGTGGGGACGGTGCTTCCTTCGATGATTGGGAGCAAGTCGCGCTGAACGCCCTCGCGGCTGACGTCGGGGCCAGAGCCGCCGGACTTGCCGCCTACCTTGTCGATTTCGTCCAGAAAGATGATGCCAGTTTGCTCGGTGCGTGCGATGGCGTCGCGGGCGAGTGAGCTCTTGCCGACGAGCGAGCGGGCCTCTTGGTCCACCAAGACCTCCAGCGCTTCGGCGACCGACATCCGTTGGTAGCTGCGTCGATTGTTGCCGAGCGATGGGTTCAGTGCAGCCATGTCGAGCCCCATCTCCTCCATGCCCCCGGGCGTGAAGACTTGCAGGAAGTTCTGTCCGCCGTCGTCGGTCTCGATTTCGGTCATCCGCTCGCGGTGCTCCCCACGATCGATTGCGGCGACCAACTCTGCCCGGAGTCGCTCACGCTCCTCGAAGCTCACGGGCTCTTGGTTCGTCTCCGGGTTGTAGCTGTAGTCGGCCAGGTTGGGATACACCTCGTCCTCGATCGATTCGGCAATCCTTTCGAGCGCGCGCTGCCGCGCTTCGGCGGCGACTTCAGTCATCCGTTCGTTCTCCACCAGGCGATAGGCTGCGCCGACGAGATCACGGATCATCGACTCGACATCGCGCCCCACGTAGCCGATCTCGGTGAACTTTGTCGCCTCGACCTTGATGAACGGTGCGCGGGCGAGTTGGGCCAGTCGGCGGGCGATCTCGGTCTTACCGACTCCGGTGGGTCCGCTCATGAGAATGTTCTTTGGGAGCACGTCCTCTCGCTCGGCGGCAGGCAGGTTCTGGCGGCGGTAACGGTTGCGAAGCGCAACGGCAACTGCCCTTTTGGCCGCCGCTTGGCCCACGATATAGCGGTCCAGCTCCGCGACGATCTGGGTAGGTGTGAGCGCTTCAATCGGCAGGGGCATGGTGGTCATTGTGGCGCATCGTCGGGGTTGATCGGGTCCAACTCGCGGCGAATTGAGGGGCGCACTCTTCAGAACTTGTGCCCAGCCGCCAATACAAATACCGGTAGACCACTCAAAGGGTTGCCGTTGGAAGGGAGAACGACCAGACAGCCATGTCCACGCCAGGCCGCAAAACGAAAAGCAACCACACCGTTAGCATTAGCGGTGCAAGCAAGATTACGGGGATTGAAGTCCACACCTTGCGCTATTGGGAACGAGAATTCGAAGAGTTCTTGAACCCGCTGCGCACGGCCGGTGGCCAACGCCGCTATCAGACCGAGGACATAGAGACGATTTTCACCCTCAAGCGACTCTTGCGGGAAGAGATGTTCAGCATCGCTGGGGCGCGCAAATCGCTGCGGCGTCCCGGGCGCGCAGCCTAACGGTTGAGCACCATGTCCAAGCCTGCTCTCGGCATCAGTATTCTCGTGATGTCGGCCCCGCACGATCGGGTGACCGCCGCGCTTACCGCGCAACTACGCCCAAACGATGAACTCCTGTTCATCCCTACGGCAGCTCCTTCGCTCCTTGATCCCACCATCGCCGAAGCGGGTGCGAAGTGTGTTAATCGGCACATACTGCTCGTTCACGCCAATGAGTGCTTGCAGCCTTCGCTGGAAGCGCTGCGTACCGAGCTCACTCAAAATCCTGACGGACACCGTTCGGTAAGCGTCCTCTTACCTCACGTCGCCAGCGACCTTGCGATTCGTCGCCCCGAGTTGCGAGTGATCGACGCCGAGGATTTGGACGAGGAGATTCGATTTGCTAGCTGCATCCGCTTTGCAACCGACCCAGTGATGCGCCACGACGCCTCGCATGCCCTTCGGCACCGGCTGATGTTGTCGCTCGAGACGGTCGAGGCCTACCCGCACTCGGCCACTGCCTGGCTCGATTCCGCCGGACTGTATCTGGCATTGCGCCAGTGGAGCAACGCAGAAGCGTCGGCTCGTCATGCGCTCTTGCGTGCCAGCGAAGAGCAATCGTTGGACGCCAGCCAGATCATCGCCCATGCGATGTTTCGGATGCTGCGCTATCGCCAGCTCAACGAGCACCTGCGGACCGCCCGCCTTACCGACCAAGAGTCCGCCCCCGCGCTGTACTATGGTGCCCGCGCGCATTTGGTCCAGAACCACATCACGCTCGCGCACGATCTGCTCGATTACAGCCTGAAACTGCCTTGGGATGGCCGATACACGTCGCCCGATCACGCGGCCGAAGTTGCGCGGCAGCTGCTGCGCGCAGAGATTCACGTCCATACCTTGCGCGACCAGGAAGCCCTGGAGGCCCTCAACGATTTGCCCGACACGGCACTCCTGCAGTCAAGCGCGGCGCTGAGTATCACCCAGATTCTGAAGCGGGTCGGAAAGCCGCTAGAGGCGCTGCACACATTGCGCCCGGCGCTGTCCGATCGTGACTACGCTCCGGTAGCCAACCGGCTAGCGGGCGAGCTCCAGTTCGAGCTCGGAAACTACCTCGAGAGCGACCATCACTACGAAGTAGCTTGGGATGCGGGCGAGCAAAACCCGGACCTGTTTGTGGCGTGGATCAAGACGTGCGAGGGTCTGGCAGATCCCGAGCGGATCCAGTCGGTTTACGAAAAGTACTCGGTCATCGGCCACACGAGCGTTCCAATGTTGGTCCAATGGGGTCGCGAATTTGACGAGCGAGGCGAGACCGACAACGCCCGAAACTGCTTTGCCGAGGCGCTGAGGCGCGCGCCCGATCAACCCGACTTGTACTTCTCGCTGGGCGATCTGCTGATGCGCTCGGGGCAAGTGGGAGACGCGGCATTTCTGTTCGAATCGGGGTTGAAACTCCGCAACGACGAAACCGCCCAGGTGTCGCATCGCCAGTGCCTTCAGGAGCTTGGACTGGGACACCGGTCGGACGACCGCGCGGCCTGAACGGTATCCTGCTGGCCGATGAAGGTCTATATCTCCGCGGATATCGAAGGCGTGACGGGACTCGTTTCGTGGTCCCAGTGCGGCCGCCCAAACTCAGATCACTACGACTACCAGTGGGCACGCGCACGTCTGACGGAAGACGTTAACGCGGCGATCCGAGGGGCCCGCGCAGGCGGTGCGGAGCACGTGGTGGTGAAGGATAGCCACGGGAACAGCAAGAACCTGCTCATCGATCAACTTGAGCCCGGCATCGAACTCGTGTCAGGCCACGGTGCACGCCAGGGCGGCATGATGGTTGGCATCGATCGCACGTTTGCGTGCGCAATGCTCATCGGCTACCACGCGATGGCGGGCACGCCGAACGCAATCATGGAACACACCCTGACAGGTTACGTCCACCGCATGTGGATCAACGGCATGCCCTCGGGGGAGATCGGGCTGAGCACCGCGCTGGCGGGATGTTTCGACGTCCCGGTGGTCTGTATCTCGAGTGACCGCGCAGGTTGCGAAGAGGCTGCTGCTTTGATCCCGGGCATCGCGACTGCGGTCGTGAAGGAAGGGTTCGGACGGTTCATGGGGCGGGTCTTGCACCCAGCCGAGACCGGACCGATGATCGAGGAGGCCGCGAGGCATGGAGTGGAAGAGTGCGGGCGTTTCGATCCCTGGTTGCCAGACGTGCCCACCACGGTACGCATCGAGTTCAACCGAACCGAGGAAACCGACGCGGCGTTGAAGCTGATCGGGACTCGACGGCTCGACGGCTACACGGTCGAGTACACCGGCGATTCTTGGGCCGAGGTGCACCAGGCCGCGTGGCAAATCATCAGTTTTGCCGACCTCGGCCACGGGATGGACCGCTAGCTCGTCAGTAGAATCATGAAAGCGAGTTCGGCGCGAAGAGCCGTGTCCTCTGATCCCGTGACGTTCGGGATCATTGCGGTCAGCTTGGTCCTGTTCCTGGCCGTCTGGTTTCGCGCCTTTGATTGGACGGCGATTTACCCCTCTCTGATGTTCGTTGGACAAAACGCCAGCCAAAGCCCTTGGGTCATGCTCACGTACTGGCTCGCACCGACCTCTTCCATCCTCGCGCTCTTGCTCGGTTCATTTATCCTTTGGCAGTTCGGCGGCCAGCTTGAGACACAGCTCGGGTCCAGGCAGTATGGGCTCATGCTCCTGGTCTGGTTGACCCTCTCAGGCGCGGTGGGTTTCGTCGCATCGATGCTTGGTGTCCCGGTGGTGATGGGCGGGATGACGATGCTCGTTTCGTTCGCGGTCATGATTTGGTGCGGCCGATTCCCGACCGCCAGCATCAATCTGTTCGGTATGTTGCCCGTTCCGGCGTGGGGGATCGCTCTCCTGACAGCGGTCATCTCACTGTTGCAGCAGTCGCCACCCCTTGCCGCCGTCCTGGTGACGGTTCCCGTGGTGCTCTCGTACTACTGGGCGCTGGACCGATTACCGATTCCGTTCAGTGCGACGCGCAAGCATGCGGGCACTACGTTCAAGTTTTCCGCCGATCCCAAGCGACAAGAGAGGGCGGAACGCGAGTACCTGGACAAGGTGAAGGATCGTGAGAAAGAGCGTGCCGAACGCGAGAGACTTCGAAAGCTCTTCGAGGGAGGGCAAGAAGACTAAAGCTAGCCCGCGATGACCGAAGTCACGCGGGCTAGCTCGCTGGTTGTTGGCGAACTCTAGTTGCCTTCTAGGTCGTAGCCGGCGCTCAAGATGAGATAGTCGAAGAAGTCGACCGTATTATCTCCGTTGAGGTCGGCCCGGGCATCGTAACCCGAGTCCCCCAGTGACTTTTCGAACGTATCGCTCATGATGAGGTAGTCGAAAAAGTCGATTTGGTTGTCGTTGTTCACGTCTCCGTTGATCAGGCTGATATTGGCCGTGGCCACGGTCGTTGAGAAGTTCACACTTGCCACCGTGCCTCGCAGCCACTTCTGGCCCTTGATCGCCACGTCGTAGTTGCCCGACAGAGTCGGCGGAACCAGATTGATCACAAACTGGCCACTGGCGCTGAGGGCTACGTTGAACGTGTAGAGCGGAGCGGGCGAACCCACCGTCCGGATCTGGACCTCGACTGGCTGCCCAGTCACAGGAGCCGTCCAACCGGAGAGCGTGACCGTGCCCAACAGCTGAGGTCGCGGACCGACCGTGATCTGCACGGTGGTCGACGGACTAAACAGCGCCGAGTCGCTCGCGCGGTAAGTGAAGCTATCCACACCCGAGAAACCAGCGTTCGGGGTGTAGGTGAAGCTACCGTTCGCGTTCAGCGTCAGGGAGCCGTTCGCCGTGGTCGTGAGCAGAGCCGCGGTCAACGTGTCGAGTTCGGCATCGGTGTCATTGCCCAGCACGCCCGGAGCCCCGATATTCAGGGTGGTTGCGTACGGCGTGTTGTAGCTATCCGCGACACCGCCAGGCGCAGTGTTCTTCTGGATCACGAACGTGGACGAGGCCTTCGACCAGCCCGATCGGTTGTAGCCGATTTGAACGTTCTGATTCGAGGGTGCGGCCACCGTCGTGATCGCAAAGTCCGCGCTCGTCGCACCGGCAGGCACCACGACCGTGCTCGGCACCGACATGTACGAGCTCGCTTCAGTCAAGTTGACGGTAAGACCTCCCGCCGGAGCCGGATTGGCGAGCAAGATCGTGCCTGTGCCCGTAGCACCCGACTTGATCGTCGCGGGCACCGTCATGTTGACGGCCGCGCTCTCATTGATCGTGATGCTCGCATTGTTGATGTCAAAGAAGATGTTGTTAACTCCTTGAATCTTGATGCGACCCGTGGTGGTGTTCACCCAGGGAACGGTGATCGAAGCGCTACCCGAGTTGGCGGTTGAGGCCAGTAGCGTCGTTTCCGCGCCAGTGAAGAAGCTTGTCCCACCATTTGTGGACATCGTGATGTTTACATTTGCAGTGGCACCGGATCCGCCCACCGTCCAAGCGACGGGGACCGTAGCACCCGGGACCCATGCCGTAGCGGAATTGGCGGTATCCACGGTGAATGCCGTACCGGACATGGTGACCGAAACGGACTTCCATTCCAGTTCACCGCCGCCGGCGCGGTTGTCACGCACGCTCACGCGGAACGGGATCGTCCGCGTTGTCGTGGCGAGCGTCTCGTAGTTCGCCACGGCCGTGCCCAAAATCGTCGTCAGCTTCGGGAACACCCGGTAACCGACAGTGACGGGCTTGATGCTGCGGAAAAGCGGCGTGGTGGCGTACTGCTCCCAGCAGTACGTCAGCGCATCGCCATTGGCGTCCGTCGCCGACGCCGAAAGCACGAACGGCGTGCTCAACGGAATCGTGTAGCTGGTTGCCGGAACGGTGACGACCGGGGCACTGTTACCGTTTGCAGTCGAGGTGCCCGTTGCCAAGGCGCGCAGCGTGAGCACCTCTTGGTAGCTCACGTGGTGGAAGTAATCGTCTGAGTTGCTTTGGACATTCTGGCCCGTGCAGATGCCTGCGTAAGCCATGATCGTCGAACCGCTGCCTGGCTCGAAAGCGGTAGACGGATTGCCGTTTCCAGCACAGCTTCCTGTTGTCCCTGCGAATGTGTGGTCTCCGTTGAACTGGTGACCCAATTCGTGTGCGACGTAATCGATATCAAATGCGTCGGTCGTCGGAGGGCTGCCGGTAGTCGCGCCGCGAGCCTTTTGGCCGGTGACCCCGACCACGCCGAGTCCAGCGACACCGCCACCTCCGGTGCCCATGATGTGTCCGACGTCGTAGCTTGCGTTACCTACGTTCGTGTCGCAGCGGGTCTGGTTCTGTCCAAGGAGGGTCGAGACGTTTGAGTTCGTAAATCCGTCCGTGGCCGGGTCGAGCACTGCAGGCTCGGAAGCGGGGCCAAGGTACACGGCATTGAGCCGGATGGAGAAGTCTCGCTCGTAGATACCGGTCACGCGGTTGATCGTGACGCCCATCGCCGATACGGCCGCCGCCGAGCCGGTCCCAGTATTCGAACCGAAGTAGTTGCAGTACTCGCCGGTGGCGTTCATCGCCAACCGGTACGTCTTCAAGTTTGCGCCAGTGGCCATCGGGAAGAGGTCGCCTGACCCCTCGCGCTCCGAGTTGATGAAGTTCTCGTCGAACTCGGTAACGTAGCACGTCCAACCGGGGATCCTTGAGAGGTTCTCGCGGTTGTACACCACGTAATCGCGGGTGTTACCAACGGCGATTGGATCGATGTACTCCGTGCCGTTCGGGCTGAAAACCATGGCGTGGAACCCGAGTGCGGTGACACTGATTCGGCCGTTGCGTGTCCGGTCATCGAGACCTTGGACGAGGTACGTCTTGATGTAGGGGAGCTTGGCCTGGAGTTCCGGGCTCAAAATCGACGATTCAGCGACGGCGAAGCGTTGCCAGGTCCCGTCCGAAATCGGGAGCGTGATCACAGCGGGGCTTGAGAAGAGACCCACCGCCCGCTCTTCGGGCGCATTCGCAAGCGACTGCCTTAGCGTCGCGAGATCTAGCGAATACGTTTTGGCGTCGCTGACGCGACCAAGGATGGTGCTCTTCTCAGCAAGCTTGCTGGTGACCTTGAGGTCTTTCCAGCCCTTGATTTGCGCAAACGAAGACGCCCCGGCAAGACATGCAAGGACGACCAAGAAAATCCGGGAACCTGCCCGGTTAAGTTGGGATGAGTTCATGATAGCTATCTTCACTCCGGTCGCCCATGAAGCGACGGAAAGTATTTCAAAGAGTGTACGGCAAGTTACAGCAATATCAAAGCCAAACCCACCCCACACTCGAATCAGACATACTCGTAGACATGGGTAAGGAACCCAGTAGTTCGCACGATTTTTCAGGACGACGCGTGCACTGGATCGTCAAGGTCCTCCTCGGATTCCACGTAGTGGCCATCTCCTTGTGGTCCGTTCCCATCACGGACAAGCGATACACCGCTTTCACTGACCCGAACTCCACGCCCCGTCAGCGAGCCACCGCACCGACCCCGTCCTTGGTCACTCGGTTTCAAATCTGGAACGACACGACCATTCGGCGCGATTCATTTGTCCGGAAGTACTTGCTGGGTTCGGGGACTTGGCAGTACTGGGACATGTTCGCCCCCGATCCCATGAGCATGGACATTTGGGTGGACGCCGAGATCGAGTTTCTGGACGGCAAGAAGGTCACGTATCCCTATCCCCGCATGTCGCAAATGTCGTACCCCTTGCGGTACGTGAAGGAGCGGTACCGCAAGTTCATCGAGCGCGGACACCTCGAGGACTATTCCGTTCTTTGGCCCAGCATCGCCAAGAGACTCGGAAAGCTGGCCAAGGCGGAGTACAACCAGCCGATCGCGTCGGTCACACTCGTGCGACATTTTCGCAAGCTGAATGGACCGGGCAAACCCATCGGACCATTTCAAACCTTTAAGTTCTATCGCTACGAGTTCACGGGGTCCGAGGCCAAGCCATGAAGAAGGCGCTCTCTGATCTGAACACTGCGATCTTCGGCTGGGGCTCACCCGTGACTTTGGGGTTCTTTCGGGCGGTCTTCTGCTCGCTGGTGACCATCAATCTGCTGATGATCAGCATCGACTTCGGCGCATGGTTTACGGAGGATGGGTACGTTCCCGCCGGGCTCGCCAAGGTTTGGCAGGGGCGTGACTGGTTCTTCTCACCGCTGACGAGTGTGACCGACTCGCGCATTACGATGGCATTCATGATGCTGGTGATCGTAGCCGGTGTCTTGAGCGCGCTCGGGCTGTTTAGCCGAGTTGCGACGATTGTCCTGGCGGTTGGCATGGTCACGCTGCATCACCGGAACCCGTACATTCTGCACGGAGGCGACACGCTGATGCGGTCGGTGTGCATTTACTTGGCCATCGCACCCAGCGGGCTGGCTTGCTCGCTCGATCGGATGCTCATCCTGCGCAAGAACCCAGAGGCACCACTGCCCGCAATCTCTCTGTGGCCGCAGCGGTTGCTTCAGTACCAATGGGCGCTCGTCTACCTCACGACCGCATGGGCAAAGGCGTACGGACACACATGGCACGATGGCACAGCCGTTTGGTATCCGCCGCAGATCAGCGAGTTTCACCGGTTCAACGTCCCTGCGTTCATCGATCAGCAACCGATGATGGCAATCCTGACTTACGGCACGCTGATCGTGGAGGTGGCGCTCGCGACGCTTGTTTTCTCGCGACCATGGCGCAAGTGGGTGCTCCTGAGCGGAGTTTTGCTGCACCTAGGTATCGAGTGGCGACTGAATATCCCTCTCTTTGCGTTCCTGATGATGAGCGGCTACTTGACGTTCTACGAAGGAGAAGAGATGGCCGGGTGGCTCAGGCGCATGAGCGAGCGATACAAGCTCCTTCGATGGGTGCCGAGTTGGATGGGTCAGGAGCAAGCCATTTGAGTCGCCTGGGTGACCTATTCCGCTTCTCGAGGCCGGCTGGCCCCGGGTTCGGGCTGAGCAAGGGGTACTACCTCACGGTCATGGTGCCGCAGGCCCAACTGCCGACCCCGCGCCAATTGGTGAACCCGAAAGGTGAAGGAGGTGCGGTACCCGGGTTTATCGTTCCCGAGGTAGGTGATAAGTCTGCGCTTGACGTCAGTCTCAGTCGTGGCCACTTTGCCGTGGCGAGCAGCGATCGCAAGAGCGTGCTCCGCATGACCGTGTTCAGCCGCGACGAAGCCCGGTTCGATCCGGATGTCTTCTTGCGCTCGGAATTCGCGCAGAGATTGGATCCCGAACTGCGCAGCCGTCTTGCGGCGACGTGGAGTCTCATTCAGTTGACGCTGCATTCACACGACGCAGCCGTTGTTCCAACATTGATGTTCACCTTGCAGTGCGCCCACCGCGCCGCGCTCCTAACGCAGGGCGTCATCGCCGATCCCCTTCGCGAGTCGTACGAGTTACCCGAAGAAATGGTCCTGGACGGCTTCGCCATCGATCAGCATGTAGGGGTCGTGGTCGCAAGCGGCGACGGCATGTTGGTGCTCGAAACCCGCGGTATCAGCAAGTTTGCGTTGCCCGAGATTCGGCTTTCGGCAGTTCCGCCGGACTTGGTGCCGCTTGCCCAGGCGTTTCTGCTGAGTCTGGCCGCCACGCACTTCCAGCGTGGGCGACTCAACGTGGAAGACCACGTCGGTGCCGCGCGCGCTCGTTTCCTCGTGGCCACCGCGCCCACAACTCCAGGGCAAACCCCAAAGGTGTTGGAGCTCGTTCCGCTCGACCACACCACAGTAGCCGATTGCCTCGCGGCTTGGAGAGAAGAGCATGAGTAAGATCGACTTGGACGTCCTGCGTGCGAGCGATCTTTCCGGGCGAGCCCTTCGTCAACGTGCCATGGAGATGCTCGACGCGCTCGCGGGCTACGACTGGTCCGGGATCTACCGATTGGAAGCAGGCACCTTGGTCCTCGACGCCTACGTTGGAGCCGAGACGGACCACACGCACATCGCTGTCGGGGTCGGAGTCTGCGGCACTGCGGTCGCCGAGAATGCGAACCAGGTCATCGACGACGTCCGGAACCTTTCGAACTACTTGGCCTGTAGCACCCAGACACGGAGCGAGATCGTTGTACTCATCCGGCGCGGAGATGAGGTCCTCGGCCAAATTGATATCGACGGACACGAAGTTGGCCGATTCACCGTTGAAGATGAAACGCACTTGGAGGAACTGGCAGCACTCCTCGCCCAACGATGGGATGAACCCGCTGCACCGTTTCCGTCGGTCTGAACCGTATAGCTTAGTAAGCGGAGCCCCATTTTATGAACTCATATGAATTGCTTTCCCAGATTGTTCAACCCACTGACCTACACAAACTAAGTGACAAAGAGCTCGGCCAGGTGGCCGACGAGCTTCGCCAGTGCATTGTCGAGAGGGTGAGCAAAACTGGGGGGCACTTCAGTTCGAACTTGGGAACGGTGGAGTTGACCGTCGCCATGTACGCGGCTTACTCGATTCCGCCCGACAAAGTGGTTTGGGACACGGGCCACCAAGCTTACCCCCACAAGATGCTCACTGGCCGCATGGACCGGTTCGATACCCTCCGCAAGCACAAGGGGCTGTCCGGGTTCTTGAAGCGAGAAGAGCACGAACTCGACGCCTTCGGCGCGGGACATGCAGGCACTGCGATCTCAGCGGCCCTCGGTTTTGCTGCCGCGCGCGACCGGCTGGGCACCGATGAACGCGTGATTGCCGTCGCCGGAGACGCCGCGATCTGCAGCGGCATGAGTTGGGAAGCACTCAATCACGCGGGGGAGATGCGCACCGACTTGGCGGTCGTTTTGAACGACAATCGCATGTCGATTGCCCCCAATGTCGGCGCTCTTACGACCCACTTCACGAGGCTCCGCTCGCGCCCGCTCATCCAGGACTGGGCTCAGCGCGCAAAGTCCGTGGCCGAGCGCATGCCGAATCCGATGCAGCGCGTGGCCTCTGGTTTGCGTCACAGCATCACCCACTATTTCGCCCCTGAGCCTACGGGCGCGATCTTCGAGGAGATGGGATTTGAGTACATCGGCCCCATTGACGGTCACGATCTGCCCACGCTCCTTGAGATCTTCCGGAACGTCCGCGAACTGAGCGGCCCCATCTTCGTCCACGCGATCACCGTGAAGGGGAAGGGGTACAAGGTCGCCGAGGACGATGCTCGCAAGTGGCACGGCGTCACTCCGTTTGATGCGAAGAACTGCGAACTGACGCGCAGTACGGGGCCCGTGACGTATACGCAAGCCTTCGGCGAAGTAATGTGTGAACTGGCCGAGGCCGACCCGGCAGTCGTGGCGATCACCGCGGCCATGCCCGATGGCACGGGACTCAATCCGTTTGCGGAGATGTTCCCGGATCGTTACTACGACACCGGCATCGCCGAGCAGCACGCAGTTACGTTTTCGGCGGGGCTCGCTGCAGGCGGCATCAAGCCGTTCTGCGCGATCTACTCCACGTTCTTACAGCGCGGATACGACCAGGTGCTGCACGATGCGTGCATCCAGCACCTCCCGGTCCGGTTCTTCATGGACCGCGCAGGGCTGGTGGGCGACGATGGCCCCACGCACCACGGTGCATTCGACGTCAGCTACCTCACGCACATTCCCGGCATCGTGGTCCTGGCCCCGCGCGATACGACGGAGTTGAAGGAGATGGCGCGATTCGCTGCCGGGTACCAGGACGGCCCGCTGGCCGTGCGCTACCCGCGCGGAGCTAGTGACGATCGTCTCCCGGAAGCGCGCACGCCGATTACCCTGGGCAAGGCCGAAGTGGTCCACGAATCTGCGAACGCTCAGGTGACCATCGCCGCGCTTGGGAGCATGGTGAGCGTCGCTTGGGAGGCGGTGGAGCAACTCCGAGCCGAAGGGATCGAGTGCAACGTAATCAACGCTCGGTTTGCCAAGCCCATCGACATGGAAACGATCGCCTTCTTTGCTGAGAAGACGGGATCCTTAGTGCTCGCGGAAGAGAATGTGCGCACGGGTGGGTTCGGCCAGCAAGTGCGCGATGGACTGCAGGAGCTGGGCCTCGGGCACATACGCTCGAAGATCGTAGCGTTGCCGGACCACTTCGTGGAGCACGGCGCACAACCGCTGATTCGCGCCGAAGCGGGCATTGGCCCAGACGCGATCGTCGCCGCGGTGCGAAGCGTTATCGCAAATCAGGTTCGAATGCGCTAGACCCGGTCGGTATACTTGGTCACAATGCCCACCGCACTTGTGATCGATGACGAAGATGCCGTACTAAGCTCCATCAAGCGAAGGCTTGAGCGCGCCGGCTTGACCGTCACCGCGGCGAGCTCTGCCGAGGAAGGGATGCGTCTGCTCAACGAGGCTGAGCACTCCTTCGACGTGATCATCACCGACATGAGCATCGAGACTCCGGACTCGGGCATGAGAGTTCTGAATTCCGCGTTTGAGCGCGACCTCTTCGCCGAGGTGCTGGTCATGACCGCGTACGGCAACGTTGCGAACGCAGTAGAGTGCATGCGGCGCGGCGCATTTGACTACGTCGAGAAGAACATGCCCGGCGTGGACGTTTACGAGTTGCTTGCGATGAAAGTAGAGAACGCCTTGGAGCGGCGACGCCAAGATATGCGCACCATCGAACGGTGGGAGCGCGTTGCGAAAGCCGTCAGCAAGCAATGAACCTGCGCCGATGTACCGCCGCAGCAATGCTTGCGGTCTGCCTCGTCGGTTGTTCTTCGAGCCCTCGCGTGGCGGTCGAGCCAGCAATCGTGACCGCGACCACGCTGCGAGCCGCTAGCACGCCTCCCCCGAAGCCGCCGGAACCGGCGCGGGTGACCAGCCGAAAGGCCAACAAGATGGGCGTGATCCCGATTCTGATGTACCACCGCATCCTGCCAACGGACGGACCGTACGATCGCTCGTACGCCAATTTCCGCAAGGATCTGGAGCGATTGTATCGCTTGGGCTATCGACCGATCACGCTCGCCCAGTACATCGACAAGAAGATCGACATCCCGCCAGGAGCTTCGCCGGTCGTCATCACGTTCGACGACTCAGACCCCACGCAGTACGCCACGCTCAAAGACGGCTCGCTCGATCCCAATTGCGCGATTGGGATCATGAAGGGGTTCGAGAGGCAGTACCCGGACTTCCGAGCGCGCGCCACCTTCTTCGTGAACCCCTATCGACTGTTCGGCAAGATGGAGCAGGGGATCCCCAAACTGAAGCAGTTGCAGGCATGGGGATGCGAGATCGCCGCGCACACCTGGCGCCACAGCAATCTCAGCAAACTGACCGACGCCGAGATCATGGCCGATTTTGATAAGACCAACGGCTTCCTTCGCCAGCACGGGCTGACGGTCCGGACCCTGGCGCTCCCCTACGGGATATTCCCCAAGAACCGCGCGCTGCTCAAGGACTATGAAGCCGTCGTGCTCGCTGGGAGTGGACCGGCCCGCTCTTGCTATGACCCCAAGCGAAGGCTACTGAACTTGCCCCGCGTCTGGGCCTATGACGGTCCGCTGGGCATCAACGATTGGTTGACGCGACTGAAATCGGGCAAGACCAAACCATTCGTGCAGCCATGACACGATCCGAACTCCTGGCCATCCTTGCGGACTCGCCGCTGATCGCCAGCGTCCAGGCCAGCACGGGCCCCTTGGAGCCGCCAGCCGCACTCCTGCCACTCGCCAAAGCTTCGGTGCAAGAAGGGGTGCGCTTCCTGCGATTGCAGGGGCTCGAAGCTATCGCGCTGATACGGTCAGCCGCAGGCGTTCCTACGATTGGTCTGGTCAAGCGTGAGTATGCCGACAGCCGGGTGTACATCACCCCTACCCTGGCCGAGGTGGACGTGCTCATCGAAGCTGGCTGCGAGGTGATCGCGCTCGATGGGACCATGCGCTACCGCCCCGGAGATGCCCAGCTTTCGGACCTCGTCCGTCGCATCCACGAGGCGGGGCGGCTCGCGATGGCCGATTGCGACACGCTCGCCTCGGCGATGGCTTCAGCCCGCGCCGGAGTGGACCTCATCGGCACCACGCTCGCGGGATATACCGAGGAGAGCAGCATGATTCCTCCCGGGCCAGCGATCAGTCTGGTGCGAGAGATTCGCGCTCGGACCGACATCCCGGTCATCGCCGAAGGTCGTTATGCGCAGCCTTGGGAAGTCTCCGCCGCGCGCAGAGCGGGTGCGTGTGCGGTCGTGGTCGGGGGAGCACTCAACGACCCGATCAAGCAGACGCGAGTCTTTTCGGCAGCGGCGGCCAATCCGCACGAATCGGTGATGGCGGTGGACATAGGCGGTACGTGGTTGCGCGCCGCTCGATTTGATACCAACTGGCAGATGATCGACCTCGAAAAGGTCGAGCTGCCGCAGGAGCGCGATGCGCGCACCCACTGGATTCGCGAGGTCGCCGAGAAATGGAACGTGCGGCGAATCGGCATCGGAACCGGTGGCACCGTCGCGCCTGGAACCACCCGAGTCGTTGAAGCGAAGCCGATCATCCCCAACCACGTAGGAACGAACTTTGCAGCCGCGCTCCCGGACCACAAGGTGGTCGCGCTGAACGATGGATTGGCCACCGCATGGGGACACGCCTGCCACGCCGACTTTGCCGGCATACGTGTCGTGACATTGGCCCTGGGAACGGGTGTCGGATGCGGCGTGGTGGACCGAGGCAAGATTCTGATGGGGCCGCAGGGTGGCTATCCGCGCCTGAACGATCTCGCGCTCCCGGATGGATCGACCTTCGAAGACGCGCTCGGAGGGGCGGCTCTGACCCCGAATCCCTCGGCCGAGCAGCGTCAGCGCGCTCAGGCAGCATGCGACACGGCCCTACAGATCGTCCGCACGATCTACTATCCCGAGGCGATTGTTGTCTGCGGCGGCGTCGGGCTCAGCGACTGGCTTGAGCTGGACGCCGCCAGGACTCCGTTCGGTCCCCATGCGGGACTCTACGGGGCAGCCGCGCTCGCGCTCTACCCCGGTTGGCGAGATTAGCTTGCGCTCGTCTCCGGTTCAGTCTGCTTCTTGGCAAGTCGCTGTCCAAGATCATCGAAGATCGTGTACGAGCACGGGATGACCAGCAGGGTCAGGAGCGTCGAAAGTGCGATACCTCCGATGATGGTGATGCCAATGGTCTCGCGGAACTCAGACCCGCGGCCGATGGCAAGTGCGACCGGGAGCATGCCCAGCAGCACTGCCAAGGTTGTCATCGTAATGGGCCGCAGCCGGGTCGGACCGGCTTGCGCGATCGCATCGTGCCGATTCATACCTCTGCTCCGGAGCGTATTCGTGTAGTCCACGAGCAGGATGGCGTTCTTACCAACCAGACCCACAAGCGCGATCAAGCCGATGAATCCGACGATGTTGAGCGACTTGTCGGTGAGCACCAGCGCAAACAGGGCACCGACGAGTGCCTGCGGCTGCGCCAACTGGATGATGAACGGCGATAGCAGGTTGTCGTAGAGCGAGGCAAGGAGCATGTAGACGAGCAGCAGCCCGACGAACAGCGCACTCATCAGGTACTGGCTCTCACGTTGTTGCACGTCGGCTTGGCCGAGTGGCTTGAGCACAACGCCGTCCGGCATAAGCTTCTCCTTTTGGATCAGGTCGTTGATCTGCTGTTGAACAGTGCCTGCCGCCTTGCCAGGCAACAGGTCTGCGGTGACCTTTACTTCCTCCTGGCGATCGCGGCGTTCGATCTTATCAACACTCGTTCCATCGCGACGAGTCGTCACGCTATCCACGAAGATGGGGTTGCCTTGCTGGAAGGCGATCGGGACTTGGCCGAGGAGGTCCGGGTTGTTCCGGTCTCCCAAATCCATCATCAGCCGAATGTCATACTCTTGGCCAAGTACCCGGAACCGCGTGTCGGTGTTGCCTTCGTAGAGGGCGCGCAGAGCTTGGGAGACTTCGCCGACGCTCAAGCCGGCGTCTGCCAGGCGCGGTCGGTCGGGGACAACCTGAACTTCGGGTTTGCCGCCCTTCGAACTGATGTCCACGTTGATGACCCCCTCCACCGCGCCTTCGGCCAGTCGATCTTTGATCTTGTTGGCGGCGGCGAGGAGCTTCTCGCGGTCGTCACTTCGGAAGGACATCTGGATGGCCGCGCCAAAGCCGCTGGCATCCGAAGCGGAAACAGTGACGTTGGCACCGGGGACGCGCCCGATCGCTTCGAGCATGTCGGCGGCGACGGCGGTGTCTCGGCGGGTCCGGAGTTTGCCCTCATGCTTGACCCAGAACATAACGGAGTCGAGGAGCGCGGTCTTGTCGTTGAGCGTGATGTCGACCTGTGCGTAGTTCGTACCTTGGTCGGCCGCGGAGTTTCCGCCGCCCTTCTGTCCGACGCGCGACACCACGTAGCGAGTGTCCGGGTGCTTCATGACGATGTTCTCGATCCGCTCGACGACTTTCTTGGTGGCGTCAAGGCTCGCCCCGGGCGGGAGTTGTACCGTCGCGGAGACCTTGCCGCCGTCGGCGACGGGGAAGAACTGGAACTTGAAGAGTTGATCCTGCTTCCACTGGCCGTAAGCAAATCCGCCGATGGGGAAAAGAGCGAGGATCAGTCCGAAGCCAATCGCGTTAGCAACCATACGCGTCCGGATGAGCGGGCGATTGATGTTTGCGATCAAAGCCGCGAGCCCCATGATCAGGAGCGCGACCACCAAACTAGCAGGCGGCGTGAGCATGGGCTTCATCCCGCTCCCTTCTGGCAACATTTTGCCGATAATGCTGAGCGGCCCCAGGCCAAAGAAGAACACGAACAGCGTCCCCCAAATGGCGAACTTCTGGACACGCTTGCTCCAGTAGCTGATGCCCATCGCGACGAGGCAGAGGGCGACAGATGCCACGATACCGCCCATGATCATCGGCATGATGTCGCTGAACTTCTTGGCGCTGCCAGCGAACATGAACATGATGATCCCGATAAGGGCGATCCACCCCATGATGAACACGAACCATCGGTGGTTCAGCGACCACTCCAGCGATCGGCGATACGAATGTTCGGCGCGGCCAAAGATCTGCTCGAACCGACGTGCGAACTTGCCTCCAAGTGCTTCGGCGTCTTCGCCCTGGCGGTACCAGCGCGAGGCCAGCATCGGCGTCACGGTGAACGACACGAAGAGCGAGAGCATGACCGCGATGGCAAAGCCGATGCCCAGCGGTCGGAAGAACTGTCCGACCACGCCGCCCATGAATCCGACCGGGAGGAACACGACGACGTCTGCGAGCGTGATGGCGATGGCTGCGAGGCCGATCTCAGATCGTCCGTTGATGGCCGCTTCCACCGGACCCTCTCCCATCTTGAGGTGACGATAGATGTTCTCCAAGACGACGATGGCATCATCGACGAGAACACCAACGGCCAGCGACAAGGCGAGCATGGACAAGTTGTTGACGGTGAAGCCGAACAGCTTGTAGAACATCAACGTCGCGAGCAGACAGACCGGAATGGCGATGGCGACGATGATCATCCCTCGCACGTTGTGCAGGAAGAGATAGACGATGGCCGCGACCAGCAGGATGCCGATGATCAGGGTCAGGTTGAGGTCGAACAGGGACTCCTCGATGCGGGTGGCTGATGCAAAGGTCTGGACAAACGTGACGCCGTACTCATCCTTGAGCTTCGGCAAGAGCGCGCGTGCTTGCTTCGTAATCTCAATCGCGTTGCCGTCGCGAGCTTTGAGGATGCCGATGGTGATCGCATCGCTTCCATTTAGGCGGCTGAAGCTGCGGCGCTCAGCAACGGCATCGCGTACCGTCGCGATGTCGCCCAGGCGTACCGAGGTCGCACGGCCCTGCCGGTCCGGAGACTGGATCGACAGCACCATGTTCTCAATGTCGGCGACCTTCTTGAACTCGCCGAGGACGCGGACCGAGGTCTCGCGGTCGGTGCCGACCATGCGGCCCGCTGGAGCGTTCAGCGATGCTACCGCTAGCGCCCGCTGGACTTCGGTGATCCCGATTCCGTACGTCAGCAATCGATCGCGCTTGAGCTGAACTTGAATCTCGCGAATGTCGCCACCGGTAACCGTGACTGCGGCGACGCCCGGAATCTGGCCGAATCGGTCCTTGACCTTCTGGTCCATCAGGTCGCGGAGCTGCTGGCTGTTGAGGGTGTCCGAGTTCACCGCCAACGTCAGGACCGCACCCGCCGAGAAGTCAAACTTGGATACCGTGGGCTTCTCAGCATCACGCGGAAGCTCGCCGACAATCCCGTCCACCTTGGCCCGGATGTCGCTGAGTGCGGTGTCCATGTTCGTGCCCACGTTGAAGTTCAGCACGACGACCGAGACGCCTTCCTGCGAATTCGAAGTGACTTCCAAGAGGTTGCTGATGCCCGCGACCGCCTCTTCGACCTTGCGCGATACGAGGGTGTTCATCTCCTCGGGGCCCGCGCCAGGATAGATGGTCGTGACGGTAGCCACGCCGAACGAGACATCCGGATTCTCTTCCTTGCGCATCGAGAAGTAGGCGTTGAACCCACCGAAGATGCACAAGAGCATCAGCATCAGGATGAAAACGGGTCGCTCGATGGCGATTTTTGTAAGTCCCATCTTGGTTAGCCTTTGGATTCCTTGGCTGGCGCGTCGAGTTTGACTTCAGCGCCGGGGCGTAGGCTCGTCTGACCTTCGATGACCAACGCCTCGCCGGGTTGGATCCCCTCGACTTGGAGCTGGCCGTCTCGTTGCGAGACTACGGCGACATCCTTGCGGACCGCCTTCAGTTTCTGTATGACGAAGACATACCGGTCTGAACCGCTACCCAGCACCGCGCTCATCGGAACGGTGATTGCTTGCACGGGCGTGCCGAGCTGAATGCTCGCAGTCCCGAACATGCCTGCCTTCACGACACCCGCCGCCTCCACCGAGATGCGAACCTTGAAGAGTCGTCCGGTCTGAGTGGCGACTGGGTTCACCGCGACGACACGCCCCGGGATCGGATCTCTGCTCGAGGACTTGACCGAGATCTGGACCGCCAGTCCGGTGGTCATCTCGCTCACTTGGTCCTCGGTCACGTCGGCTTCGAAGTACACGCTGCCGGTATCGACGACTCGCAGGATCGGGGTGCCCGGACCCGCGTAGGTGCCTGCTTGCATCGGCCGCCCGGACACAGTTCCTGAGAAGGGGGAGCGGATGTTGGCATCGCTCATGGCCGACTGCGCGAGGGCGAGTTGCTCAAGCGCTCCATCGAGCGCCGCGCGAGCGGATTGGACTGCGTAGGTGAACTGCACGTCCAGGGCCTTGTTGGCGCGTTCCGAGCGTACAGCCTGCTCGGCGGCCCGAACCTCTTGCTCGACGGCGGTGATGTCTTCGGTCCGTGCGCCGTTCGTCAGAATTCGTTCACCTTCCATCGCCTGCTCGTACTGGGCGAGCGATGCGGCGTACGCCGCCCGGCTTCGGTCGGCTTGACTCTGAGAGATGGCTCCCTGTGCGAGGAGCTCGATATCGCGCTCCATCTCCTTGCGTGCGACTTCCATGCCGGTGCGCGCGGCTTCAACGGCGGCGCGCGCTTGTTTGCGTTCCTCGGTCCGGGCTCCCGAGCGGATCTTCTCCAAAGAGGCTCGCGCTTGCTTGAGTCTCGCCTCCGCGGCTTGCAGCCCGGCGCTCGTGCGTTGGGGGCCTTGCTTGGCGGTGGCGAGCGCCTGGTTGTATTGCGCCCTCGCCGCCGAGACCGCCGCCGTTGCCTGGCGGACACGCGGTCCCAAGTCAGTGGTCTCTTGCCGCGCCACGACTTGGCCCGCTTGGACCGGATCACCGTCTTTGACCAGGACGGAAACCAGTCGCCCGCCGATCTTCGCGCCGACTTGGGCGTCGAGGCCGGCGACGAACTGTCCGGTCACTTCAATGGTGTTTTGAAGTTGGGACTCGCGAACAGGGAGGGTCTGAACCAGCACCGACTTGTCGTTCAGATTCTCCTGCGTTCGCTTGGCCTGCTGTTGCGACTCGCGGTCAACGCATCCGGCCATGGTCACTGCCAGAGCCAGCATCATCATCCATCGGATTGATTTCATTCTTTGTTCCCCTGTTGCTTCGGCGCGTTGGCCGTTGAAAAGTCGTCGCGTCCCGTCGCCTTCTGCAGCGCACACCAGGCGGTCAGCACGTTGTAGTTGGCGTTGTAGAGTGCCAGCGAGGCTCGGGTCGAAACCTCCTGGGCGGTGGTCACGTCGAGCAGGATCCCGCGGCCGCTCTCGAAGAGCACATTGGCGATCCGCAGAGCCTCTGCGGCTTCTTTCGTTTGCTGCTGCGCCAACCGCTGTTGCTCCTGAGCGGTGATGAGCTGGTTGAGCGCGACTTGGACTTCCAGCGAGACGCCCAACGTTGTCTGTTGCAGCGCTAGCTCGACCTGAGCCTCGTCTTCCTTTGCCTCGTTCACCCGGGCGCGAGTGAGTCCGCCGTCGAGCACCGGCCAGTTCAGGGTGAGAGAACCCGAGACCGTGTTCTTGCGCTGGAACGCGCCTGCATCGACGACGTGCTGCGCGCTGACGCCGACCGTAAGGTTCGGTGCCAGGCCGCGCTCACGAATGCGCCGGATGTTCTCCAGCGACACTTTCCGGTACTGAAGTGCGATGAGCTCGGGCCGATTATTCAAGGCGATGCGGACCGTTGCGTCACGTTCTGGTACCGGCTTAGCACCCGGTTCGATCTCGGCGACTTCGTAGTCGGTCTCAATCGGTCGGAACAGCAAATTGTTGAGGAGCTGCTTCGCCGTTTTCAGCCCGTTCTCCGCCGTCACGAGGTCGGATTGAGCCTGCGTGAGCGCAGTTTCAAGCCGAACGACGTCGAATTGAGCGACGCTGCCAACCGCGAACTTCTGGCGACCGATGTCCAGTCGACGCTGCGAGTTCTCGACCGCTTCCGAGTTCGTCTTCACCACCCACTGCGCGCGAAGCACGGAGTAGTACGCGGTCCGGACGTCAGCTCGCAAGGTGTTGGCGGCGGAATCCACACCGGCCTGCTGCGCACGAACGGCGAATGACGCCGCGCGCACCGCGGTGCTGATCGAACCCGAAAGGTCCAAGTTCCACGTGAGTTGTGCGCCGACGGTCTTGCTGTCGTTGCGCCCGCTGAAGGGCTGTTTGGAGTCGTAGCGAGTGTACGTTCCTTGAAGCCCGCCCTGCGGCAAGGTACCAGCTTTTGCCTGGTCAACTTGCGCCTCGCTCTTGCGGACATTGGACTGCGCGATCTTGATGGCCGGCGAGTTGCTGAGTGCGGTCTGGATGGCAACGTCCAGCGTCAAAACTGCGCCGGGTTCGGGTCCGAGCACCGTGGCTAGCACTGCATAGATAAGCAAATTCATGGGTTATCCTCGTCGGCGGTTTTCGATTTCAGGTTCTGCAATCGTGCGTTCATTTCTTCAAAGAACCCCATTGTCTCTTCCAGCTTGGCGACCATCAGCCCGTTGTGTACCGGATGCCGCAGGATTAGCAATTTCTCGCCTGGCTTGATGTCCAGGTCTGCCCGTGCCTCGGCGGGGATGACGATCTGTCCGCGCTCACCGACGGTTACGGATCCGTAAAAGCATTCACCAAGATCTTTCATGCACATACCCACCGCAGAAAATATGGCGTGGCATGTATTTCATACCAACGCTCCAGTTCCTACCTTAGCATGCTTCTGCAGATTGTTGCCAGTGGGTAGAGTCTCGAGATGGTCGTCTTCGATCTTGGCGGGGTCCTAGTGCACGTGGCGCAACGATGGCGTCAAGCCGTCGAGAGGGCCGCATTGCCGACCCAGACGCTCCAAAACCTCGATGTCCCCCTCGATCACTGTCCTCAGTTTGTCGATTACCAGGCGGGCGCAGTGGGCCAGAGTGCCTACCTAGAGAGTCTCCGCGGATACCTCGGTTTGGAGTCCGAGCTGCAGGCGCTGCTCGCCCACGATGGGATTCTGCTGCGACCGACCCTCGGGTCGCTCGACTTCGTCCGTCAACTCCACGCAGCGGGCATCCGCACTGGTTGCCTTAGCAATACGAACGCTGCTCATTGGGACGTGATGTCCGATTCCGCCAACTTCCCGGCGATCGCCATGCTGCAAGTCCCCGGGCTCTCGCACGTGATGCGCCTAGAAAAGCCGAGCCTACAAATCTATCGCGCCTACGAGGCTCTCGCCGGGGTCGAAGCCGACGAGATTCTCTTCTTCGACGACCTCGCCCCGAACGTCGCCGGGGCTCGGGAGGTGGGTTGGGACGCGGTACGGATCGACCCCGAGAATGGGCCCGTCGAGCAGATGAAGGCGGCCTGTCGTGAGCGCGGATTGCTGAGTCCAGTACAATAGGGCCTCCCCCGCGATGATGGCCCAACCGATGACTTCACGATTTATGGACGCACTTGCCCGCGGAGTGCTTGTTGGCGACGGCGCCACCGGAACCCGACTGCAAATGCTGGGGTTCGACAAGACCCCCTACGACCTGGCGTGTCTGCTCGATCCCGATCTCGTGCTCCGGGTCCACCAGGAGTATTTCGCGGCGGGAAGTGACTTCGTCGAGACCAATACTTTTGCTGCAAGCCGCATCCGTTTGGAGCACACGAACTGGGACGTACGCGAGCTGAACCGCCGCGCCGCCGAAATCGCGCGCGAGGCGGCAGGTCCGGACAAGCTCGTGGTCGGAGCCATTGGGCCTGCAGGAAAGGCGCTCGCTCCCATCGGAACGCTCACCCACGAACAAGTGTACGAATCGGTGTTCGAACAAGCCCAGGCGCTGGCCGAAGGTGGTGCCGACGCGATCTTGCTGGAGACCTACATTGACCTCGACGAGATCGCCACTGCCGTCCGCGCGGTCCGGGACGCATGTCCGCTCCCGGTGATCGTGAGCAAGGCGTTCATCGAAGATGGTGAAGCCTTGAGCGAGGGACTGCCGGGGATCTGTGCCGCCAGGATCGCACAGATGGGCGTGGATGCCCTCGGTGCGAACTGTGTTGTGGGACCCCAACGCATGGTGGATATCGTGCGTCAACTCTCCGAGGCGACGGACTTGCCGGTGATGGCCTTCCCGACCCCCGGGCTCCCCCAATTGGTGAAGGGGACCGTGGTGTACGACACCAGCCCCGAGTACTTCGGAAAGGCGTGTGCCCGGTTAGTCGAAGAGGGTGCGGCCATTGTTGGCGGCTGCTGCGGTACGTCGCCCGACCACATCCACGCGTTGCGCACTGTGGTCGAGGCGGGCATTCGCAAGAAGCAAGCGCGACCCGCGACAAGTGCCGAGCCGCGTGCTGCCAAGCCACTCGTGCAAGCCGAGCCGACCCGTCTAGCCGAACGACTGGCCCAGCGGCAATTCACCATCGCCGTCGAGATGGACCTGCCGCGCGGCCTGAACGTCCAAAAGGTGCTCGACGGTAGCAAACTGCTCGCCGAACGAGGCGCACACTTGATCGACATCTCGGATGGCGCGCGAGCGCGGTTGCGGATGAATCCGCTTTCCGTCTCGAAGATCATCCAAGATTCGGTGGACGTCGAAGTGATGATGCACTTCGCCTGCCGCGATCGAAACTTGCTCGCGGTCCAGGCCGACCTGCTTGGGGCACACGCTTTGGGAGTCAAGAACATCCTTGCGGTCACCGGCGACCCGGCCAATATCGGCGACTACCCCAGCGCGACGAGCGTTTACGACGTCGATAGCATCGGCCTGGTCCGGATCCTCAGCAGATTCAATGACGGGATCGATTTGGCGGGCAACACGGTTGGAATGAAATGCGCATTTACCATCGCGATCGCCTTCAATCCGCTGGCCCACGACATGGTCCTAGAGTTGGACCGGCTTGCACGCAAGGTGGATGCGGGAGCCCACGTGATCTACACTCAGCCGATTTTTGAGCCCGAACACATCGACCGCGCGATCGAATGTGCCGTGCGTGCGGGTCTGCCCATCTTCGTTGGGGTGCTGCCGCTACGATCGTCGCGCCATGCAGAGTTCATGCACAACGAGGTGCCGGGTATCGAAGTTCCTGAGCGCTTGCGCGCCAAGATGGCCGCAGCGATTGATGATGAGCAGGCCATGAACTTTGGGATCGAAGAAGCTCAGGCGCTGGCGAGCAAAGTCCGGAGCCAGGCGCAAGGACTGTACTTGATGCCGCCGTTTGGAAATCCGACCATTGCCGTGCGGGTGATGGAAGCTGTGAACGAATGAGCGTCACGCGTCGCCAGGTTTTGGGAATGGCGGCGGCAATGGCGGGAAGCGCTAGCCTGGGATACTTCGGCGAGTCAAGCCACGAATTGCGCGTTGAGCGGCGGACGCTCGAACTGCCGCGCTGGCGCGCCAACGGTTTCAAGGTCGCGGTCATTGCCGATATCCACTGCAATACCCCCTTCGAGCGAGATCGAGCGATCCAGGCGGTGCGCCTCGTAGAACCTGAGAAACCGGATGTCCTGGTCATGCCCGGTGACTTCCTAAACAAGGTTCATGCCCCCAACCTGAGGTACCTCCGAGCGGTGATGGAGGAAGTTGATTCGCTTGGGATCAAGACCTATGCCACGCTTGGGAACCACGACTATGGTTCGAGGGGACCGGAGATCATCAGCGAGGTCATCAATCGCTCCAGTGTGGAGATGCTCTCGAATCAGTCAGCGGTTTTCCAAGGCGTGACCATCGCCGGCATCGACGACGGAGTTTACGGAATGGACCGTCACGACCTCTTCGGAAGCGAAGCCCCCGATTCGCTTATCACACTCTTCCACGAGCCGGATTTCGTCAGCCGGATCGACCCGCGAACGAGTCTCATGATCGCCGGCCACTCGCATGGTGGCCAAATCTGTTTGCCATTCGGGTTGCCGATCTTCTCGCCCTACGGGGCGCGGCGGTACATCTCCGGTTTCTATCCCACCGCCCGCGCGCCGCTGTTCGTGACTCGCGGGGTTGGGACCTCGGTTACGCTGAATGTTAGGCTCTATTGCCCGCCGGAAGTCAGCATCCTGACCCTTAACTCAGCTGACGGGTAACCTCAAAGACAGCATGAAGTTTGCGAAGGCACTAGGGACGGTGGTCGCAGCGAGCGCAGGTGCGTTGCTGTACGGCGCACTGGTCGAGGTCAATCGGCTGGAGTTGACTCGACGCACCCTGATACTTGCGGATTGGCCGGAGGCACTGCGCGGGTTCCGAATCGGCCTCATCGCGGACTTGCATCTGCGCGACCACGGGACGTTGCAGCTCACCCAACGCGCCGTCGATATCTTGCTCGACGAGATGCCCGACATGGTCGTCATCGCGGGCGATCTGGTCAGCTGCTGGACGCCCAAATCGGAGGCGCTGTTGCGGCAAGCCCTTGATCCCCTACTGATGATGGACGGCAACGTCGTGGCGATCCCTGGGAACCGCGACTACTACGGCGCCGATGCGTCCAATCTGGTGCCGGTGCTGGATCACCTCAATATCCACCTGCTGCGAAACGAATCCTGGACTCACCAGGGGATCACCTGGCTCGGAATCGACTCGGCCAATGTGGGCGAGGCGGATCCGATCGGGGCGATGGAGACGATCGAGGGGCCTGAGCCGGTGATCGCGTTGTGGCACGAGCCGGATCTCGTCGAGTGGCTTCCCGAAGGGTGCGCGCTTATGCTCAGTGGGCACTCGCACGGAGGGCAGTTCACGACTCCCTGGGGCTGGGCACCGATCCGCAGCCGGAACGGCTCGAAGTACCTGCGAGGATTCTTCCCCGATGCGCCGACTCCCCTCTACGTGAGTCGAGGGCTGGGTACTACCGGTCCGCCGAGCAGGCTCTTTTGTCGCCCCGAAGTGACGATCCTTACGCTCAAATGAAGCAAATCGCCCGCCGTGAAAATCACCGCGGGCGACCTGCCGTTCTTTAGAGTATTAGGCTCGATTCTTGCGTCGGCGAGCGAGCATCGCTGCGCCAACGGCAATCGCGAAGATGGAAGCGGGCTCGGGAACCGGAGTAATGAGGTCCTGAGTGCCTTGACCGCTGAGAAGCAGGAGCTTTTGTCGCTGGGTAGCTGCACCTGTTGCGACGTTCATCAGCCAACCCTGGGCGATCTGCGAAACGGGATCCAATTGGATTCCGCTCATCGAAGCGTCGCGATCACGGCCAACGAGGTTTCCGCTTGCATTGGTGAGCGAAAGGTCGTTGTCGAATGCGATCTCCCAAACGGCGAGTTGGAAGGCAGCGGACTTCTCGGCGGTGTTCACGAGTCCGAAGTAGCTACCCCAAAGTCGCTCCATCGCATCGGTGCGGCCGCTGTTGAAGACCACGCCGCCCGGCACGGTGGACGAACCAAGAAGTGGAGTGACGTTCTGGTGGGTCGTGTTGACACCGGTGTTGATGAACTCGCCGAGCTCCACGCAGTAGGCGTTGTAAGTGGCCGGGACGAGCGTATCGGTACCGCCGGTGCGCGTACCGTTCCACTGGACCGTGCCCTGGTCTTTGTTCGCGCTGCTCAGCGTGAACTGGACGTTCTTGCCAAACGAGCTGGCGTAGGTGGCCGACAGCGTGCCTGCGTAGGCAGCAGAGGTGACCGCAGCAACAAAGCAAATCGAAATGAGTGATCGCATTCTTTCCTCTCACTGGACCTGGCAGATACGCCGGTCACTCACCTAAGAATACTGGAGCGCCGGGTTCGGGAGCTCAGCTTGTCGGCTGTTTGGACAACGAAGTATCCAAAACCTGGTAGTTCTTGCGGTCTCGTCCGTCGGGAAAACTACCGACGAGCTGCTTCTTCGGGCTGGCACCATGCCGCGTAGAACGCATCGCGCGCGGACTTGACCCGGGCCAATGCGTCCGGACCTGTCGCGTTGATATGTCCCATTTTGCGACCCGGGCTCGACTTGAGTTTGCCGTACCAGTGCACAGCGACTCCTGGGTCGTGCTCCAAGGCCGCTTGAAGGCCCGACCGCCAATCGCGGGCGTCGAGTTGTCCCAGCAAATTGGCCATCGCCGTTGGCACTCCGTCGAGCGGGGGCAAAGGAAGTCCCAGGCTGAGCCGAACGTGGAACTCAAACTGCGAGGGGCCGCCCCAATCGAGTGTGTAGTGGCCTGTGTTGTGTGGGCGCGGAGCGATCTCATTCACGGACAGCTTGCCGTCGGCAGTTTCAAAGATCTCGACTCCGAACAGTCCGTAACCGTCGATCGCCTCAACGGCAGCTTTGGCAATCTCGCTTGCGTCGGTCTCGGCGGGGAAAACGACGTCGCAGACGAAGTTCTTCTGCGAAGTCTCGACGGTGGGGAAGCAGCCGAACTCTCGGTGGGAGCGATAGACCATGACCGCCAGTTCCCGCTTGAACGGTACGAACTCTTCGGCAAGCCAGTTGCCATCGTCGATCTCGCTCGCTTGGTCGGCGAACTCCCGGGCATTCTCGACCATGCGGGTGCCCCGGCCATCATAGCCGCCGAATCGAGCCTTGAGCACCATGGGGAATCCGATCTTGGAGATTGCGTTGGTCCCATCAAGCTGGACCGCGACGGCATGGGGGCTTGGGACCCCCGCTTTGTGTAGCGCCTCGCGTTGTTTGAGCTTGTCTTGGATGATCGCGAGGGTTTCGAGACCGGGCGTAAGTATCTCAGGCTCACGGTGACAGAGTTGCAGAGCTTCAGCGATCGCCCCTGCGGGAATGAACTCATTCTCCAGCGTGACTCTGCTACAGTTCGCGATCATCCCGGCAAGGGCTTCGGGGTCATTGAGCTTGGCGACCGCTCCGGGTGCGACCATGCCCGCAGGAGAAGGGTCCGCAGGATCAATGCTGACGCAACTCAGGCCCATGCGCTGCGCGGCCATGATCGACATACGCGCAAGCTGCCCCCCGCCGAGGAATCCCAGATCGAACTGCATGGACGCGGTTTACCCGCAGGAACCCGAAATTGGCTCACTCGGAGCGGAACTCGAGGTGCCTTTGGAGCACCTCGCGAGAGTGGATGAAGACCTCTTCCATCAGAGGGTTCCACTGGTGGTACATGCCGGGGAGCTCGGCGAAATCGGTAAGTCGCCGACCATGGGACTCGTTTGGGCATCCGATTTCGATCAAATCGACCACTTCGGCGACGAAGACGTCGGCCCAGCGGATCTCCGACCGTTCGGTGATTCGGTAGCAACCGATGTACTGAAGGTCGCGCAACACCGCGCCAGCTTCCTCTGCGGCTTCGCGGTGCGCTGCTTCAAACGGCTCTTCATAAGGCTCGACACGGCCGCTGGGTATACACCACCCGCGATCCTCGATGTCGCACAGGAGGATTTGTTCGCCCTGCCAAGGGAAGACCAGTGCCGCAAAAGCGCGCAACGGGGCCTGGAATGGAGCGGGGAAGAACTCCAGTCTTTGCTTACCGTATCGACCCGAAGGGAACCGTTTCAAAATCTCAGTTCGCGATGACGACCTTGCCCAGCACTTGATTCGGCGAGAGGGGGCCAAATGCCCGACTATCCTCCGATTCTCCGCGATTATCCCCTAAGACGTACAAACTGCCGGGTGGGACACGATACGGCCCGTTTTCGATTCGCCAGTCGCGGGGAACGTTCAGCCAATCGACCTCGTCACCGCCCATCTTGTAGACGCGCTTGATGAACGTCTCGCCCCCCGGTTTAAGTCGGAAGACGATGATGTCGTTCCGTTCGATGGGGCCGACGAGCCAGTAGGCGCTAGAAGCGAGTAGGCGTTGGCCGCTGCGGAACGTCGTCGCCATGGAGTTTCCGGAGACCTGAACGGTGACGACACTTCTCTGGAAAAGGAGTGCCCCGGCCAGGAGGAAGAGCATGACCACGCCAAATCCCGTTAGCCAGCGCTTCTTGATTGGTTTGCGAGCTTCCATGCTGTTCAGTCAGTCTAACCCAAATCATCGGTGACTACGGTTCCGAACGCAAGGGGTCCGAAGTCCCGGCAGGGGGCACTTTCGATGGCCGCCGCGAGTATAACGACATAAGATGAAGATGCTCACCCGAACCCTCTTGCCCGTCCTCGCTCTCGGCATGTCTGCGCTCGCTATGGCCACTGAGGCCGATAAGAAGGCGATCATGGCCAACTATGCCGCCTATGACAAAGCTCTGAACGCGCGCAAGATCTCCCCGGTTAAGGCAATGCTGGCATCGGACTGCACGTTTAAGCCCAAGAACGGGCAGCCGATCAAGGCTGCCGATGCCCTTCAGGCGATGGAAGCGCAGTTCAAGATGGCGAAGTCCATTTCGAGCAAGACCACCGTGAAGAGCCTGAAGATCACCGGAAACACGGCCACTGCCGTCACGGTGAACGTCGGTACCGTCGTGGCGGTCAACCCGAACACTAAGAAGGATGTAAAGTTCGCCATCCGCACGGAGTCGGTCAACAACTGGGTAAAGCAGAACGGTAAGTGGCTCATGAAGCTGGTTGAGCAGAAGGCCATGTCTGTCACCCAAGACGGCAAGCCGATGGGTCGCTAAAAGGACTTGAACCGGTGCTTCAGGAGCGTCCAGAACGCTTCTGGGGCATCGGTCCAGCGGATCTTTTTCCCCGCCTCTTTGGACCGGGGTTCGTACGAGATCGGGACCTCGTCGATCTTTTCCTTCAGTCGGAAGCTCTTCGCGGTGACTTCGGGGCAAAACTCGAACCGGTGACACTCCAAGTTCATCCGCTCCAACAAATCCCGCCGAAACGCCTTGTAACAGGTCGCCTCGTCTGTCAGTTTCTTCCCGAAGAGTAGCGCCACTGCCCACACGAGCAGGACGTTGACGATTTTGTTGGGTAGCGCCATGCCCTGGGGGTAGCCCTTTTGAAATCTGCTTCCGTAGACGACTCCACTTTGGCCGTTTAGGATCGGCTCGATGAGCTTCGGCAGCTCTTCGGGGACGTACTCCAGATCCGCGTCTTGGATGACGACGACCTTGCCGGTCGCGAGCGCGAGTCCCTGACGAATCGCCGCCCCTTTCCCGCCTCGTTGCGGGTTGGTGATGATATGGACCCGGTCGTCGTACGTTGCGAGGATCTCGGCCGTCCGGTCGTCGCTTCCGTCATTGATGACGATGATCTCGGCCGCGACCGGGAGTGCCAACAGACGATCAAGCAACTCCGCAAGGGTGTGCTCTTCGTTCAGTGCGGGTACCAAGATCGAGACATCGGGGTTCGGCATACCGTGATTCGTTGACACGCAATTCACGTGCCTTGTTCACGATACTGGACCGCTTCGGCCAAATGTTGCTTCACGATGCAATCACTCTCGGCCAAATCGGCGATGGTGCGCGCCACCTTCAAGATCCGGTCAAAGACCCGTGCGGAGAGGTTCATCTTGTGGATGACTTGCCTCATAAACGCCTCCGATTCGGCATTCAGCTCGATGGTGTCGCGAATCTCGCGCGGCGACATCTTGGCATTCACGCGTGCGTGCCCCAATCGTTTGGATTGCTTTTCTCGGGCGCGCAAAACTCGCGCACGGATCGCCTCGGACGACTCGCCCACGGTGGTCCCCATGAGTTCGTCGGGCTTCAGCCGGGGGACGGTGATGTGTAGATCGATCCGATCGAGCAGCGGCCCACTGATCTTGGCTGCGTACTTGCCGCAGAGCGCGGGCGAACTCACGCACTGCGCTTCGGGGTACCCCTTGAAACCACACGGGCACGGGTTCATGGCACCCACCAGGATGCACTCGGCGGGAAACGTCTGGGTGTCCTGAACGCGGGCGACGGTACTCACGCCGTCTTCAAGCGGCTGGCGCAAAGACTCGAGTACGCCTCGGTCGAACTCCGGCATCTCGTCCATGAAGAGGACTCCGAGGTGGGCGAGCGAAATCTCACCCGGCTTCGGGTTCTTGCCCCCTCCGACCACGGCGGCGTAGCTCGCGGTGTGGTGCGGCGATCGGAACGGACGCTCCCAAATCAGACCTTCGCGATTCCCCTTTGCGCCGCTCGCCGAGTAGATGCGGGTGACTTCGATACTCTCTTGCAGCGACAATTGAGGGAGGATGGTGGGCAGTCGTCGCGCGAGCATGGTCTTGCCCGAGCCCGGAGGGCCGACCATCAGCACGTTGTGCCCGCCCGCGGCGACGATCTCAAGTGCGCGGATGGCGTGCCGCTGGCCCTTCACGTCGCCAAAGTCAATATCGTATTGGGGGGCGGCATCGCGCTGCGCTTCGGTGAGGGCGCACGGCTGGTAGAGCATGCTGCCATTCAGGATCTCCGCGACTTCGGCGAGCGTCTGAACGCCGTAAACGTCGATCCCGGTCACAACCGCCGCCTCAAGTGCGTTCGACTTGGGCAGGATGAGTCGCTTCTTGCCTTGGGCGGCCGCCATGAGGGCGATATTCACTGCACCGTCAATGTTGCGGACGCTCCCATCGAGCCCGAGCTCACCCACGATGATCGTGTCGCTGAGTTCATCGACCGCGGTTTGGCCGCTGCCCGCAAGGATCGCGGCGGCGATGGTCAGATCGAGAATCGAGCCCTCTTTACGCACGTCGCCGGGCGCCAGGTTCACCACCATAAGCTGGTTCGGAGTGCGGAAATCGCTGTTGCGCAGGGCGCTGCGAATTCGCTCGGCGCTTTCGGATACCGCCTTGTCGGGCAGTCCGACAATCCGAATGCCAGGTTCGCGGGTCGCGACAAAATCGACCTCTGCAAGAACCGAGAGCGCTTCGATGCCGTTGAGCGTAGCGCCATGCGCCTGCGCGACCATAGTCCCTATTCTCGCACGACGGGCTTCGGTTTTGTTGCGGGGTTTCGGGCAATTAGGTTCCAGGTAAGGTGCAGTTGGTAAGTGGTCGCGTCCCCGCCGGGGATGTACGCGCGGGGGAGCTGGAGATCGAGACCGACCAGCGCGCCGTCGTCCAGGCGTACGGTGATCGTGCCCTCGGCGGTCAGCGGCTTGGGTGAAGAGTCGGCAAAGGACGCGCGCAAGACGGCTTGCGTGGGTTTCTCGACGGGTAGCAGTTTGATCAACTGGAACGTCCCCTGGAACACCGGGAGGTCTTCGTCACTGAACAGGTTGTACGCATGGGTCCATGTGTCGCCGATTCCGACTGGTACCTGGTTCAGCGCGGGTGTCGCGAGCGCGGCATAGAAGACGTCTAGCGGGTTATCGGTCGCGACGACGCTTCGGATGGCGAGGGCCCCTTGGGGTGTGCGGGTTTCGCGGGTCACGCCGGGCTTCATGTTGGTCGGAACGTCCAACTGTTCGCCGTCGATCGACTCCTTCAGAAGCGTGTAGCTTGTTTCGACTCCGAAGCGACCCTTCGAGTCACGCTGGGAGATTCGGGTCGACACTCGATCGACCCGCTCGTACGTCTCGGTGCCGTCGGTCGATTTGAACGCCATCGTTCGTTCGTAGGTCGCTTTGTCGTTGAGTGCGGGCTTAAAGACGAGTGTCACTTGCTCGCGAGGAGGGGCGAGCGCGGCAAGACAAACGAGTGTGGCGAGCGTCATGGTCGAGAGTTGGACGACCGAGAGCGACGGATGTCACCGTGAATCGAGACGCTTCTCTCCGGGCTTGAGATAGCCGCGCGTTCGGGCCGCCTCTTCACGGCCTGCGGGACTTTGCAGCCGCGCGCGGTCCTCAGAGAGTCGGGCCGCTTCGGCTTGCGATTGACGCATGGATGCGTCGGCGGCCCTGGCTGATTCGGCCTGCTTGTGACGCTGCACGCGGGGGGCAGAGCTGAAATAGAGACCCACGCCCACGGCGGACGCGAGAAATACTACGGCGAGAAGTCGTTTTGCCATCCTTTGCAAGCTTTCCTCTGGATGGATGGTAGCACAGTTCAAGGCGGAAAGCCGCTCGAATCGCTTGCAGCCGCCCGCGAGTCTGTGTCATACTTTCGAATTGCGACTCGGACGCTTGTCTGACTCGACAATCCCGACGGGAATTTTTGGAACCATGTACGCAATTGTTAAGACGGGCGGAAAGCAATACAAGGCTGAGAAGAGCGAGCTGATCATCGTTGAGAAGATCGAAGGCGAGCCAGGAACGAAGATCGACCTGGATTCGGTCGTGATGGTCTGCGACGGCGCGAAGGTCAAACTCGGCTCCCCGTTTGTGACCGGTGCCAAGGTGACGGCTGAGATCGTCCGCCAAGCCAAAGGCCCGAAGATCAACGGCTTCAACTACAAACCCAAGAAGAACGAGCGCAAGCGATGGGGTCATCGCCAGCCGCAGACGACCCTGCGCGTGCTCGAAGTGGTGGGAGGCAAGTAACGACTCATGGCACATAAAAAAGGTCAAGGCTCCTCGCGCAATGGTCGCGATTCGAATTCCAAGCGGCTCGGTGTGAAGCGCTATGCAGGACAGGTCGTGAAGGCTGGAACCATCCTAGTTCGTCAGCGTGGCACCCAGTTCCACCCTGGCGCAAACTGTGGCCGAGGCAACGACTTCACGCTCTTCGCGCTTGTCGATGGCATCGTGAAGTTCGAAGGTCCGGACAACAAGCGTCGCATCAGCGTCTACGCCGATCAGGCTTAACCCCGCGCGCCGCGCGAACCAAGTCCCGCTTGAGACTCCGGTCTGATGCGGGATTTTTTATGCCGACTGCGCCATGTCGATGGCGAGCTTCACCGCTCCCGAGATTCCCTCGGTCGGACCGAGCACCTCGTTGAGCTCCGCGAAGGCCGCAAGCTGCTTTTCGGGATTGCGGAGGAGTGAGTCGAGCTCGTGGCGAATCCGGGCAGGGGACGCCTGGTGCTGCAGCAACTCCGGAACGACCTCACGCTGCATCAGTAAGTTCGGCAGCGCGATGAACTCAAACTTGGGTTTGCGCAGCCGATACTCCATCTCCATCAGGCGCGATCCTCGGTAGACCACGACGCTGGGGCACGCCACGAGCGCCGCTTCCAAAGTTGCGGTGCCGCTGCAAACGACGGCGACCCGAGACGACGCGAGGGCACGTGCCGCCCCCTGAGTCTCCCAGTGGACCTCGGTCGGGCCACCCATCGATTCCCACTTGGCCCTGAGCGCGCCCGCATCAATGGAGGCCGCGACGGCCACGCGGAACGGACCGGGAAGACCTGCGATGGCGGGAATGATCGCCTGCAGGTTGTACTTGACCTCGTGGGTCCGGCTGCCGGGGAGAATGGCGATGCCCGTGCGTGCCTCGGGAGAAACGATCTCGGCGAGCATTTCTTTCAGCGGGTGGCCGAACCAGTGCGCGTTTGCGCCCGCATCCTTGAGGAGCTGGGCTGACCAAGAGAACTGAGTTACGATCGCGTCGGTGATCTCGGGCAGATGCTTGCCTTGTTTGCCCCGTCGCCAGCTCCCCGGGGGAGCGAAGTACAGGACCTTCCAGCCAAGCGCCTTTGCGGACCGTGCGAGACTCACGTTTAGGTAGCCAAAGTCGATGGGGATGAAAAGGCCCGGAGGCCCCTGGCTCAGCGCGCGGACCATCGGACGCGACTGCTTGTAAACGCGCGGTCCGACTCTCACTGCTTCCAGGATGCCAATGGCCCCCCAGTCCGAAGAGTCTGCCAGCAACGGCACGCCCGTTGCCGCGAGCTTTCGCCCGCCGATACCAGTGATCGATTCGAAGGGCGCGTTGGAGGAGTGAAGACCCTGTACCAGCGCAGCGGCGTAAGCGTCTCCGCTCGCCTCGCCCGCGGAGATCAGCAGCCTCATGGCTGGTCTTGGCGACCGTTCTTACCTGCGGCAGAGCGCTCGGCGAACTTGACCAGCTCCTCGACTTCCGGAAGCTGGTTGACTTCTCGGAGGACAACCTCGAGCGCGTGCCGGAACGAAAGCTGGCTCTTAAACATGAGCTTGCAGACTTTGTGCAGCGCGAGGCGGGTCTCTTGGCCAATGCCCAGCCGTCGAAGGCCAATCGCGTTGATATCGTAAACTTGTTGATCCATGCCGCCCGAGATCATGAACGGCGGACAGTCCTTCACAATCCGGCTCATGCCCGCCACGAAGGCGGCGCGCCCCACTCGGGCGAACTGGTGCACACCGGTCATGCCCATGATGCTGGACAGACTCTCGACCGTGACGTGGCCCGCCAATCCGACGTTGTTCGCGATGGTGATGTCGTCCATCAGATGACAGTTGTGGCCCAAATGGACAAACGCCATGAGGAAGCATCGGCTCCCGACGACGGTGGAATTCCCCTCGCCCGTGGCGCGGTGGATCGTGACGTACTCGCGGAACGTATTGTCCTCGCCGATGCGCAGGAAAGTCGGCTCGCCGCTGTACTTTCGGTCCTGGGGATCGCCTCCGATGACCGCGCCTTGGCAAACCGTATTGCGCGCACCCATAGTGGTGCCATTCCGCACCGTCGCATACGACTCCAGCTTGCACCCGTCACCCAGCACTGCCCCGGCTTCAACGTGGCAAAACGGTCCGACCTTGACTCCGGATCCTAGCTCAGCTCCGGGTTCAACGACGGCAGTCGGGTGAACTTCAGTCACTTTAGAGTCCCTGCCCCCTGGACAGTTTGAAAGTCAACTCGATGGACGCGGCGACTTCACCATCCACCCGCGCGGTCCCTTTGATGCGACCGACGCCACTCTTGAACCACATCAGCTCGACTTCGCTCAACAACTGGTCGCCCGGTACCACCGGTCGCCGAAACTTGACGGCATCGATTGCGCCGATGACGGGGACCAGCCCCGCGAACCTCTCTTCGGAGAGCAGAATCACTGCGCCTGCCTGGGCAATCGCTTCGATGATGAGCACGCCCGGCATGATGGGCAAGCCTGGGTAGTGGCCCTGGAAGAACGCCTCATTCATCGTCACATTCTTCAAACCGACGCACCGTTTGCCCGGTTCGAATTCGACGATTCGGTCGACGAGCAGCATCGGGTAGCGATGCGGCAGATGCTTCATGATCTCGGTTACGTTCATCGACATAGGCGTTCTCAGAGTGGCTCTGGACCGGCCCGATGGTACCCGCTAGGGGTGCATCCGGCGAAGCATCAACCCGAGTCGAACGCTACGAGCGTAGTTTGCCGTAGAATGTTTCATTGTGTCTTCGCTCGATGTGCCTTGTACCAGTCAGCAAGATATCTTAGAGGCGCTGGATCGTCTTGCGCCCGATGCGCCGTTCCTTGCGCTTGGGCAGACCATCTTCTGGGATGAGCCGGTCAAGGCTGGCGTCGCCGCCCGAGCGCGCGAGCTTGGCCACGAACGTCGCTTTGTCGCCGGGATTCACGACGCGGACTATTTCGCCAAGCTGCCAGGGAAGATCGGCGAGCCGGGTTACCACGCTCTCCCGCACAATGACACCACCACCCAGTCGCTTTGGAGCGCCGCCGCCGAGTTCGCTCAACTGTTCGGCTCGGAGACGGTCATCACACGCGACGCCCTGACCGCGGCGGGTATTCGCCTGCACCGCTTGCAGAACGCGCGTCCCGGAATTCTCGACACCGCCACCGAAGCGTGGGGCTGGCGGGGGATCGCAGCGGTAGACCAAGAAACGCACGTCGTCGCGGAAACGCCTCTGAAGGCTGTCCTGCCCGAGATCCAGCGGACTTTGGCATGGGCGCTCGGGGCGACGGTCGACCAGCTCGCCGGTTCGTCCCAGGCAAAAGCCGTCGGCGCGGCCGACGCACTGAACGATCTGGTCCTGCACGCTGCGACGAGCACGGATCAATCGCTCAGCAGCTACTACGAGAACCTGCTGCCGTCGCTCTACCGCTTTTCATCGGGCGACACCGGCCCCATCGAAACGACGACCACAACGAAGCTGCTGAAGTTCAACACCTTGACCGCGCAGCAAGATCGGTTCTTGCTACTTGAGCAATTTCTCAATCCCGTAACCCGCGGCGAGGCAGTTAGAGCGTACAACGAGACGGTCGCGGGTACCGAGGTGTACCCGCTGGATCGGTTCGGCTCATGGGCGATCCCCTTCGATCTGATCGTGCCTGGCCGCGGTCGTGGTACCGTGCGAATTGCTCCCAAAGCGGTCGTCATCATGACGCCCGAACCGCTCTTCATCACGCTCAAACGTCCGGTGACCTGTGCCCGCGAACTCGCCCAGGCGATCGAAGGGAAGTTTGGTGCGGACTGCGCGCTGGTGGGTAAGGCGATCACCCTCATCGGGATGCTCGCCCGCGAGTTTGTGTTTGTCTTCCATGAGGGGGCCAGCATGTACGTCCGCCACTCGCGGGAACTGCATAAGCGGCTGTACCCCGAGCCCCCCGAGAAGCCGCTCCACCCGATTCTGCGCGTTCGGCTGGAACCTTGGGATGCGCTCCACGTCTGCAGTGCCTGGTTTCGGGTGCCCCAGCCGATGCAGCAGGCGTTCGGCGGCGACGAAATGTGCGCGCCGAGCTTTGCTGCGCGATGGCGGGATGTTGCGGCGGAGCAACGTGCACTCGTGGAAGAACTCCCGACGCTGCGTAGCCCGGTGCAGTTCATCCGCTGGCTCGCGCAACGCGGCCTGGGAAGTTGGCGATTCCTGAGCGACGAATACGCGCGACTCCATGCGGAGTTCGAAGCGATGAGCTTAGAAGTGCAGCAATTGCGAACCGAACGGCAGCGTGTGATGGGTCTGGTTCGGGCTGCCCGTGCACGCCGGAACGCGCTGGAACACGAGAAAGGACGGCACTGGCGCACGGCCATCTTTGAGAAAACTCCGTCGGAAGCCGACCTTGCGCACCGTGCCGAGCTTCAAACACAAATCGAAGCTGCCGCCACCGAAGCAAAGGCACATCTCGACGAGTGGCGGCAACTCCGTGCGGCTCAAGAGACGATCGTGGGCAGCGATCGGGTCCTGGAAATCCATGCGCAACGGCGAAACATTGAACTTGAAGCGGAGCTCAAAAAACTAAAATTGGCCCGACAAGCGATCATCATCTCCTGGGGACTGCAGCGCGCGGCTTGGCGACCGAGCGCATGGTGGTTCCCCATGGTCTGTCCCAGCGGACTGTGGTTCCGCGAGACCCACGAGCAAGCTACCTATTCTCTCGAGCCCCTACGATGAGATCCGTGCACTTCTGGAAGTACCAATCCGTCGGGAACGACTTCGTACTCGTGATGGCGGACGCGGTGGTTCGGCTGCAGACGCGTGGGGTCGCGATTGAAACTCTGTGCACTGCGACGTGCGATCGGAACTACGGGATCGGTTCCGATGGTCTGCTTGTTCTGGAGCAGCGGGACAACGGGCTGTTCCTGCGCATGTTCAACCCGGATGGGAGCGAAGACTTCTGCGGCAACGGGATACGCTGCGCGGCGGCTCTCGCGAGGAGTCAGGGGTGGGTACAGGATCGGTTCCCGATCGAGCACTTCGGGCGCGAGGTGTCGGTCGAGCTGCTACCCGATGGCCGTATCGCGACCACTCTCGAACCAGCTTCGTTCGATCCGCACCAGGTGCCCATCCTCTCGGACCGAGAACTGTTCCTGGGCGAGATCGAGGCGGCGGGAAAGGTCTGGGTGGCATCCGCGATTTCAACGGGAACGGCCCATCTGGTCATCCCAATTGCCACGCCGCTGAGCGATGCCGACTTTGCACGGGTTTCGCCTGAGTTGGAGCATCACCCACTGTTTCCTGAGAGGACGTCGATCATGTGGGCACAAGAGATCGCGCCTGCGCACCTCAAGCTCAGGATCTGGGAGCGCGGAGCAGGCGAGACTCTTGGGTGCGGCACGGGCTCGGTGGCGTCCGCGATCCATTGGATGCGGATCAATGGGCAGGGCGGCGAAGTGACGGTCGAGAACCCGGGCGGGACGCTGCTCGTCTCTGCCGATTCGTGGCAGTCCGCGCCCGTGGTCACCGGTGAGGCGTTCGAGACGTTCCAGGGCGACCTTACACCGTCATTTCTTGACGCGCTTGGTGGCTCTCGGTTTGCGGGTTGTTGCTGACGCGCTCGGCTCGTAGTCGCTCCCTCCCTCGGCGACCATCGCAGCGACAACCTTAGGGAGTGTGAGTGGATCGGGCGTGCGAGGCTTACGTCGGTCCGAGGGAACTTCGATGCGATCGCTGCCGGACAGGTACCGCGCGGTTGGTGAATCGTGCTTGAGGAACTCGTCTACTGGTCCTTGGTTCACCACGTAGCCGCCATGTTCGCCTGCGCCGGGACCCATGTCGATGAGCCAGTCGGCGGCGAGCATCGTGTCTTCGTCGTGCTCGACGACGAGCACGGTGTTTCCAAGGTCCCGCAGCCGCACCAAGGTGTCGATCAGTCTCCGATTGTCGCGCTGGTGGAGACCGATGCTCGGCTCGTCCAAGATGTAAAGACATCCCATCAGTCCGCTGCCGATCTGCGTCGCGAGCCGAATCCGCTGGGCTTCGCCGCCCGCGAGGGTCCGGGCGTTGCGATCCAGCGTGAGGTAGCCGAGGCCAACATCCTTGAGGAAGCGCAGTCGCTTGCCGATCTCCTTCACCGCACGCTCGGCGATGACCAACTGACGCTCGTTCAGCTTGCCCGCGAGACCCTCGAAGAACTCCACGGCATCGTCCACGGACATGGTCGTCACCTGGCTCATGTCGTTCTCGGCGACGCGTACTGCGAGGACTTCGGGCTTCAGGCGCTTGCCATGGCAGGTCGGACACGGCTTGGTGCTCATGTACTGCGACAAGTCGTTCTTGACCCACTCACTCTCGGTCTGGTCAAACCGCTTTCGGAGGACCGCCAGCACGCCATCCCATGTGTAGTTGAAGGTGCGCTCGCGCGAGCCGTAGCGCATCGTGACCCTAATCGGGTCGGGGAGACCGTTCCAGATGGCGTCGAGATGCGCCGGTTCTAGGTCGCGCAGTCGTGCGCGGGCGTCAAAACCGACCGTTTTGCCGACTGCGTCCAGCACATCGGGCCACCAGTCTTTGGTCTCGCCCGACTTGTACACGAACGGTGCGATCGCTCCATCCCGTACGATCTTGTTCATGTCCGGCGCGATCAGCATTGGGTCGAACTCGGTCTTGGTGCCTAGGCCCGTGCAGTCAGGGCATGCGCCGTACGGCGAGTTGAACGAGAACATGCGCGGCTCCATCGCAGGCATGCTGAAACCGCACAGCGCGCACGCGTACGCCTCGGAGAACAGTTCGTCAAACCATCCGTCTGGGCCCGGCACGGCCGTCTTACGGATGACGTCGGGGACAGGATCCGAAAACTGGTAGCTGAGGCAGACGAGTCCCTTGGCCATCTTCAGTGCGGCCTCGATCGAGTCGGTCAGACGGCGGTCGATCCCCTCTTTCATCACCAGTCGGTCCACGACGACCTCAATCGTGTGCTGCTTGTACCGGTCCATCGGGATGTCGTCGGTGACTTCGTAGCTTTGGCCGTCGACCCGGACTCGAACGTAGCCGGCACGCTGGGCGTCCTGAATGACCGACTTGTACTCGCCTTTCCGGCCGCGGACGAGCGGAGCAAGGACCTGCAGCCGTGTGCCCTCGGGCAGAGAAAGCGTGGCCTCGGTGATCTGGTCGGTGGATTGCCGCTCGATGGCCGTCCCGTCATTGGGGCAGTGGGGGATTCCGACGCGCGCGAAGAGGATGCGCAAGTAGTCGTAGATCTCGGTCACGGTGCCGACGGTGGATCGTGGGTTCTTGCTCGCGCTCTTTTGGTCGATCGAGATGGCGGGCGAGAGTCCATCCACGTGGTCCACATCGGGCTTATCCATCTGGCCCAAGAACTGGCGCGCGTACGCACTCAGACTCTCGACGTACCGGCGCTGGCCCTCGGCATAAATGGTATCGAAAGCCAGGCTGGACTTGCCGCTGCCGCTCAGGCCGGTAATGACCACGAGCTTGTCGCGCGGGATTTCCACCGTGATGTTCTTGAGGTTATTCTCTCGGGCCCCGACGACCACGATTTTATCCTGCGCCATAAGGAAGAGAATAGCACAGGATAGGTAGACACTTGCTCCCGTTTTGTTAGCTGAACTTCAGTACCGAAGCGATGACGTGATCGATCTGCGCTTCGGTCAGGTGCTGATGGATGGGCAGGCTCAGGACTTCCAGCGCGGCGCACTCGGTCTCGGGCAGGTCGCCGAGGCCGTATCCAAGGAACTTGTACGGCTCATGGAAGTGCAGCGGGACCGGATAGTAAATCATCGAGTCGATCTCCAGTCCCTTCAAGTGCGCCTGCAACTGGTCGCGCTTGGTTGAACGCAAGGTGTACTGGTGCCAGGTGTGGTTGTTTCCTTCCAAGGTCTTAGGCGCGACGACGGAACTGTCTTCGAAGGCGGCGTTGTACTTTGCCGCGATCTCTTGGCGTCGCGCGGTCCATGCCTCCAGTCGGGTCAGTTTGTGCCGCAGCACCGCTGCCTGGATCTCGGCCATACGGCTGGTGTAGCCGATGGAGTCGTAGTAGTACCGCTCCTTGCCCATACCGTGGATGCGCAGGGATCGGCAGCGCTGGTTCATCTCCTCGGAGTTGGTGAGGACCAGTCCGCCATCCCCCGCCGCGCCGAGGTTCTTGGTTACGTAGAAGCTGAATCCTGCCGCGATCCCGAAGTTGCCCGCATAGGTGCCGTGGTGGTGCGAAAGAATCGCTTGCGCTGCATCCTCGATGACGAGCAAACCGTGCTGATCGGCGAGCGGCTTGATCACCGACATATCGCACATCTGGCCGAACAGGTGGACCGGGCACAGGGCCTTGGTCCGATCCGAGATCGCTGATTGGATCAATGCGGGATCCATCTGGAAACTGACCGGATCGATATCCACGAACACCGGTCGTGCACCTACTTGTAGGATCGCCTCGATTGTCGCTACAAATGTAAACGCGGTGGTGATCACCTCGTCGCCGGGGCCAATGTCGGCCGCTTGCATGGCGATACGGAGGGCGTCGGTGCCGCTGTTCAGCGCGATGCCGTACTCGCACCCGTGTAACGTGGCGATCTCATTTTCGAGTTCGCGATTGTGCGTGCCGACGACGTATGCGCCGGTGCGGAGAATGTCGAGGACCGCAGATTCCGTTTCGCTCGCCACCTCGTTGTGCTGAGCGGGAATATCGAGAAAAGGTACGCGCAACGTTGTTTCCTGCCTTAGACGGGACTCTGTCCCCGATCCCGATTGTATCTTATGCGGGCCCCGCTAGATTCGGGGGTACAACTTCCCGCAATGGTAGCGATCACATTTCCAGGCCAAGGCTCGCAGAGATCGGGCATGGGCAAAGAGCTGTTCGAAGCCTCCAGCGCGGCAGCCCGCATCTTCGAGCGGGTTTCCGAATCCACGGGTCGCGACATGGCCAAGCTCTGCTTTGAGTCGGACGAAGACCAATTGCGGCTCACCCAAAACACTCAGATCGCGCTTTACACGTGCAGTGTCGCGGCCTGGGCAGCGCTTCTCGAACGTATCGATGCGCGGGCGATCAGCTTCTTCGCCGGTCACAGCGTGGGCGAGTACGCGGCGGTCGTCGCTTCGGGCGCGCTCTCAGTCGAAGATGGCGCTCGGTTGGTCCAACGCCGCGGCGATCTCATGGCGGCGAGCGGAGCAGTGCGTACAGGCGGCATGGCGGCGGTGATCGGAATGTCCGACGCCGATCTGGCAACCGTCTGCGAAGAGTCTTCGAACGACACGGAAGTCGTTGTCATCGCCAACCAGAACAGTCCTGGACAATTGGTGATTTCCGGCGACCTCGACGCGGTCAGCCGAGCCAGTGCGCTCGCCAGCGAACGAGGCGCGAAGCGGGTACTCCCTCTCAATGTCAGCGGCGCGTTCCACAGTCCGCTCATGGAAGAGAGCGCGGCGGCGCTCGCCGAGACGTTCAAGACGGTGAGCCTTCAACCGATGCGCACCCCAGTCGTCTGCAACGTCACCGCCGCCCCCAACAGCGATTCGAGCCAGTGGCCGGACCTGCTCACCCGGCAACTGAAGAGCCAAGTCCTTTGGCAGCGCAGCGTCGAGCGGATGGTCTCTGAAGGCGTTTCGCTCTTCGTGGAGTGCGGGAGCGGGGAAGTGCTGACGTCGCTGCTTAAGCGGATCAGCCGCGACTCGGACGGTGCTGTGGTGGTGGATGGTGCGACTCGGGATGCGGCCGCCGAATCAATCTCGTCGCGTGGGGTGAAGAGATGAGTCTGGAAGGAAAGTTAGCTCTGGTAACGGGCGCAAGCCGCGGCATCGGTCGCGAGATCGCCCTCCAACTGTCCCGGAACGGGGCACAGGTGGCATGCGTTGCGACGACGCTCAAGAACTCGCAACCTACGGCTGACCTCATTTTGCAGAACGGTGGCAAAGCACATGCGTTCGCCGCGGACGTGTCGCAGCCGGACCAAGTAGAACAGCTCTTTGCGGATGTGGCCAAGACGCTTGGAGATCCTCTCGTGCTCGTGAACAATGCTGGTATCACGCGCGACACGTTGCTGCTTCGCATGAAGGACGAGGATTGGCAGCGGGTGCTGGAGGTCAACCTCTTCGGGGCATTCCAGACGATCCGTGCCGCAAGCCGCGCCATGATGAAAGCGCGTTGGGGTCGCATCGTGAACGTCGCGAGCGTGATTGGGCTGCACGGAGGTGCAGGTCAGGCGAATTACGCAGCGAGCAAGGCCGGACTGATCGGTTTGACGATGAGCGTCGCGCGCGAGCTTGGAAGCCGCGGGATCACGTGCAACGCGGTCGCTCCCGGTTTCATTGAGACCGAGATGACCCAGGATTTGAGCGCCGAGATGCGGGAGAACGTGGTGAAGTCGGCTCCGCTCGGGCGGCTCGGTACGCCCGAGGACATTGCGCCGGTAGTCGCTTTCCTGGCTTCCGATGCGGCGGGATACATCACCGGGCAGACCCTCACGGTCGATGGCGGACTGTATCTTTAATAGGTTTAACACGCAAGTTGAGCACCGCAGTGGCATTCGAAACGTAGAAAGATGATGAGAAACAGCCACCAGAGTGCAAGTTCTGGCTTGATTTCTGCGAACAACGTGGGGCGGCAAGTAGATTGGCGGGTAATTTCTAGCTAGTTTATTTGCAGTCCAACAATTTGAGGGAAAATAGAGCATGATAACGGTGTTGCACCATTGTCTTGGAACCTATAGACATGGATGCTCGCCAAAGACAGAGGCCGAGGTTCACGGGAGATAGAATCTCGCCTTACGAGAGAACAACATATGTCGCTTCTATCTAGTTACCGACGCTACGCACCATATACCGCGGACAAACTCATCAATTCCGCTAACGCAATACTAGGTTCGCGAGCCCTACCCCTCATGACCAAGCGCACGCTGCGCTTCTACACCACACAAGGGGTGGTGCCTCGTCCGCTCGGTTCGCCGAAGTTTGCTCGGTACGGCTACGACCATCTCCTCTCCCTTCTCGCCTCCCGCGCTCTGCAGGATCAGGGATTGAAGCTGGAGCAGATCAAGCACGAGCTCTCAGACCTCTCCCGTGGTCAGGTGTCGCGCATTGAATCGGTCGTGGAAGACTGGCTTACTCGCAACGAGATGCCCGAGCTTTCGGATTCGGTTCGAGAGGCCATCGAGGCCTACGAGCCCAAGCACGAGTCGAGTATCGGGGGTGCCATGACACGCACGCTGCAATTGACGCCGCATTCGATGCTGGTAATGGGTGCAAACCAACCGATTCAGCAGGAGCTCAGTGCCATCATGTCGGCGCTTGAAATCTTGGTCAAGAGAGCTGCGCGGTAAGGAAGATTTGGGGCGGATGACGGGACTTGAACCCGCGGCCTCCTGAGTCACAGTCAGGCGCTCTAACCACTGAGCTACACCCGCCGCGCAGGGGGTAGTTTACTCAATTACAGGTGCCTGAGACTAGTTCATCGCTGCTTCCGCTGGGCTGGAACGAATCGTAGGAAGGTAAACCCGGGCAGTGGTTCCCATCTGTATTGCCATCGGTGCGAATCTGGGTGACGCCGAGCGGACTATCTCGGCGGCGGTAGAGTTACTCCGAGGTCAGTTCTCCTCGCTCCAGAGCAGCTCGATTTACGCGTCTGAGCCCATGTACTTCACGGACCAGCCGAGCTTTATGAATGCTGTGTGCGTTGCGGAGACCGACCTTTCTCCTCTTGAAGCATGGCGTCGATTACGGCAGCTTGAGCTTGAGCTTGGCAGGACCGAGACGTTCTTCATGGGCCCACGCGAGATCGATCTCGATCTCATCGCCTACGGTTCATTGCGATATGTTTTCGCGTTCGAGGACCGCTCCGAACTCATCGTCCCCCACCCGCGTGCGACAGAGCGGCGATTCGTCCTAGAACCTGTCGCCGAGATTGACCCCCGATTCGTGCTACCGGGATGTGGGGTGATCTCGGACTTGCTACTCAACCTTACGGACCCGCCGATCCGTCTTCATACACATGCAGTTTGAGTTCGAAGGCACGGAGCATGCGGGGAGCCCGGTCCGTGGCGTCGTCGATGCCACGAGCGCAAACCATGCCGTCGAAATCCTGACCCAGCGGGGAGTGCTATTGAAAGCCGTGCGGCCGCTGACAGGCATGACTTCGCCCAGAGTTGTGGCGACCGCTTCAGTGTCTCCAGCTCCCGTTGCACAACGGAACGTGTTTCGTTTCAAGACTTACGGGGCGGGTGACGCCCAGGTTACTGGGGTGGAGCACGTCACCCGCGCCGAGCACGCAGCGTCCAAGCTTTTGGACGAGGGGAAGACTCCCTGGTCTTTGGTCGATTCTGCGGGACGTGAGTGGATTGATCAGCATTCGCGCGCTTCGGATCGGCAACTTCACGTGCTCTTTGCTCAGCTCGGGGACCTGCTCCGAGCCGGATTCACTCCCTTTGACGCGCTGAGCAAGCTCGCTCAGAACTGCCCGTTCCCTGCGGTGACACAAAGCCTCACCCACGCGAGTCATTGGGCAGCCGAGGGTGGCCGAATCAGCGATGTACTCGCCCTGTATCCTGGCATCTATCCGCCTGGCCTGGTTGGGATGATGCGCGCGTCCGAGTTGGGTGGGTTCTTGCCCGAGGGCACGAACCTCATTGCGGAGCAGTCAATGCGCCAGTTGAAGTTCCTGAAACACTTTTGGGTCGTGGCGTTCGCCGTGGTGAACATGGTCCTCACGCTGCCACTTGGACTCGCATTTCCGCGTGCGATGACCCAAGCCTACCGCGCCACTGAAGCGGACACGGGAGGTTCGGCGCTCACGGTGATCGCGAAGACGCTCTTCGACATGATGCTCTTTACGGTCCTCCCGATTACGATCGCGGTCTTTGCCATCCTGTGGCTCATCGCACGGTGGCTTCTGCATCCCAAGCGATTACCCCTACGGCATCGCCTGACGCTGAAGCTCCCGGTGATCGGCCGCCGGGCAACCCACGAGAGTGTGGGCACTCTGTGTTGGACCTTAGCGAAGCTGAGCGCGCGAGGCATATCGCCCCGACAGTCTTGGATCGCTTGCTCCGAGGCCGTCCCAAACTTCGAACTTAGAACGAGATTGCTTTCGGTGGCCAATGGGATGGCTGATAGCATGACTCTTAGCCAAGCCGTCGCCAAATCTAAGGTCGTCGCACCGGAGTACGCGCTTATGGTCCAGACTGGCGAACTCACCGGAGAAGTTTCTCAGGTTTTCGACCGACTAAGCGCGATCTCTGACCAGTCCCGAGAGCATAGCGAACTTGCCGCCAAGGGGCTCGGCTGTTCGCTGGCGATGAACTTGATGATTCTCGCCGCTGGCATTGTGCTGATCGTAGTGGTGTATTGGTGGTTCAAGACCCTTCCCGCGCAAGTGCTCGAAGGTCTGGAGCCGTAAGCTCCCGAAAAAGCGTAGAAACCTTACACAACCTAGCAACTTTATCCGACAATCCGAGTAGCCATGCCCATCTTTGAATACCAAGCCATCGACCCCACTGGCCGTCCGATCCGCGGGACCGTCCACGGATCCACGCTTGATGCGGCATCGCGAGATCTTGCGGACAGAGGCTACGCGGTATCGGAAGTGCATATTGCCGGGGACGATCGAGCCCCGCGACCACAGCCCCCGACTGCGACCTCCGAAGCATCCCTGCCTGATGGCTATACCCAGCGTAACGCGGTCGTCACTGAGGTGCTTGCTCCCATTTTCGGCCGGGTCGGTCTCGCCCCGTTCTCCTTCTTTTTCCGTCAGCTGGGCACGATGCTGGACGCTGGCGTCAATCCGCGCCAGGCGCTGGAGACGCTCGGCCGTCAGTCAGCCTCGCCCAAGCTTAAGTCCATCAGCAAGGAGATGGCGAACTATGTCGAGGCAGGCCACCCGATGTCGGCTGCGATGCAGAAATACGCCGAGGTGTTCAACCCGCTGACCATGAGCATCGTCCGTGCGGGGGAAGAGGGTGGATTTCTTGCCCAGGCTTTCACCCAGATCGCCGACTACGCCGACCGAGAGATTGCGCTCCGCAATCTGATTCGACGGGTGACGATCTATCCCAAACTCGTGATCGCTGCGGCGATTGTCATCTTTCTAGCTGCGAATGAGATTATCAAGTCTGTAGCCCCTCAGTCGCCGATCCGGTTGACTTCTCCTCTCACGAACATCGGTGTTTGGATAGTGTTGCTGCCCGTTCTGATCGGCCTGTTCCTCTTCCTGCGCGTCGGCTTGCATAACCCCCGGATCAAGTACAACTGGGACCTGTTCCTGGCGTACCTGCCTGGCATAGGAAAGACCGTGCGCCAATTCTCGATGGCAAAGTTCGGGCGCGCTCTCGGAGCGCTGTACCGAGCTGGCGTGCCCATCCATCGCGCGTTTCAGCTGTCGGCGGACGCCACTGGCAATGAGTACTTGCGAGCGAAGATGTACCACGGCCTCGCCCCGCTGCAAGAAGGTGGTGGCATTGCTCAAACTCTTCGCGCGACAGGCGCGTTCGACGAAATCGTGCTCAACATGGCCGACACAGGCGAGCAAACCGGGAACTTGGACGGCATGCTGCAAAAGGTCAGCGAGTATTACGAACAAGAGGCCGAGACGCGGGCGACCCAGCTCGGCTGGATCTTCGGAGTCCTGTGCCTGCTGGCGGTCGCCGTCTACGTCGGATACGTCTACATCACCAATCTCGCCGGGATCGGCGGACACTACCAGGAAATGGTCGACACAGCCATGATCTGGGGAGGCTAGTGCCGAAGAATCACTACCAGACACTGGGTGTCCTGACAACCGCCACCGAAACTCAGATTCGGGTTGCGTATCGCAAGCTGGCGGCACAATTGCACCCGGATCGGAACCCATCGCCCGAGGCGACTGAGATGTTCATCGAGGTCAACCGGGCGTACGAGGTGTTGATGGATCGGGCAAAGCGCCGTGCCTACGACGCGGAACTCCGGGCGGCAAACGCCCCCAAACCCCGGTCTCAGGCAAGCCGGGTTCAGCGCGAGGCAGACATCCCGCGCCCGCCAAAGAGCGGCCCTGCGCCGGACCCACGGGTCCGATTTGCGAATCAGAGTGTCAAGACCGCGACCCCCGAGATGCTGCGACTAACGAGCCTCCTCGCAAAGGGTCGGTTTCTTGATGCCGAGCGGCTCGCGCGCAAGATGCTGGAGCAGGATCCGGCTCATCCGATTCCATACGCGGTGCTCGGCGATGTCTTCCGGTTCAAAGGCGAACTCAAGAAGGCAGCCGAGATGTACAGCTTCGCCGCTCAAATGTCTCCCGGCAATGCGATGTACCAGCAAAAGCACGAACAAGTGCTGGAGGCGATGACTCGGGCGGCGGTGCAGGTGACACCGGGTGCACCGTCGGACGCTGCGCTTGCCAATGCGGCGGTCGCGCCGGTCGTCGTCACCATCCTCGCTGCATGCTACGTTGCGCTCGGCCGCGAGCCAGCGCTCTTCCGCGGAGTCCCATTGATTGACACCTGGACGCTGGGACTCGTCGGCATGCTACTCATCTCCGGGATCGTCACGGGGGCCTCACTTTCGCTGTCGCGGAACCTTGAGCCGTTCGTGATCCAGCATGGCTCTGCACTAAGCCGCATCTCGCCCGGCTTTATGATCGGTGCAATCGCCGCGCTGAACTTTTGGGTGGCGGCGCTTTTGTACTTTGTGATCGCGGTCACGCAAGACTCCTTTAACCGAACGACATCGCGGACGATTGGGACCACCGCTGGCATCACCCTGGTCCTCTCGCTCGCGAGCGCGTACTCGCCGGGACTTGCCGCCGAGCAGACGCTACTGTGGGGCGGCAACGTGATCTACACGGGCCTGCTTTGCGGCTGGATGTTCAGCGACAGCCTCCGCGCTTAGCGATCCCAGAAGATTCCCGCTTGGCTCTCGTTTGCGGGGGTGCGGCGGTCGGTCCAATTGGGGAGTCGCCGTGCGTTCTGCGCCCATGTCATCGCGGCGGGGTAAATGTCGTTTCCTCCCCCGTCCACAAACACCCCGAGGGTGAGCGCTCGCTCGCGCAAACTCCCCTTCGGCGCTTCGGACGAACGGCCAAGCGTAATCCCCGAGGTCTCGTAGGTGTCATCGCCGCTGGAGTCCATGCAAATTCCCATACCGTTCGCATTCCCTGCGCCGAGGCTCAGGTTCGGGGCTTTGTACTTGTCGTTACCTCCCCAGTTCATGAGGAAGCCGACTCCAAAATCGTGCCCAATTCCCTGAGCGCTGCTCATGGTCGCGGTCAGTTGGTCGTCGCCGCCGCCGTCTTCGAGCACGCCGATGCCAAAGTGAGCGGATGCGCCTTGGACGTACCAGGCCCCCTCGTAGTTGTCCTTGCCGCCTTCGTCCCAGAGCATCCCGCAGCCTTCCCAATAGCCGACGCCTTGGCCGAAGACCGCGCACGTATACGCATCATCCCCATCTTCGTCCAGCAAGACTCCGATGCCACCGCTGAGGCTGTGACCGTCGAGGTAGTCCGCGCGCCGCCCGCTGGCCGCGCCCTGCGACATGCTCATGTTCTGTTGCGCGCTCTGCGGGGAGGGGAACTCCACCATGTCCACATTGGCTTCGAACTTGTCGTCGCCGAGACGGTCCATCAGCATGCCCATGCCGAGCACTCCGCCGAACCCCTGGCTGTACGTGAACGATCGGTAGGTGTCGTTGCCTTTCCAATCTTCGAGCACGGCCACGCCGAACCGAGCCGAGCCCTGGCACGAGCTGTAACCATCGTACGTGTCATCGCCGGTCGAGTCTTCCAAATACGATGCGCCCATGAAGCTGGATGCGAGTCCCGGCCGATGCGAACGGTAGAGGTCCTTGCCGTCCGAGTCGATGAGCACCGACACTCCACACAGCGCGCTCGCCGGGCCGTAAGGCCCTGCCGCCTTTCGTCCAGAGTACGAGGCGATCGGCGTATTGGCAAGAGCGGGATCGCTGACGTAGGCGTCGTTTCCTGCGGTATCGATCACCGCGCTGAACCAGTTCAAAACTGAGCGGTTGCTTGCGCCGTTGATGTAGGTGTCGGATCCACCCGTGTCGATGACAAGCAGCGTCGGCTCGTTCGGGTAGGTGTCGTTCGTTCCACCACTCAGGACGATCTTGCCCCAGTAAGTGGGGATGGTGACCTTGTACTTTGCGCTGGGATCTGTCGACTGGATCACGACTTGGGCATGCTTGGTCGCGGCCACGAGGTCGCCGCCCGCTGCGAGCAGGTATCGCATATCGACCTTGCGGTAGAAGTTCAGGTCGCTCTGGTTTTGCTCGGCGTCTGCGGTTTCGATCTTGTCTTGGATAGCGCGGTCGAAGAGCTTGGAAAAATCGGGGGCATCGGCAAAGGTCGCACGTCGATAGCCGATGGACTGCATCGCGACCTGGAGGACCACAGCAGCTCCTTCTTGCACGGTGCCCGGGACGCCACCGAGGTCAGGGATCGCTCCGTTCAGCAACCCCCGCTTCTTCATGCTCTCCAGGGTTGCCCGCAGCGCATTAGCTTTGATGCCCGCGTCAATGGCGCTTTGGATGGGATTGCCCAAGAGGGACCGCTGCGTGCCCACGCCGAGCATGCGGCCCGCAGTCGCAAGGGTCTCGGACGGATCGGCGACGTTGCCCTTGAATTGCCGCTTCCACTGCTCCGCGTAGAAGGGAGTGCGCCACGGATTTTCGTGGCAACTGCGGTAGAAAGGGGTCTGGAATTCCGACTCCTGGTAGAAGCGCATGATGCCCGTATCGAATCGCGCACTGAGCTTGTCTAATCCCGCCGTCCCGAGCGCAATGTCCAAGTCGTTGTCTAAACTGGGTGGAAACGTGGCGGCGCTCAGGCACGGAAGTGCGACTAAGGTGATGAAGGCAAGTTTGATCCTCATGATGCTAATGGGGGTTCAGTTCATTGTTGCGCAGGAGCCACCGGTGACGCAAGCTCCTCCGCCGATTGCGTTCTTGCCGTGGCAAGCGGGCCGCAGCGACGAAGTGACCCGCGAATACTCAACCAGCTTCCCCAGCGCGTACTCAAGCGGGATCCCCGAGAACGACACGGTGTACGTGAGGGCGCTGCTTCCCGCGGACTCGGTCGGTCAAGTTCCGACGGTCATTCTGCTCCACTACTGGGGCGCATCGGACCAACGGCTGGAGGAGCGGCTTGCGGCGCGATTGAATCGCCGCCGTGTCGGAGCGATTCTGATCCAGCTTCCGTACCACCTTTCGCGGACCCCTGCGGGATTCGCCAGTGGGGCGCTTGCGATCCAGCCCGATCCGGTCAAATTGCGCCAGACCATGATCCAGTCGGTCCTAGACATCCGGCGGACCATCGATTGGATGGCGACGCGGCCCGAGATCGACTCATCCCGCATCGGCCTCTCCGGCACAAGTCTGGGGAGCATCGTCGGGAGTTTGGCCGCGGGTGTCGAGCCGAGGATCACCCACATGTGCTTCATCTTGGGTGGCGTTGATCTCGCCAAGATGCTCTGGAATAGTTCCAGGGTGGTCTCCCAGCGTGAGACCCTGCGGCGGAGCGGGATCACGGAGTCGAGCCTGCGCGAAGCGTTGAAGCCAGTCGAGCCCTCGGAGTATCTAGGCAGCGCGGCCCCGCGCCCGGCGCTGGTCATTCGGGCTCAATTCGACACGGTGGTGCCTTCCGAATGCACCGACCAGCTCGTCTCTCTTCTCAACGATCCTCAGGTGATCGTTCTAAAGACCGGGCATTTCGGCGGAGTGTTTGCCGAGCGCCCGATCCTCAATGCCGTAGCGGAGTTCTACCAGCAGAGATTCTTCGGGGTCGGGCGCGCGACGCTCACGCGAACCCTTTCTGCACCGACCATCCGGCTGGGATCGCTCTACGATGGCGTCGACCGTTTGCAGGTGGCAGCGTCGGTCGATCTCTGGCGATCGAACGCCAAGGCAGATCAGTTCTTCTCCGCAGTGCTGAGCCCACGCGGTCCTCGCTTGTATCTGGGCACTAACCTCGGGGGTGGACTGTCATTGGGGGCGATCGGCACCCCCAAACGGGTCAGCTTTGGACTCTTCTGGAGCTTCGTGCTATGACGGCGGCTAGTTGGACGGCCATCGGGCACGAAAACGTGGTCGAGACCTACAGTGGTTTGGCCGCCTCCGTCGTCGGCGTTCGCGAGGCGCAATTGGACGGTTGCCGACTCTTTACCCACAAGACTCCCCTATCCCTGTGCAACTTCGCGATTGACTTCCGTACGACCTCCGAGGAACTCGGCGAGCTTGCCGATCAGCTCGCGCAGCTCAACCGGGAGCGACCCCACATGCGGATATTTGTGGTTGACGGCGATCAGCCCGCAGGCATCGGTCGTGCGCTCACGGATTGTGGGCTGACGAAGCTTGGTGTACTGACGCAGATGGTCTATTCGGAGCAGGCAGGACCGAGCATCGAATTGGTATTGTCCTCGAACGAAGAGGAACGGACGCGGCTGGCCAAGTTCATGGTGGCAAACTTCTTTTGGAGACGGGAAATGGTTCTGCGGACCACCATCGTCGAGGCGACCGTGAGTTCGCCGCACCAGTTGTACGGCGCGTGGATCGGTCAGGAGTTAGTGGGCGCGGTGATGCTCAGCGAGACCGCACGGTCGATGGGCTTGTACAATCTTTGCGTCGAGCCTCGACGCCGAAAGCGAGGGGTCGGAACTAGAATTGTGCAAGCTTGCGCGCAAAAAGCGGATACGCGCTCGAAGGCGCTCGTACTACAAACAGAGGCGCGACTCGTGCCTTGGTATGAGAATAACGGATTCAGATCGTTCGGTTTTGTCGAAACTTATGGCATTGGCAGCCGAATTCTTTGATAGACTAGAACAGATAGGACATTTGGGCGACTATGAAACGCGCCTTCACACTGGTAGAGCTTATGGTGGTGCTCGTGATCGTCACGATCTTGAGCGCATTGCTTTTGCCTGTGTTCCGCTCCGCGAGAGCTAGCGCTCTCTCTGCCGCTTGTTTGGCTCAGGCCAAATCAGTCGTTGCGGGGCATCTACTGTATATGTCGGATTACGACGACCGTTTCGTTCCCAGTTCTTATCGCGGACCCAATGGTGGAGACCCGATCACCGACCGAAAGTGGCCTCAGCTGCTCCAACCGTATGTGAGAGGATACAGTAGCTTTACGTGCCCGGAAGATCACGAGATCAGACCAACTGTCGAAAGCGTCTTCAATGCCGACCTCTCGCTTGCGGATCCAGTGACCCGCTCCTACGTGATCGCCCAGCGTACGAACTACGGTTACAACGGCGTCTTCCTCGCTCCAATGATCCAGTCCGACCGAGGGTTCATCGCCGTACCGACGAGTTACTCAAGCCTCGCCTACCCGGCCGACACGGTTCAGTTAGTCGATTCAGTATGGGATGTGGTGAATGGTCGCCCGACCGGTGGCGGACGCTATTTGATCCAACCGCCGTGCCGCATCCGAATCGAGTTCGGCCGTGAGATCGACGGAAGCATTGACCAGGCGGGCGGGCTCGGAGAAGTAATCGGCTGGAACCCGGGTCAGTCGCCCTCGGAGGACTCCTACGGCGGTGCGTGGCCCTGGCACAGTGGCATGCTCACCACCGCGTTCGCCGATGGGCACGTGCAAAAGCTGCGCCCCGCAGCGCTTGAGAACGGGTGCGAAGTCCGCAAGAATTGGATGGGCAGTATTCGCAACTCCAGCCTGTACCTGTACGACCTCGAATAGGTATCTCGCACTCTCCCAGGTTCAAAAGTGCCATAATTGGCGAAGCCTTACGGCAAACCTAGGAGAATTTTCATGATCAAAGTCAGCATTATCGGCGGTGGTGGCCGCGTGGGTTCGGATGCCGCTTACGCGCTCCAGTTGGGTGGCATTGTCCGCGAAATCGCGCTCGTCGACGCCAACCGCGACATGGCCGACGGCGAGGCCCTCGACTTACGCCACGGTAGCGCGCTCACCAGCAGCCAGATCATCACGAGTGGCGACTACGACGTAGTCAATGGCAGCGACTGTGTGGTCATCACCGCGGGCCTGCGACGCAAGCCGGACGAGAGTCGACTTGAACTGATCAACCGCAACGTGGGCCTGTTCAAGCAAATTCTCGAATCGCTCAAGGGGTGCAAGCTCGCCGACGGGGCGACGATCCTAGTCGTTTCGAACCCAGTTGACATCCTCACCCACCTGGCCGCTAAGTCCGGAATTCTGCCCGAGCGCCAAGTGCTTGGTTTGGGCACCGTGTTGGACACGTGCCGATTCCGATCGCTGCTTGCAGACCACTTCAAGGTCGGAGCCACCGACGTCAAGGCGCTCATCCTGGGTGAGCACGGCGATTCGATGGTGCCCATCTGGAGCACCGCTACCGTGGGTGGCGTCGGCCTCGCGAGCATTAAGGGCTTCAGTCAGGATGTCGCGAACGGTATCTTCGACTTCACGAAGAAGTCCGGTGCGGAAGTCATCCGACTCAAGGGTGGTGCCGGTCGGGCCGTCGGTGTATCGATCAAGGAAGTCGTCGAGGCGATTGCGCTCGATCAGGGCCGATTGCTGCCGGTATCCGCCGTTCAAAGCGGAGCGCTCGGCATCAGCGATATCTCGCTGTCGCTTCCTACAGTCGTCGGTCGCCACGGTGTTGTGAGCATCATGGAGCCAGCGGTCAGCGATACCGAGAAGGAGCTGCTGCAGAAGTCGGCCGCAAGTCTGAAAGAGGTCTTCGCCCAGATTCAGTAAGCGAAAGGAAGCTGAGACGCAAGTTGGCCCCAGAGAAGAGTCTCTGGGGCCAACGCTTTTGTTAGCGAGCCTTTAGCGCGTCGCGAATCTCGGTCAGGAGATCGACCTCGCTGGGACCAGCGGGTGCCGCTTCGACCGGCTTCTTCATCTTGTTGGCCGCCTTCACGATCATGAAGACTGCAAACGCGATGATTAGGAACGAGATGATCTCATTGATAAAGTTCCCAACAGCCATTGGGCCGAGCTTGAACGACTTGAACCCTTCTGGACCCGATGGAATAAGTGGGGTGATCAGGTCCTTCACGCCTGAGTCGACGATCTTGCCAAATGCACCGCCAATGACCACACCAACGGCGAGGTCGAGAACATTCCCACGATTGATGAAATCCCTGAATTCAGACACCAGTGACATACAATCCTCCTCCGAACGAACAAACGTTGTTCGCACGAACAGACGACGCACGGACACCGATTGAATCTGCAACCATGGAAATCAGGACACGAAACCAGGCGTAGGTACAATTGAACCTGCCTTATGCTTGCCAAGCTAGAAGAAATTGAATCGCGATTCGATCAGATCGAACAGGCTCTGCAGGACCCGCAGGTCGCCCGCGATCCGAGCGAACTTAAGCGGCTGGGCAAAGCACGGTCCGAACTGGTCGACATTGTCGAAGTGACCCGCCGCTACCGGACGATCCTGCGCGGAATCGAAGATGCGGAGGAGTTGCTGGCAGACCCTGAGATGCGGGTGCTTGCGCAAGAGGAGCTCCCGGACCTGAAGCAGCGGCGTGCCCAGATCGAAGAGGACCTAAAGGTCATGCTCCTGCCAAAGGATCCCAACGACAGCCACTCCGTCATCGTGGAAATCCGACCCGCAGCGGGTGGGGACGAAGCGGGAATCTTCGCGGGCGACCTGTTTCGCCTGTACTCGCGGTATGCAGAGCGCCGCAAGTGGAAGACCGAGGTCGTCGAGATGGACTCGGACGGCATGAACTCGTACTCAAAGGTTGTCTTCACGATCGATGCAGTCGGGGCGTATTCGCAGTTAAAGTTTGAATCTGGAGTCCATCGCGTCCAGCGGGTCCCAGCCACGGAAAGCGGCGGCCGCACGCACACTTCGACGGTTACCGTGGCGGTGATGCCCGAAATCGAAGAAGTTGAGCTCGAAATCCGGGACGACGACCTAGAGGTCAGTACCTTTTGCAGTAGCAGCGCCGGTGGCCAGCATATGCAGAAGAACGAAACGGCGATCCGTATCATTCACCGTCCGACGGGCACGGTCGTCACGTGCCAGGACGAGCGGAGCCAGGCTCAAAACAAGCTGAAAGCGATGGCCGTTTTGCGCGCCAAGCTCTATCAACTGGAAGAGGACCGCAAGGCAAAGGAGCGTGGAGACATGCGGCGCGGACTCATCGGAAGCGGTGATCGGAGCGAGAAAATCCGAACCTACAACTACAATCAGAACCGTATCACCGACCACCGCATCGGCAAAGACGTCCACAATATCCCGGCATACATGGACGGGGACATCCAGGAGATGATCGATGCACTCATTCAGGACGACCAGGCTAGAAAGCTCAGCGAAGTAGGCCAAGAGCCCTCTCTGCAACGATAAAGAGCCAGAATCAGTTTGGTTGTCTATGAGCTCAACGGAAACAGGTTTCGAGAAACACTACCGCCCAACCGCGTTTTGGGTCATTTCGGCGCTCATCTTGCTGCTAAGCATCCTCCTGCTGCAGCCTTTCTTTGCGGCCATCGCCTGGGCAATTGTGTTGAGCGTGCTCACCCACCCCGCTTACGCCTACTTCAACAAGCGGATGCACTCTAACCTGGCCGCGACCTTCACCGTGCTTGGCACGCTTGCGGTGATCATTGTCCCGCTGGTGCTGATTGGGCTGATGCTCTTCACGCAATTCAGTGGCACCGTCGCCGAACTCCAAGCGGCAACCACCGCGAACGCGGGGACTGTGCAAGAGTCGGACCCTGGGCTTGGCATCGCCAAGACGATTTCGAACCTGGCCACACCGGTCGTCGAGCGCTTCGGCGTCAAGTTCGACATCATGAAATGGTACGGCGAGAACCGCGGCGAGATCACATCGCAGCTTTCGACGTTCGTCCCGCACTTCGCCAAGACGCTCGGTTTTGGGATTTTCACCCTGGTCGTGGCGATGCTCACGATGTTCTTCATGGTCCGTGATGGGCACAGGCTGCTTGAGCCCGCACTGGATTTGTTGCCGATCCCCAAGCCAAAGGCGCGTGCACTCATCGATCGCATGGGCAATACGATCCGTGCCGTTTTCGTGGGGGTTGTGCTCGTTGCGGCGATTCAAGCGGCCATCGCCACGACGACCTACGTGCTGTGCGGGGTGCCGTCACCGTTTCTGTTCGGAATCGCAACTTTCATTCTGTGCGTGATCCCTCTATTGGGCGGGCCGGTAGTTTACGTCCCGCTTTCCCTGATGCTGCTGTCGCAGGGCAAGACGGTCGAGGGAATCGTGCTGCTCGGCGTCGGATTTGGCATTGTCAGTCAGGTGGACAACTTGCTTCGACCGTTTGTGATCGGAGCGAAGGTGCAACTCCACCCGATGGGGATCTTCTTCAGCCTCCTCGGGGGTGTGCTCGTGTTCGGGCCGGTCGGCATCATGGCCGGACCGGTCGTACTCACGGCACTGATCGGCCTGCAAGATGTGATCCGAGAAGCGCGCGGGGCTCATACGCCGCTGGACGACGTTGAGTCCGTAGCGTAGATTTCTTGCACGTAGTCTTCCAGCATCCGACGGGTTGAGAACGCGTACAAGCTCGTCGCAATCGATCCCTTCATTATCTTGACCCAGTCAAGAGGGATTCCTGCCGCGTCCCGCTTGGCATAGCGGGGAAGGACGTGCTGCTCGAGCGTCGCAAGGAGGCTCTCGCCGTCGAAGCGATCCTGCATTCGCAGATTCCGCTGGTCGGCGCGTTGGCCCACCGCGAATCCGTTCCCCTCTTCACACGCTTCGTCCCACCAACCGTCGAGGATGGACGCATTGGGCACGCCATTGGCGGCGGCTTTCATCCCGCTAGTGCCGCTGGCCTCAAGCGGGCGACGTGGGTTGTTGATCCATAGGTCCACGCCTTGGACCATCGCCCGGCCTACCGCCATGTCGTAATCTTCGATGAGGAAGACCTTGCCACGGAATCGCGGGTCCTGCGTGAACCGATACACTTCGGCGATGAGCGCTTGGCCCTCGGTGTCGGCCGGGTGGGCTTTGCCCGCGAAGACCACTTGTACCGGCTGGTCGCGGTTGTTCAGGATCCGCATCAGCCGCTTGGGATCGCGGAAGAGAAGCGAGGCCCGCTTGTAGGGAGCGAATCGGCGCGCGAAGCCGATGATAAACGCCTCGGGGTTCAACTGTTGGGTGAGTACCCGTAGTTCGTCCGGTGATCGCCCATGCCTTGTGAACTGCCGCAGAAGCCGTGAGTTGGCTAGTTCAATGAGGACTCGCTTCTGCTCGCAGTGCGCTTGCCAGAGGTCCGCATTGGAGATTTCATGCACGCCGTCCCAGGTGGCGCGTGCGTCCTTGCGCTCTTTCAATTTGAGATGGGTACCGCCGAGGATATCAGCTCCGGCACGTTCAAACGTCTCGCGCATGTGCGGCCCAAGCCAAGTGGGCATGTGGACGCCATTGGTCACGCCCGAGACGCCCAGCCCAACCACGCTTCGCCAAGTGTCGTTGGCGGTGCGGCCATGGAGCAGGCTCACGCCGTTGGCGGCGCGCGAGAGTCGCAGAGCGAAGGCGGTCATGTCGAAGACCTTCGCGTCCCCGTCGTCGCCGATTCCCAGCTTCAAAAGAGCCGGCGGGCGGATGCTGCACCCTTCGAGCATCGGGACGAGCGTGTGCTTGACGAGCTTGGCGTCGAACCTCTCATTACCAGCCGGCACGGGCGTGTGGATAGTAAGCACCGACTGGCTGCGGATACTTCTTTGCGCTTGCGCAAAGCTTGCGCCGGTCGTGACCGCTTCGCGGAGTCGCTCGACGAGAAGAAGGGCGCTGTGGCCCTCGTTCATGTGATAAACCGAGGGCTCGATCCCTAGCGCGCGGAGTACCCGCACGCCCCCGACACCGAGGATCAACTCTTGGATGAACCGCATGTCCCGGCCACGCATATACAGCTGGGCGGTGATGGCGCGATCTGCCGCGTCGTTTTCGGAGACGTTGGTATCGAGTAGTAGCAGCGGCGTGCGCCCGACTGAGACCTTCCACACGGCGACGTGGACGTTGCGGCCAGGCATCTCGACTTGGATGGTCAGCGGCGTGCCGTCACGCGGGTGGAGGACACGCTCGACTGGACAGAGGGCCGCGTCGAATTCCGGGTACAGGTGCTCTTGGCGTCCGTTGGGATCGAGAATTTGGCGGAAGAACCCGAGCCGGTAAAAGCAGCCGATCCCCACGAAGGGCAGCCCGAAATCGGACGCTTCCTTCGTATGGTCGCCCGCCAAGATTCCGAGTCCCCCGGAGTATTGCGCGAAGCTCTCGTGTAGGCCGTACTCGGCGCAGAAGTAGGCGACGGGCCGGGTGTGCTCCATGCGGGCGGGCGCAGCGGGTTGGGTCGCGAGCATGGCTTCGAAACGCCTGGCGACCTCGTTCAACAACTGCATGAATGCCGCATCCGATGCGAGATGATCGAGATGGGTCGATTCAGCGAGGAGCTGGACGGGCCCAATTCCGGCATCCCAGCGTGCGGGCGCGATCGATCGGAAGAGCGCGACAGCACCAGGATCCCAAGTGCTCCAGAAGTTAAAGGCAAGCCGCTGGAGGTCGGCGAGCTCAGCGGGTACGCAAAGGGTCGAATGAGGTGCCGTTTTGATCGAATCGAGAAGCATGGATCACCACCGAGAATACGTATTCAGTATGTCACGCACAGGACGGACTCCGCAAAATCACCATGCTGAATCGATGGCCAAGGCGTCTTCAGATTGATGATCACCGCAGTAATAACCACCGCGCTCTTGGCGCAGCAACCGATCACGGTCAACCGCCGACAAGTGCTCTCGGGCCTTCAAGTTCTGAATGTGTGCGCCGCACCCAAGGGAGCTACCTTTGCGGCGAGCATGGAGGACAGCTCGGTCCGCATTTTCGATGCCGTATCTGGGCGTACCGTTCGGTCCTTTGTCGGCCATCCTCAGCCGGTGTACGGCCTCGGCTTCAACCCGGCGGGGACGATTCTGGCCACGGGCGATGAGACCGCGCGCATCTACCTTTGGAACGTGAAGACCGGCGCGAAAATCCGAGAGTTCACTCGGACTTCAGCCCATACGCGCGGGGTGATTTCAATCAGCTTCAGTTCGGACGGCAAGCGGCTGGTGACCTCGGGGCGGGACGACTTTTTGATTGTATGGGATGTGGCCACTGGCAAGCCACTAAAGAAGATCCCCGGAGGGGGTGCGAACGTCGCTTCCGCCGCCTACAACCTTAAGAACGGCAACTTCTACGCGGCGACGCTTGGCCAGGGTCTCATGGTGTATCCGAAGGCGGGTGGCCAGAAGTCGTACGGCGGCCACAGAGGGCTCGGCATCTCAGACTTTGCCATCAATGCGGCTGGGACGCGCGGAGTGACCGGCGGGCGCGACAACGCCGTCACGGCCTGGGACGTGATGACGGGCAAATCGCTCGGCACCATGGCGGGCCATGACGATATGGTCATGCATGTGGCAATCGCCCCGAACGGTCGCGTTGTCGCAAGCAGCAGCATAGACCGGACGGTACGCATCTGGAGCTTGAGCGGATTCAAGCCCGTCGGCAGGCTGGACGATCAGTCGGCCGTGGGTGCTCCGCTCGCTTTCACTGCGGACGGGAAGTACATGATCTCCAGCACGGTGAGCGACATGATTCAGATCAACACCGTCAGCCCATCGCAAGCAAAGTAAGTCGCACAAAACAAAATGGGCGGTCTGGATCGATTCCAGGCCGCCCATTCTCGTTTGGGTAAGAAACTCTTACGACTGACCCTGATTCAGCTTCTTCTCCAGTTCGTCGAGTTGGGCATCGACATCGGTGGTCACCTCGACGGTGCCAGCTTCGGCGACGGTTGGGGTTGCGACGCCAAGTCGCTCCTCAAGCTTCTTTAGCTCTTCTTCGGCGGCCATGTCCATCGCCTGGTCTTCCATGCTCATCATCTTGCCCTGTACGCTTCCGCTGAACATCTCGGTGCGAGCCGAAGCCTCGGCCTGCTTGTTCTGGATCTTCTCGCGTGCGGCGGCAAACGAGCCTTCGTATTCGCTCTCGAAAGTCAGACCCTGCAGCGCTTTGGTGATTGACTCTTGAATCTGCGCCTGCTTCCATTGGGCCTTCATCGCAAGGGCCTCGGCGGTCTTTTTGCGAACTTCCTCTTCCTGGCGCTTGATGGCTACCTTCACCTGCTCGACCGTCTCGAGTGCAGCAGCGTACGTTCCCTTGAGCTGCTCTACGGCGGTGTCGGCGCTCTGCTTCTCGCGCATGAACTGGCGAGCGAGGTCGCGGTTGCCTTGCTTGAGGGCGACGGTCGCTTGCTGCTCCAGTTGTGCGCTGCGGCGGGTTTGCTCGTCGAGCATCGTCTGGAGCCGGTTCTTCTGAGTGATGGCCTGCACGGCCTTCTCCCGATTCTGACGAAGGGCCTCGGACATGTCGCGTCGAGCCTGATCGAGCATCAGCTCGGGGTCTTCGAGTTTGTCCATGCCTCGGTTAAAGAGAGCTTTTAGCCATGCAAAGAATCTTTTCAAAACGGTGTTCCTAGCCCGGCGACGCTGCGGCGGGCTAGCGTCAATTATACACACCCCCCACTTGGCTAGGTTGCAGGAGTAGGACCGGCGAGGTACCCATAGGTTCGGATATGCTCGTAAGTGGACCTATGCGAAGCCTTTTTTTCGTCGCTTGTCTGTGCATCCTCGGAGGCTGTTCGTCGCCCCCGGCCGATGTGACCCAAGAGCGGCACAGCTCCACGGACCCGAAATCGGCAATCGTGGATCCGAGCGTTGTCCACCCGGTGACTCCGGACATGAAGAAGACGGCGTTCCTGCAGGCGGGCGCGACCGCTCCGGACTTCAAACTGCCCGACGAGAACGGCAATCCTCAGTCCCTGGATAACCTTGCGAAGGGTAAGCCCGCGCTGCTCTATTTCATCCAGAAGGACTGTCCTTGCTGCGTTTCCGCCGAGCCGTTCATCGAGCAAATTGCCAAGGCGTACGGGGATCGAGTGGCGGTGATCGGGATCGCGAATACGATCCCGGAAGAAGCCGCAAAGTGGAAGCGGCTGAACACGTTCCCCGCGCCCATCTTGAGCGATCCCGACTTGATGATCATTCAGAGCTACAAGATCGCCACCGCCGCCTACAGTGTGGTGGTGAGCAAGGATCGTAAGATTGTCGAGGTCTTTCCCGGGTACTCGCGGACCATGGTGCAAGCGATGTCGGACGTGCTCGCGCGGCAACTGGGCGAAAAAACTGGCCCGCAAATCGACCTGACTGGGGCACCGGACAAGCCGGCTGCGGGTTGTACGTTCTGAGGGGGCGCGACCCGATTCGTGCTACCCTTGTAGCAACACTTTGCCGAACAAAGGGGTTCGAACATGAAGAAGGGTAGTTTTGATCTTGAGTTTCTGTCGGTCACCGAAGCCGCCGCGCTTGCGTGCGCGCGCTGGGTAGGGAAGGGGAAGCGGGATGAGGCAGACGATGCCGCCTGCACCGCCATGCGCCAAACGCTGAACGAGCTGCCGATGTGCGGCACGATCGTCATTGGTGAGGGCGAGCGCGACGAAGCGCCGATGCTCTACATCGGTGAGAAGCTCGGCGGTGGCGAAGGGCCAAACGTCCATATCGCCGTTGACCCGCTGGAGGGAACCAACCTCTGCGCGAACGGGACCCCGAACTCGATCTCCGTTCTCGCCGCCTGTATCGAAGGGAGCGGCAAACTCATGCACGCGCCCGACTGCTACATGGAGAAGCTCGCTGTCGGCGCAGAGTGTCGGGGCGTGATCGACATCACCGTCCCGCCGCGCGTCAATCTCCGCCTCATGGCCAAAGCGCTTGGCAAGGAAATGGACGAACTCACGATCGGCATCTTGGAACGACCCCGGCACGACGACCTGATCAAAGAAATCCGGGATGCGGGTGCGCGCGTTCACCTCATCCCAGACGGAGATCTGAGCGTTGCGATTGCGGCGTTGGACCCCGATAGCGGCGTCGACGGTCTAATGGGCATCGGTGGCGCTCCCGAAGGTGTGATCTCGGCCGCGGCCGTCCAGTGCATGGGTGGAGAAATCCAGGCCCGTCTGAAGTTCTCAACGGACGAGCAGCGACGTCGCGCCGAGCAGATGGTCGAAGGTGACATTGACCGTGTTTTCAACACCGATGATCTGGCTTCTGGCGACCTGATTTTCTGTGCGACGGGCGTTACCAGCGGCGACATGCTGAAGGGCGTGCGGTACGGTCGCGACTACGCAATGACCGAATCGATCGTCATGAATTCGGCGACCCATACGGTCCGCAGAATCGCGACGATGCACCGGGATTGAGGCCCCCCAAACAGGTACCTTCTAGGCATGAATCCGCCGATTCGTGCCTTGTTGCATAGCGTTTTCGATTATGCGGGCCTTTTCCCACCGGCAGCCTTGTCGATGGATTCGGCCGTGCACGAATACGCCCAGCTGCGCACGAGCGACCAAGCCTGGCTCGTCCGGCGCATGGTGTGCCCTATTGCCTGGCTGAACGACTTCTGGGCAGAGGCAAAATCGGTTGCGAACTCCGACGATCCGTTCCGACTAACGGTGCTCGGGACGTCGATTGAGGGGTTCCGTCAGGACCTGCTGGCGATCGAGATGTTCGAGGCAGGTGCGAAAGGCGCGGCCTACGTCGAGGGGTACGAAGTCAAGGGTCAAACGGGCGAAATGAGTGCGAAGCAGCTGGACCATATCGCCACGGCGGGTTTCGAAGAGGCGTTCGTGGAGGTTCCTCTGGGCGAGGGATTTGAGGAGTCGCTTCACATGCTCGCGGAGGCCGATACGCTGGGCGCGAAGGCGCGGGTGGGCGGACTGGAGGCGGCGGCCTACCCTGCTCCGGATCAGCTCGCTTCGTTCATTCAGGAGTGCACCCAGCTGGACCTCACCTACAAGATGACCGCGGGCCTGCACCATCCGGTGCGCCACAAGCACCCCACCCTTGACGCGTGCGAGCATGGGTTCCTTAACGTCCTCATCGGCGGTTGCTTGGCGATGCAGCACGATTTGTCGCGATCCGAACTCGCTGCGCTGCTCGAAGAGACCGCCATTGACGCATTCCGGTTTGATTCGGAGACGATCGGTTGGCGAGAGCACTCCGTCACCACTTCCCAAATTCACGACTTCCGGCAAGTCTTTGCTTCGATTGGCTCGTGTTCGATCGACGAGCCCAATGACGATCTCAACGCCTTCGGCCTCCTCAACTAACGACCATGGAACGCTTTATCATTCCCGCCAATGCCCGCACCTGGGTCGATGTCTCTGCCGGGTCTGATTTTCCGATTCAGAACCTTCCGTTCGTGACCGGACAGCGTAAGGACCGCAGTGCCGAGGAAGGGCTGTTTGTGGGCGTGGCCATCGGCGACTACATCCTAGATTTCCAGCCGATTCTCGATAGCGAACTGACCTCGTACATTCCGTTAGGCACCGAACTTGCGGCCTTCCGCCAAGAAGAGTTTGCCGAGAATATTCGCGCCTTCGATGCGTTCTTCTCTCCGACGGTCTACGACCTGCGAGAACTGCGCAGTTTTGCTTTTGAACTGCTCCGATTTGATCGGGTGTTCATCCGCGACCACGAGGCAATGCAGCAGGCCTTGATCCCGCAATCGGGTGTGTGGCTCGATCCGCCGGGCGCACTGCGGGCGTTTGTGGATTTCTATTCAGGGATTCATCATGCCAGCAACGTAGGCAAGATGTTCCGCCCCGACCAGCCGCCGCTACTCCCGAACTATAAGCATTTGCCCATCGGCTACAACGGCCGGGCCAGCAGCGTGGTGACGAGTGGCGAGAACATCGTGCGTCCAAATGGCCAACTGAAGCCCGCCGACGGTCCGCCCATTTTCGGACCGACTCGCGAACTCGACTTTGAACTTGAAATGGGGTTCTTCGTCGGAGAAGAGGTGAGTCTCGGTTCCAAGGTGGGGATTGAGGATGCTGAGTCGATGATCAACGGCCTTGTCATCGTGAACGACTGGTCCGCGCGCGACATCCAGCGGTGGGAGTACCAGCCGCTGGGACCGTTCCTTGCCAAGAGCTTCGCCACGAGTATCAGCCCGTTCCTTGTCTCGCTCGATGCGCTAGAGCCGTTCCGAGTGCAGGGCATGACCCAGGACCCTGCGCCACTGGAGTACCTGCGGACCAAGGGCCCGTGCCACTACGACATCCAGCTTGAGGTCTCGTTGCAGACCGAAAAGATGAGCGAGGAACAGGTGATTTGCCGCAGCAACATGAGTTACCTGTATTGGTCCATGACCCAGCAATTGGCGCACCAGCTGAGCAACGGCACCCCGATTGAGCCGGGCGATCTGTATGCTAGCGGGACCATAAGCGGACCCGAGGAAGATCAGTTTGGTTCGATGCTGGAGTTGAGTTGGCGCGGGACCAAGCCGCTCGTCATGAAAGAAACGGGCGAACAGCGGTCGTTCATCGAGGACGGGGATACGGTCGTCATGCGCGCTTGGGGTGAGAAGGACGGAGTCCGCATCGGTTTCGGCGAAGTGCGAAGCACCATCGAGCCAGCGCTGTAACGCATGTTCGTCCTGAACAAACGGCTGTACATGATCGCTCAGGACTGCGCGAGGAAGGTCCACTACGCGACCTACCACCGCGAGCTTCAGCGTCCACCCGATGCGAGTCTGCAACAACGATTCGCCGAAGGGCGGGAAGTGGGCATGGTTGCGCGCCGGCTTTTCCCCGGCGGGATCGAGGCAATGCGGGTTGACCGCGACATGGAAGCGGGCATGGCGCGGTGCTTCGAATTGATGGAGCAAAGGGTGCCGCTGTTCGAGGCGACCTTCGTGCACGACCGTCGGATGGCGCGGGTAGACATCTTGGAGCCTGTCGAGGGCGGATGGCGTATCGTCGAGGTCAAGTCCGCCGGATACGACGTGGAGAAGGCCGAGGTGAAGGGCACCGCGACCGTGGACATCACGTTCCAATACGAAGTTCTGCGACGAGCCGGGGTGCCAGTCGTTGGTTGCGATCTTCTCATGTTTGACAAGGCATACGTCTACCCCGGCGGCGAGCATCGATTGGAAGATCTCTTCGTGCGGGTTGACGTGACCGGTCTCGCCGAAGAGCGAGGACCGGAACTATGGGATCGGTCGGACGAGGTCCTCGACATCCTCGCCGACGCGGAAATGCCCGCGGCGGAGCTTAAACCCGCCTGCAAGGAGTGCGACTTTCGTGAGCACTGTGTGGGCGAGATCCCGATCGACAGCATTCTCTTCCTCCCGGGCCTTACCGCGAGCAAGTTCAAGAGGTTTCAGGACTGCGGCAAGTCTTCGATCACACAGCTGAGCGAAGTAGAAGTCACGCCGACCCAGAAGCTTGCGTGGGGAGTTTTCCAGACGGGTGAGGGGTTCAACTCGCCTAACCTAACGCGTCGACTCGCAGAGATCGAGTACCCCGCCGTTTGCGTCGACTTCGAGGCGGCGAAATGGGCTATTCCACGGCTTCAGAACACCCGCCCGAACCAGCAAGTGAGCGTACAGTTTTCGGCCCATCGGTTAGATTCAGAAGACGCGATTCCCGTTCATAGCGAGTTTCTTTGGCGAGAGCCGGGCGACCCGCGAGAGCCATTCGCGTCCGCGCTGCTCGCGGCCGTGGAAGGCTCAAAGACCCGCGTGGTGTACAACTTGACGTTCGAGCGTTCTCAGATCCAGGATCTGGCCCGGGACCACGTCGCCGGTGCAAGTGCGCTACTCCCCTACTTCGAGTCAGGGGTGGTGGACTTGCTTGCGATTGTTCGCGAATGCATTTATCGTCCCGGGTTTCGCGGCAACGTCCGGCTCAAGACGGTGATCGGCACTCTCATACCAGAGCTTGGGTACGGCGATCTGGAGATCCGCGATGGCGGGACGGCCCAGGCGATGTACGCAGAGCTGATGTTGCCCGAAACGCCGCCCGAAGTCGCAGACGACATCGCGGCGAACCTGCTTGAGTACTGCAAACGGGACACAGAAGCGCTGATCGCGCTGATCCGCGAGCTGCAACGAATCGCGAACTACTGACCCGTCGGTGGCGTTTCTACGGGATCTCCGGTGCCGGGGTCGCCCGCGCTCGATGCACCCCCGCTTCCTCCGTCCTGAGGGATCGGGTCGGCCACGGGCTCTTCTGGCGGTTCTTCCGTCGGCTTCGGCTTGCTCCGCTTCTTTGGTTCCGAAGGCTCGATATCGATGATTGGCGACTCATCGAGAACGGAGCCCGGGTCCTGGGAGTCGACTGTCCTCGGTCGAGGCGCAGTTCTGGGCAGGGGCGGTGCCTTTACCAGCTTGATTTCGATGTCGGTTGGCGGCTTGAACTTCGAAGACGGGACGACTTCTTCGTCGGTCGCCACTGCTGGGCCCTGCGACGCACGCTGCGTGGCCTGGGCGACTGTACCCGTCAGCCGATCCTTAACCGATGGCGGAGCCGTGTTCACCCAGATCGGGCCGAAAACGGTGTATCCGACAAATCCCAAGGCGGCTGGAATAACCACCCACTTCGTGATGCCCCACGCGATGCGAGCGCCTGTGCTCATAATCTCACCAAAGCTATTCTAGCCGAGATTGTTCCCGATGCCACTTTCAGAATCGACACATGAATTCGACGCGCCCGCACTCCAAGCGATTCCGGCATCGACGGGAGAGCGGCTTAGTTCGTATCCGCACCTGCCTTTGCGACCGACTGGCGAGCGTCAGCGACTCATCGTGCGGACGGTCGAACTTGAGAATCGGTTGACCCGAGTAAAGATTTGCCCAGACCTAGGCGGACGCATCGTCGAGTGGTTCGACAAGCGGACCGGCACCGCCATCGTGGAGCTTCCTTCGGTCTTGCCGGTCGATCAGGCCGGACGGCGTGGGGCCTCCAGCCCGATAGGGATCCAGTGGTACGCGGGAAACTCCGACCGAGCCAACGCAATGGGGCCGGTCGATTTCCAACTCCATGAGGGCGAACAGGGAGATTCGACCGTGATCCTCCACGAGTTGGTGGTCGGTGAGCCGATCGGGGTGCACGTCTCGCTGACGCTCGGCGCGGACGACGCAGGTTTGCGCGTGGCCATGCGGCTGCAGAGCCGTACTTGGGATGCGTACCCGGCGGGACTGGGCTGGATTCTGCCCGCATTCGGGGAGGCCCTTGAGGGCGGGAGCGGCTACGCACTTTACGATGCTGACGAGCGCAGAGGGATCTCACTGAGCGCAGAGCCAGGGACGTTCTTGCCCGCGGAGGGAACAAGAGTGGCCATCCTGGATCCTGCGATGCACGCACTCGGTCCGATGGGATGCAGCGCGGCGGAGTGTCGGCTTGATCCAATCTCCGATTTGCCGTCGCTTGATGCGTTGGGGGCAGGGGTTTTCTTATCGCTCGGCGAGTCGCTTGAGGTTCAGTCCTCGGTGCCCATTGAGCGGGGGACGGCATACCTTCAGACGGCAACGGGCGAAGCGTTCTCATCTCCGCTAACGCTCGATCCGGCATCTAAGTTTCGCGTGAACCTGGTGGGTGGGCTCGCCAACCCCCAGGGCGTGCGGATCCATGACGCGTCGGGGTCCGAAACGCTTTGCTGGCCCGTTCGCTCGGCGGCGTCGGCTCCGCGACTCGGGAACCAAGAACTCTTTGAGATTGGAGCGTTGCTGCGTGACCCGGAGACCGCTCCGCTCGCGGCGCTGGCGAAGCATCCGGCCGCAGGTTATGGCGTCGCATTGGCGCGGGCCCGGCGCCAGATCGAGGCGCGGAACTGGTCGGCAGCGCGCGACTGCTTATCGACCGCGCTGGAAGTGGGGAGCGACTCGGTGATTCCGTGGTGGCTCTTTGCGACTGTCCAGCGTATGGCAGACGACGAGGCGGACAACGGCCCGCTACTGAATGCCCACTTCCTGAGTCCATTGGAGCCGGTTCTGCGGGCAGAGGCGTTCCTGACGCAGCCGCAAGCGATGGGTGCTGAGCCGAGCGCCCTGGTGGCCCCCGTCGCGCGCGACCCCGAGGCGGTCCTGGACGTCGCTTGCCTCCTGCTGGAGCTCGGGTGGTTCGACCAAGCGCATCGCTGGATCGACGAATGCTTGCGCCATGCTGAGGTCCCGATGCTGCGCGTGCTGCTGGCCTGGGCCTACCGAACTCACTCGCGGATGGAGAGTGAAGCCGGCGAGCAACTGCGACGCGCATCGTCAACGGGGATCCAGCCGCCGTATCCTTGGAGGGCAATGGAGATCCGCGCGATTTGCGAGCTTCGCCAGTTCTTGCCCGATGATCCGGCAATCGCGGCTTGGTCGAGCTTGCTTGAGGATCATGGAGTCGTTTGACGTCTTTGGCGAGGAGGCGATGGTCGCGCTCGGACGTGTACTCGCGCGCCGGTGGGCGGTCGGGGACGTCGTTTTCTTGCATGGCGAGTTGGGGGCGGGAAAGTCGACCTTGGTGCGTGGTGTCGTTGCGGAATGCGGCGGTCCGACCGTCCTCCGCTCGCCAACGTACAACCTGGTGCAGACCTTTGAGACGGATCCACCGATCCTACACGCTGACTTGTACCGTGTGATCAGTTGGCAGGGGATCGGGATTGAGGACCTGATCGAGGACCATCTTAGCCTGATCGAGTGGCCCGACCGCATGGTGGGGCTCGTTGCGGATACCGAGGCTTGGCGCATCGACATCGAGTTCCTGGAAGAGGGCCGCAGAGTGTCCGTCCGCGCCCCGAAAGTCTCGGGTTAAATGGTTCTATGAACCTTCGCCTCGGCATTCTGTCAGCTGCCCACGTACACACCGCGAGCTATGTAGATTGCTGCAAGGCGATCGAGGGTGCAGAGTGCCTCGGGGTCTGGGACGACAATCCCGAGCGCGGCTCCTCTTTCGCGGCAGCGCACGCGATCCCGTTTTTCGGCGACATGAATCACCTCCTGGACGCCTGCGACGCGGTCGTCATCACCGCCGAGAACGTCCACCACGTCGAATTGGCGACGTGCGCCGCCGAGCGAGGCAAGCACATTCTTTGCGAAAAGCCGCTGGCAACGACGGTGCGGGACGCCCACCAAATGGTTGAGGCGGCGAAAGCGGGTGGGGTGACGCTGATGACCGCGTTCCCGTGCCCATTCTCACCAGCATTTGCCAAGGCATTGGACGTGGTCCAACGAGGCGTTCACGGTCCGCTTATGGCGATCTCGGCGACCAACCGTGGCACTTGTCCGGGAGGCTGGTTTGTAGACCCCGCTCTGAGCGGCGGCGGCGCGCTGATGGATCATGTGGTTCACGTGGCAGACCTCATGCGCCGTCTGCTTGGGAAGAATGCGACGCGGGTGCACGCTCAGACGGGCAACCAGATCCACCAGATGGTTTGTGAGGACACGGCGATGCTGACCCTGGACTACGGGTCGGGCGTTTTTGCTTCGCTGGATTCGAGCTGGTCGCGATTGCCGACCTACCGTACCTGGGGTGACGTCACTCTGAACCTAGTCTTCGAGGCGGCGGTCATTGAACTCGACCTGTTCCACCAAGAGGTTCACCACTACGGTGCGGGCTTGGTCCCGCACAAGACTCATGGGTTCGGCTCGAATTTGGACATGCTCATGGTTCAGGAGTTCGTCTCTGCGATCCGTGAGGGTCGCCCCCCGAGCGTCACCGGTGAGGATGGGCTAGAGGCTGTAAGGGTCGTCGAAGCAGGGTACCGAAGCGTCCAGTCGGGACAACCTGAGAGCCTCGTCGCGTGAAGCTCTTCGGGGCACACATGCCCACCGGTAAGGGACTCGGTGCGGCCGTGCGAGTCGGCAAGTCCATCGGATGCACTGCCGTCCAAGTCTTCACCAGCAGCCCGAAGATGTGGTCGTCGAAGCCGATCACTGAAGAGGCCATCGCCGAGCTCGCGGCCGCACTCGCCGAATCCCAGATGGGCCCGGTGGTGAGCCACGACAGCTACCTCATCAACCTCTGTGCGCCCGCGCCGGAGACCAAGGCAAAGAGCATCGAGGCGCTCGCTCGCGAACTCCACCGGTGCGGCCAGTTGGGCATTCCGTACGTCGTTTCGCACATGGGGGCCCACATGGGGCAGGGCGAAGAAGAGGGGCTACGGCAGGTGGCCGCGGAAACGAAAGCGATTCTGGCGGACGCGCCACCCGGGGTCACCCTGCTGATGGAGACCACCGCAGGTCAGGGTAGTTCATTGAACTGGAAGTTTGAACACCTGTCCGAGTTGTTCTCGGCGACCGGTGCGCCGTCGAATTTGGGGGTGTGCCTCGACACTTGCCACATCTTCGCCGCGGGCTACGACATCCGCACTCAAGAGAGTTATGAGGCGACCTTTGAACAATTTAACCATTTGGTTGGCATTGGCCGACTGAAGGTCATCCACTGCAACGACAGCAAGAAACCGCTGGGATCGCGAGTCGATCGGCACGACCACTTGGGTGAAGGCGAGATCGGCGAGACTGCGTTTCGTCTCCTGGTGAGCGATCCAAGGTTCGACGGCGTGCCGATTCTGGTTGAGACCCCCGACGCGGAGACGATGCATGCCGTGAACGTTGGCAAGCTTTGGTCGTGGGTCGAAGCCTGAAATCGGTACCATTCATCCCAGTGTCCAATCGTTTCACCGAATCGCTCTTCCGGCCGGGCTTCACGGCGTGGGTACTGCTCCCTTGTACGGCGCTGTACTGGCTCGGTTGGCGAAGCTACGAGGCGATCTACCGTTTGGGTCTCAAGCACCCACAGCGGGCCCATCCCGCCGTGATTTGCGTGGGCAATCTTGTGGTCGGCGGCTCGGGCAAGACTCCGTTCACCCGCTGGCTGGCCGAACAACTGACTGCGCGCGGTTACTCCGTTGTCTTGAGTCTGAGCGGGTACGGTTCGCCGCGAAGCGTAGCGGCTACCCTCGCTCCCGAAGGGGAACTTGATCCTGCGGAGTGGGGTGACGAACCGGCGCTGATGCGCAGCTACCTGCCAAGCGTTCCAATGGTGGTGGGGCGTCGGCGCGTTTTGGCAGCACAGATTGCGGCCGAGCGGTTTCCGGGCTCGGTGCTGCTGCTCGATGATGGTTACCAACACTTGCCATTGCAGAAGGATTTTGCCTTGATCATGGACGTCGGTACTCCGGTGCGCTATTGTCTGCCCTCCGGCCCTTACCGGCAGCCCGCACGGGACATTATCCGTGCGGACGTGGATGTCCATCGGCAAATGGACCCGGCTCGGGTGCAGACGCTCAGTCGTCGCGATGGTTCACGGGTTTCAACCGATTGGTTAGCTGGGCGATCCATTTCGCTTCTCGTCGCCGTGGCCCAGCCTTTCTGGGTTCAGTACGCGATCGAAGAGCTCGGCGCACGCATGACGTATGGCCAGTTCTTGGACGATCACGATCCGCTCACCGCGCCAACCCTTCTGAAGGATGTTCCGCGGGATCGCCCGCTTGTGGTGACGGCGAAGGACTGGGTGAAGCTGCGACGGCGCACGGACCTGGCAGGGATCGAAGTGATGATTTTTGACTACGAGTACGAGTTCCCCGAGAATCTCGTGGAAAATCTTGTGACACGGCTCGACAGTGAGCTCGCTGCTCGGGGGGTGCAACCCGTTGGGTAAGTCCCTGCGAAGGCGGGTGGCGTCGCGAGTCGGGGGTGCGGCCCTGCTGTGGTTGCAACGGCGCATGGAATCCACGCCGTATGAGAAACTCGAAGTCCAAGGACGCCGGATCGGGCGGATCATCTGGAAACTCTCCTCCAAGCACCGAACTCGTGCGGTCGCGAACCTGACCTTGGCCTACCCGGAAATGCCCGCCGCGGAACGGCTGGCGCTGGCCGAGCGAGTTTTGGAGCACTTCGGGATCGTCACTGCCGACTTCCTCGCCGCATCCAAGCGCACGGAGGAGCAGTTCTACGCGACGACCGATGTGGAGGGCTGGGAGCACTTCGAAGAGGCGTACGCGATGGGCAAGGGGATCGTGCTGATCACGGGCCACTTCGGCAATTGGGAGCGCATGTCGGAGTACGTCACTCGACGGGGGTTCGTGCTAAGCGTGGTAGCCAGAGATGCCAGCGATGTGCGTATGAACCAAATGGTTAACAACCTTCGCTCGCATACCGGGACGAGAGTGATTCCGCGCGGCAACGCGGCGCGACCGATGATCGAAGCGCTGCGTCGAAACGAACTTGTTGGCATATTGCCCGATCAGAACAGCGACGAGATTTTCCTGCCGTTCTTCGGGCACCCGGCCGGGACGGTGTTGGGTCCGGGTGTCATCGCCGAGCGAACGGGCGCACCAGTTGTACCGATGTTTTGCGTGCGCACTGGACCTGGGCGCTACAAGATCATCGTGCGACCCATCGTGGTGCCGCCCCCGCCGACGGACACGAAAGGCGAATCGACAATGCTCGCAATCCACCAAGAGCTGGAGGCGACGATCCGAAAGTATCCCGAGCAGTGGCTGTGGTTCCACGACCGATGGAAAAGCGCCCGCCAGCGGGGCCTGACCCCATGAGCGCCGCGCCGCGCGTGCTGGTCGTGCGCTTTAGAGCGATCGGCGATTGCGTCATGACCGCATGGCCTGTCACCGCGCTGCGTAGCCGGTGGCCGCAAGCCACGATCGTTTGGGCGACCGAGCCCTTGTGCGCTCCGGTGATTCACGTTCCCGCCCTGGCTGACGAGTTGGTCGTCTTCGACCGCGCTGCTTGGAAGAAGAGTCGGTGGTCGCCCGGCACTTGGATCAATCAGGTGCGGACCTACCTGGGTCTGCGGCGCTACAAGTTCGACATCGGGTTTGACTTTCAGGGTCACAGCAAGACGGCTCTCGCACTTCGGCTTGCGAGCCCGGTCCACCGCTTCGCGATGCCAGGAACGGACGCGCTGGCCCGTCGTTTGAACCCAACTCAGATCCCAAAAACGCAACCTAACCATATGGTTGAGCGGATGATGGCGCTCGTTCGCGAGGCAGAGTCGTGTCCGATGCCCAAGTTGCCGATGCTGCCGGAACTCGACCGTCCGGACGTAGGCTTGCCCGCCCGGTACGTGGTGATCAACACCGGCGCAAGCGCGCAAGACAAGCTCGTGCCGCTCACCGTGTGGACCCAGCTTGCCGAGGCTCTTCAGGCCCGGGGGGTGGCAACCGTTGCGATTGGCGGACCCGCCGACGCGCCTCTCCCCGCTGCGACGCTTGATCTGGTCGGCAGAACGTCGCTCGTCGAGTCGGTCGGGATTGTCCGGGGGTGTATGGCGCACTATAGCGGGGATACGGGGACTGGTCACCTAGCGGCAGGGTACGGGCTTCATGCGCTTTCAGTCTTCATGAGCGACCGCAACTCGCCGTCCCGCTACCGGCCTTTCGGTCCTCACGGCGCGGCGGTCGAGGCGTATCGGGATCCCGGCTTGTTGTCCGCAGCGGCACTTCTCGAGCCTATCCGCGAGTTGTTGGATGGGACCGCCAACGCCAGTCTCAAGTAAACTCCTTGGTTCATGGGAACCTACCGACTGTGCAAGCGATTCACCGTCGAATCCGGGCACATGCTGAGCAAGCACCCGGAGGGTTGCCGCTACCCGCACGGTCATAGCCGCACCATTGAGGTCGTGCTGAGCTCCAAAACACTCAATTCCCAGGACATGGTTGTCGATTTCAAGGCGCTCAAACTCGCGGTTTGCGACTACATTGATCGCTTCGACCACCGTACGATGATCCACCGGGACGATCCGCTGCTCAGCTCGCTCCAGTCGATCCATCCCGACAGCGTGATCGTGTGTGACGAAGACCCCACCACGGAAGTGATGGCGCGCATGATTTTTGAGCACGTCCAGGCCGTGCTCGTGACTGGATTCTCGGGCACAACGAACTCGGGGATAACCTATACCATCGATCCAGGCCGTGTGAATCTTGAGCGCGTCCGCGTCTGGGAAACGGCCACGAGTTGGGCCGAATACGCCGCCGAAGACTGAAACCTGGCAACTCCACCGGTCTCCTAAGAATGCGAGGGGGCCGAGATGAAACCTGGAGAAGCTACGGATGGCAGCAAAGAACCTTGGAGACCTACTCGTATCTCGGCGACTGATCACGCCCGAACAACTGGCGCATGCGAGGGAACTGCAGCGTCGGATGCCCCAGAGTTTGGGGACGATCTTAGTCTCGCAAGGTGTCGTGACCCAGGATTTGGTGCTCAAGGCGATGGCTGCCGAGATGCACGTGGGGACGTGGGACCTGAACAAGGATCGTCCATCGCGCGACGCGCTCAGTCGGTTGCCCGCGTCGGTATGTCGACAGCATCGATTTTTGCCAGTCCAACTGCGCGGCGACTTGCTGATCCTTGCGATGCATGCCCCGACGGATGCCGACGCGATCGAACTCGCCAAGAACATAACGGGGCTGCGCATCGAACCGGTGTTGGCGGCTTCGGATCGGCTTGATCAGTTCCTGGAGACGCTGCAGGAAGATGGTCGCGACACATTCCAAATGGAGAGTCACGTGGCTCGCGCGATGACCGAGTTCGGTGGCCGCGAGGGTGGTGACGAAGCGACACGGGCCGACCTCGCCGAAGAGGACACGCGTCCCGTGGTGGGGTTGGTGAACGAGATCCTCACCAACGCAATCCGAATGCGCGCGAGCGATATCCACCTTGACCCCTTGCCGGGGACCGTCAACTTGCGCTTCCGGATGGATGGGCAGTTGATCACGATCCGGGACATCCCGTCCGATCTACGCCAGATGCTCAGCACGCGCATCAAGATCATGGCGGGAATGGATATCGTCGAGACCCGGCTGCCTCAGGATGGGCGCATATCGGTGACACTCGACGGTCGGTCGGTCGATTTGCGCGTGAGCAGTTTCCCCAGCATCCACGGCGAAAGGATGGTCATGCGAGTGCTGGACCGTCAGGCGAGCATCAAGAAGCTCGACGACCTCGGCTTCGACAAGGAGTCGCTGGCGCTCGCGCGCAGCCTCATCCACAAGCCGTACGGGCTGTTCCTGGTGACCGGTCCGACGGGCAGCGGCAAGACGACGACGCTCTACGCCGCGCTGCAGGAACTACGCAACGGGACGAACAACATCATGACTTGCGAGGACCCGGTCGAATACGAAGTGACGGGGATCGCGCAGAGTCAAGTGAACGAGAAGGTCGGTCTGACGTTCGCGGAGCAACTGCGGGCGATCCTGCGCCAGGACCCAGACGTGATCTTGGTCGGCGAGATCCGGGACCAGGAGACCGCCGAGACCGCGATCCGCGCCTCGCTGACTGGCCACATGGTCTTTGCAACGTTGCACTGTAACGACGCGCTTGCCGCGGTGCCCAGGCTACTGGACATGGGGGTCGAGCCCTACTTGCTGAGCACCTCGCTCGTCGGGGTGATGGCTCAGCGTCTGGTGCGAAGCTTGTGCCCCGACTGCAAAGAGGAGGCGAGCTTGGGCGCAAACGATGTGGAACTGTTCCGGCGCGAGCTGGGCGCAGTCTCGGTACCGAAGACGTACACGTCCAGCGGTTGTGAGTCGTGCTACTCGACCGGCTTCCGAGGTCGTCAAGCCGTCATCGAACTGCTGCCCGTGAATGCCACGCTTGCGGGGCTGATCGCCGAGAAGGCGCGCATGGATCGGGTCCGCGCGGTCGCGGATGAGTGCGGCTACTCCACACTCCAGCAGGATTCGCTCCGGCGCGTGCTCCGGGGCGAAACCAGCCTGGACGAGGCACGCCGAGTGGTCTTCTTCGATTCGTTGCCTTCGGCTCCGTCCAGCTTGCGCGCAGCAGCCTAGGCGAGGGAGTATCATGGGGGCGCGGAACTGCATCTATGCGAAGTGGGCGCGACTGGGTCGGGAGTTTGGTGGGAATCGGTACCTTCGTACTGGGCATTGTCCTGCTTGCCGTGACTTTCAAGATCGCTATAGAACTGTTTAGCACGCCTCCCGAGGTGGCCGTCGGCATTAAGAAGGGCGAACCCATCGACGTCGGTGCGACTGCGCGGCTGGGGATGTGGCTGACCATGCGGGTGGTGATGCTGCTCCTGATGTGCTTCATCAGCAGCGTGATCACGAGTCGGGGGATCAAGCTGTATTCGGCGCGGCGCGAGGCCGCACCAGACCCAGCTCCGACTCCGACTTCTAGCGAACCCAGCTAATCCAGAAGCGCTGGTTCCGATTTCGCTTCCCAAGTGCTCACGCACGTGGCGATGACCATGTCTCCAGTGACGTTCAAGACCGTGCGGCTCATATCGAGGATCCGGTCGATCCCCAGACAGAGTCCAATCGCTTCGGCTGGTACACCGATCTTCACGAGGATGATCGCGATCATCGGCCAAGCACCGCCCGGGACGCCCGCGGTGCCGACTCCAGCGAGGATGGCCAGGCCCATCACCATCGCCTGCTGACCCAGGTCGAGCGACACCCCGAAGAACTGAGCGAGGAAGAGGATGGTGATGCCTTCGAAGAGCGCGGTGCCGTTCTGGTTGGCGGTTGCACCGATGGTGAGGACGAAGGAGCTGATGCTGGTGGGTAGGCCGACTTGGTCGCGTGCGGTGGTGAGTGCAGTCGGGAGGGTGGCGTTACTGGAGCTTGTGGCGAAAGCGGTGAGCATGACCTCGCGGATCGACCGGAAGAAGGCGATGGGCGAACGGCGCGCGATGAATTTGAGGGCGAGGCTGTACACGCCGAACTGGTGGATGGCGAGAACCGCGAGCACGAGCAAGGCGTATTTGCCGAGCGCGAGGAATGCGGAGACCCCAAGGGTCGCTGCCGTACCAAAGATGAGCGCGAACACGCCGATGGGCGCAAACGACATTGCCATCTCTACGATCTTGAGGCTGATGGCGAAGAGCCCTTCCAGGAAGGCTCGCACGGGCATGGCCTTCTCTTGTTCGATACCGGCGAGGGCGATCCCGAAGATGAGGGCGAACACCATGAAGGGCAGGATGCCGCCCTCCAGCGCCTTGACCGCCGAATCGAGCGGGTTTCTGGGGATGAGATCCACGATGGTGTCCGCGGCGGACTTGGCTTGCTTGGCCTGATCGACGTTCTTAGTCACATCGGCAGAGGGCGCATAGTGTGAGATCAGCTTCTGCCGCTCGGCCTCGGGCAGCCCATCGCCCGGACGCACGAAGTTGACGGCAGCGAGACCTAAAACGACTGCGGTACCGCTCAGCAGCAGGGTCAACGCGAGGGAGCGCAAGCCAATGCGGCCCACGCGGCTGGCCTCGCCAATCTCGGCCACGCCCAGCACCAGTGCCGAGAAGAGGAGAGGCACCACGACCATGAAGATCATGTTCAGGAAAATCTTGCCGACGGGGCTGCTGAAGTTCTTGATGAAGCTCTGGAGACCTGGGTGGTCGGACCCAAGCGTCATCTGGCACACGGCTCCGACGAAGGCTCCGAGAAGGAGAGCCCACAGAACCCTCGCATGCTTGCCGCGTGGCGCGTTCATGGGGACCATTCTAGCGCAATGGCGACCGGGTATCATCAGCGCACTTCACCGGGATGTAGCTCAGTTTGGTAGAGCGCTGCGTTCGGGACGCAGAGGTCGTGGGTTCGAATCCCGCCATCCCGACCAATAGGTTCAAAAACGCAAGTTTGGTTGTCAGGCATCCTAACCTGACCTGTTGTCAAATTCGACAATTCAGCATTTGTTGCGAAACTCGCGGCTTCAACGTTGTATTCTGCGCCTCATGCGTCTCGTGATGATCGTGGCTCTGGCAGCCCTGAGTGCGTTCGCCAACGCAACTCCCAAGATCCGGGGCGATTTTCTCCGGGTGGCCAAGGTCAATGCTGGCTCGGAGATCGAGCGAGTGGAGTGCATTCTTTGTCACGTGCGCCCGCCGCGGCGCAATGCTTTCGGTCGCGCAGTCTACGATGAGTTAAGGCGGCAGCCCGGTGAGCGCGTCACCGAGGAGTTGATTCGAGCGCTTGCGCTCAAAGACTCAGACGGCGACGGGGTCAAGGACATGGATGAGATCAACCAAGGCAGCCTGCCGGGCGATCCCGCTTCGAAGACTCCCAACGGTGGTGGCAAACAACCGCTGATTCCAGCTCACTCGTTCCACCCGCTCATCATCCACTTTCCGATCGCGCTGTTCCTTTTTGGCGCGTTCCTGGAGTTCCTGGGCAAGCACCGCGGCTCCGAGGAACTGCGTCGTGCGGCGCTGTGGAATCTCGGATTTGGCGCAATATCCTCGGTCGTGGCAGTCGCAACGGGTCTGGTGGCGCTTTTCCGCGAAGGGCGGGGGTTTGAGGGTATCGCCCTCACACATTTGATCTTAGGAGCGAGTTCCGCACTCTGTATGGTCGGGCTGGTCCTATGGCGTCGCAAGCAGATCCTAGACACCGGACTTTACTGGGCGCTGCTGGTGACGGTGGCTGTGCTGACCGGGGTCGCAGGTCACTTCGGCAGCATGATCGTCCGTGGGAGCTGAACGGGCATAATGGGGGAGTCCTCCCATGTACGTCACCCCGTACTTCCCCGAGCCTGAAGCGGTCGCTGGCAACATTGCGGCGGAGAATTACGACGTGCGTCTGGCGTTCATCCGGCGCGTGATGTTTTACACGTGGTGCTCGGTGGCGGGACTCTGCGCGGTATCCGCCTTTCCACTGCAGGCGGTGCCCAGCGAGACCAGTTGGCTTCTGGTGCTGGGGGGATTGCTGCTGCTGACTGCCGCGCGGCGTTGGAAGAGCGGGGGAATGGCTGACCGGCTGAGCGCGTGGATCGTGTTTCCTATTACGCTCGTTGCGCTTGGCCATGCGCTGGACTCATGGACTGCCTTCGGACACCTACCGACGATCTTGCTCGTTGCGGTGACGGTCGCGTCGCTGTACGTCCTGCTGTGCAAGCGAGATCTAAGCTTCCTGGGGATGTTCATGCTTGGGTGGCCAGCAACGATTGTCATCCTGTTCATCGTCGGTGAATGGTCAGGAACCGCCTGGTATGGACTGCCGAGCATTTTGATCGCGACCGCCGTGCTGTTCTTTCTGGTGTACGACCTTGCGAGCTTGCTCCAGCGACGTCGAGCAGGCGAAGAGGGGCTCGCGATGGTGGACATCTACCGAGACACGCTCAACTTCATCACCTACGGGTTCCGCGTGATCCACCACTGGAGGAACTTCAAGCTGTGATCCGGGTCACGTGCTTCTTGCGTCCGCATAAGCTGGAAGAGGTCAAGACGGCGATCGCCGACATTGGGGTGGGCGGCATGACGGTGAACGACGTGCGGGGGCGCGGGAACTCTGCCGAGCAGGCATCGCTACTCGGCGGCAATGTGATGGCGCTCCCGGTGCGGTCCAAGCTCACGGTGGTGGTGGAGGATGCGGACAAGGCCGAACTGGTGGTTCAAGCGATCCTTGAGAATGCCGGTACGGGGGCTCCGGGGGACGGAAAGATCTTCTTAGAGCCGATCGAAGATGCGATCCGCATTCGTACCGGGGAGAGCGGCCCCGAAGCGGTGTGATTTCCTGTGCGCGTTTGAGCGGAACTGCGGGCTAAAATAGGCGTTAGTAACGGGGGTGTCCCCCAAACGCCATTATGCGCAAACTTATCCTTTTTCTAGCACTAGCCCCCGTGGCAGCGTTGGCTTCGTCGGGGATCACCGCGACGTGCAACATCGCGGACGGAGCTACCGTGGGCGGCGAAGTTGCCTTCTCGATCGAGGCCACGTCCGATGCCTTGATTTCGGGGGTCGAATACTACGTCAACGGCGAGATCCGAGGTAGCGACGACAGCACTCCCTACGAGTTCAAACTTGATACGATTCGCGAGGCCGAGGGGCCGATCAAAGTCAAGTTCCATATTGGGGCGACCAACGGCGATCAAAAGGACATCATGCTGAACCTGGTGATCGACAACGGCCTGGGGAAGGGTGCCGAACACTGGGTCACAGAGGCTGAGAACGCCGCGGTCAACAGCAAGTGGGATGACGCTATTCGCTATGCCCGCGTCGCGCTGAAGGCCAAGCCGAAGTACAATCCGGCGCGCTTGGTGCTTGCTCGGTCCTACTTCGGGCGAGGCACGCTGGACCTGGCGCAGAAGTACGCGGAAGATGTCTTGATTGACGACCCCGCGAACCTGATGGCTCGCGACCTCTCCAGCGCGATCAGTCTGCAGAAAGCGTTCGTGGCGGGAAGCGGCACGCGCGACCGAAACGCAGCCTTGCAGGCGCTCAAGAGCGCGCTGGTCAGTGCAGCGCAGAGCCGTATACAAGTTTTTGAGACTCAGCTGAACAACCTCGGACCGACGACCGATGCCAACCGGCTTCAAGTTGCGAGCATCGCACTGCGCGCTGGACGTTACTCGGTCGCGATCGACGCACTCAAAGAGGTCTATCTGCGCGAATCGGACAATCCGGCGCTGGTGAACCGACTGATGTATGCCCAGATCCGCGCCGGGAAGTTCCAGGATGCGATCGGCACCGCGACCCAGTACATCCGCCGTGGGACTCCGAATGGCGAAGGGTATGGCCTCCTGGCGATCCTCTTCGACCGCGCGGGCGATGCAGGCAACGCCGCGGAGTACGAGCGGCAGATGGTCCTGAACGATGCGAGCGCACTAGGCGTACGACTCACCCAGGCTTACCTGGCGACGATCCGCAACAACGTGGAGGGTCTGCGCCGATTGTCGCAGCAGCTCGACTCGACGGTGGGTGAGAACGCCTTCGTCTCGTACTACTCGCAGATCGCGCGCTACCGGGCGGGCGACTACAGCGGCAGCAAGACGAGCTTCGAACGTGCGGCGCTGGCCGATCCATCGATCCCGGACCTGTACATTCAGCAAGGGAACCAGGCGTTGGAGATCGCACTGCAGCCGCAGACAGAAAAGCAGAACGTGGGCTACTACCAAGATGTGACGAGGGCTTACTACGAGGCCGCACTTGCGGCCAAGCCTGAGAGCTTCCAGGCGTTTACCGGTTTGGCGCTCGTGGACCTCATGCAAGGGAAGACCGACGCCGCGATCAAGAATGCCAAGCTCGCGATCTCAGCGGGCAGCGAGTATGCCCCGGGTTACTACGTTGCAAGCCTTGCGTTTGCCACGGTCGACCAGAACCTGACTCGCACGGAGCAGTCGGTGCAGAACCAGATCGCACTGGCCCGCAACAACCGGTTGAATGAAGAAGTGGACAAACTCACCAAGCAGCTGGCCACGGTTCGCTCGATGATCGACAGCAACCGACGGGAGCGAGATGCCGCGGTAGCGGGCTACCAGCGCAACGACGCCAAGAACCTTCGCGGGCTTGGGATTCCAGACCTTGCGCGCGCCTTCGGGTACTTCGCCCGTTTCGGTCGTTTGCCGCTGATCCAGTTGAAGCCGCTCCAGTAGTTGGTGGCTCTCGCGCCCCCCTCGGCCTGTGGCCGAGGGGGGCGTTTGTCTTTGTGGATCAAAATCCGGTGAATACGAATTCTAGGTTCGACAAATCGCTGCGAAAGATGTAGAATGCAACCAAATGAACGGACGCCGGTGTCGTGTTCTATTCGGTCTGCTCTTGAGCGCGCTGGCGTGCTTGGTGCCTCTACGGGCGCATGCCGAGGTGCAGAAACAGGACATTATTGTCTGGGGCGAGTCACTCGGTCCCGATTCGAAAGGCTTTGAGGCACGGTTGAAGGCCTTCGAGGCCGAATACCCTCAGTACCGAGTTAAGGTTTTGAGCATGGGTGCGGGCGAAATGAACCCCCAAAAGCTCATGACTGCCATCGTGGGCAATGTGCCGCCCGACGCGATTCGGCAAGATCGGTTTACCATTTCGGATTGGGCGAGCCGCAACGCGTTCATGCCGCTCGATGACTTTATCGCTCGCGATGCGAAGATCGATCCGCGCACGCCCACCCCCGACAAGTACTATCCCGCGCCTTGGAACGAGGCGACCTACGAGGGGAAGGTCTACGGGATCCCAACCGAGGCGGACGACCGAGTCCTGTACTACAACAAGCGGGTCTTTGCCGAGAACGCAGATGCACTGCGCAAGGCAGGTCTCGATCCGACCCGACCTCCTCGCACCTGGAGCGAAGTTCTGGCCTACGGCAAGGTCTTGACCAAGTTTGGCCCCAATGGAGAACTTGAACGAGCGGGTTGGGTGCCGAACTACGGCAACACTTGGCTCTACCTCTTCAGTTTCCAGACGAACGCTTCGTGGATAAGCCCGGACGGTCGCACCTGTACCATGAACTCGCCAGAGACGCGCGAGGCGCTCCAGTTTATGGTGGATGGCTACGACCAACTCGGGGGCTATGCCGAGGCGCAGAAGTTCCAATCGACGCTGCGTGGAGGGCCCGACGACCCGTTCATCACTGGACGTATCGCCATGAAGGTCGATGGAGACTGGATCATCAGCGGTTTGGCAAAGTACGGGCCGGACCTCGACTTTGCAACCGCCCCCGCCCCCATTCCCGACGACCGCTACAAGGGCGTGGGTCGCTACGCGGGCGAGAAAGACAAGTTCATCACCTGGGTGGGCGGTTTCTCGATGGCGATTCCGCGCGGTGCTCGCAATGCCGAAGGTGCGTGGCAGTACATCAAGTTCATGTCGAGCTTGGAGGCGTACCGCATCGACTTACGCGCGCAGGGCGACTGGGAGAGGCGCCGCGGGCGGGTCTGGGTTCCCCGGATTCGGGCACGGATCGAACAGAACGTGGCGAACCTCACCGAGTTCGCTCCCAAAGGGCCGAACTTCTTGCAAGCGATGCGCACCCACGTGGAGATGATGCCTTACGCCAGGATCAGACCGGCTACTCCCGTCGGCCAAACGCTGTGGGATGAGCAGGTCCGAGCCATGGAATTTGCCGCTCTGAAGCAGAGGACTCCCGAGGAAGCACTCGAAATTGCCCAGAGCGTCGTTCAGCGCGATCTCGATGAGGTCTACGCCAAGGACAATTACCCCAAGGTGAGCATGGCGATCCCAGCGTGGATCGGTGTGTTCGGTGCGGTCGTGGGACTGGCGATCTTCGTCGCTCGGTACAAGGCCCAGGGCTACGGTCCGCTTGCGCGCCACGAATCAAGGTGGGGATTCATCTTGATCGCTCCGTGGCTCGTAGGCTTCCTGGGGCTGACGCTCGGTCCCATGTTGGCCTCGCTGTTCTTCAGCTTTACGCAGTACAACGTCCTGAGCGATGCCCACTGGGTTGGGCTGCAGAACTACCAAGTGATGCGGGAGGACAAGCAGGAACTCCTAACCAAGGCGTTCATGAACGTCATCTACCTGGGCGGCGTCGGCGTCCCGCTGGGGATCATCACGGGGCTGGCCATCGCGTTGTTGCTGAACTCTGCGGTTCGCGGGATGAAGTACTACCGCACGCTGTTTTATATGCCCAGCATCGTTCCCGCCGTTGCCACGGTGGTGCTCTGGATCTTCATCCTCAACGCAGACCCGAAACGTGGTCTGATCGCCGGAGCGTGGACGAACTCGATCACGACCTGGTTCGGGGTCGCGCCTCCTGGGTTCTTGAGCGTGGCAGAGTGGACCAAGCCATCGCTCATCTTGATGGGACTTTGGGGAGCAGGCGGTGGCATGATCCTTTGGCTTGCGGGCCTGAAGGGGATCCCCACGACCCTGTATGAGGCCGCGTCGATCGACGGCGCCACGCCGAAGCAGCAGTTTTGGAACATTACGATTCCTCAGCTTTCGCCGCTTATCTTCTTCAACACGGTGATGGGATTCATTGGTGCGCTTCAACAGTTCGACACGGCGTACATCATCACTGGAGGAACGAGCGCAGGACCGTCCGACTCACTCCTTACACCGGTGTATCTCTTGTTCAATTCGGGGTTCAGGGCGTTCAAGATGGGTTACGCCAGTGCGCTCGCTTGGGCGATCTTCGCGATCATCATGCTCATCACTGCACTGCAGTTCTGGCTTAGCAGACGCTGGGTCCACTACGAGGGGTTGAAATGAATCCGGGTCTGTTTTATGTTCTGGGGACGCTGGCGACTTGGTTTGGGTTTGTCCTAGTCTTCCTTGCCATTGCCCACTTGATGCGGATGGTCTTCCGCCCAATCGGTTATTCGCCGGAGACGGCCCAACGCGGGGTGATCATGAACGGCGTGGTGGGCGGAGCGCTCTTGCTTGTCTCCCAGGTGGTTCAACTGCCTTTGGGTCGAGAGGCTCCGTCTGGAATCCACCTGCCGATTGCCTGGGTGCTCATGCCTTGGTCAGGCTGGCTTGCGCTGGTTTCGGTCTTCTTTATCATTGCTCGGCTTGTGCAATCCACGACAGCGATCACCGCCGCGGAGCGCTCAAAGAAGCTGACGGCAGCAGGGCTTTGGTTGGTCGCGGGTGTGATAGGAGTGTGGCAATTCTCCAAGAGCGGCGAGCAAGCGACCTACTTCCGCGGCGCGATCCCGATGTCCGCATCATTCGTTGCCTGTTCGATCGGCTTGGCCATAGCCGCCGCAGCCGCCATGGCTTGGACGAGCAAGCGCACGGCGACTCGCGGCATCACCAAGAATGTGCTCACCGTGGCGGCCCTGGTGGTCGGGTCCATTATCTTCGGAATCCCATTTGCCTGGCTACTCCTGAGCAGTTTCAAAGAAGACAAGGACATCGCACAGGCCGATGCGCTCCGGTGGCAGCCTTTGGTGACTCGGCAGATGGACTACATGGATCCGAAGAGTCCGCTCTTCGAAACCAAGATCGACGGTCAGACCGTGCAAGCCGCGATCATGGAGACCGTCGCGCCCGGGCGGGTGAAGATCGATATCAACAAGCCCATGGCCATGAGGGGGCAAACAAGCATCGTCGATCGGTCCTCGCTCAAAGAGATTCCGAAGCAAGTGCCGATGGTGACCAGCACCGTGCAGGGCACTCCCGTGACCGGATTCGTGACCGAGGAGTTCGAAGACGGTCGCCGGCGCATGCAGATCACATCCCCTGCCTCGATGAAAGGGCAGGAACTGGTGGGCGTTGCTTCGGAGATCAAGGACGTCCGCGAGCCAGGGCTGCGGTGGCAGAACTACCCCGATGCGCTCGACTTTCTTCCTCCCGACACCGCGAAGGGCCTGCTGTACCTGAAGAACACGCTGATCCTAGTCGTGCTGACCGTTCTTGGTGTTCTCGTGAGCAGCACGATGGTGGCGTACGCCTTTGCTCGTCTGCGGTTCTACGGAAAGAACTTCCTCTTTGGTGTAATGCTTAGTACGATGATGCTGCCGGGAGCGGTCACCATGCTGCCCCAGTTCCTCATCTACAGAAGCATCGGGTGGATCGACACGCTCTATCCGCTCTGGGTGCCCGCGTTCTTTGCGGGGGCGTTCAACGTTTTCCTGTTGCGTCAGTTCATTGCGCAAATCCCCATGGAGCTTGAGGATGCGGCCAAAGTGGACGGCTGTACTTACCTTACGACGCTGTGGCAGATCATGGTCCCGCAGATCAAACCTGCGCTTGCAGCCATTTCGGTCATGACCACGCTGGGCACTTGGAACAACTTCATGGGACCGCTGATCTACATCAGCTCGCCCGACAGGATGCCGATTGCTTACGGGCTGCAGTTGTACAGCAGCAGCCGGGGTGGGGAGCCTGCGCTCCTGATGGCCGCTACGACGATGTCCGTGCTGCCGGTTATCCTGTTGTTCTTCTTCGCCCAAAAGTACTTGATCGAAGGGGTGACGCTCAGCGGTCTTGGCGGTCGGTAGCGCACTCTCGTTCGAGTTTGGCCCTTCAGCACGCCATACTAAGAGAGGATGGTACGCATTGAAGCGCAAATGAGCGCGGCAGGCAAGCGCGTGGGCGTTGTGGTCAGCCGCTGGAACGAGTTGGTCACCAAGGAACTCCTTGAGGGGGCTTTGGAGACGTTGCGCGCGCACGGCGATCCGGAAGTGGTTTTGGTACAAGTCCCTGGCACATGGGAGATTCCGCCCGTCGCAAAGGCGCTCATTGAGAGGCGCGAATGCCACGGCGTCGTCGCCCTGGGTTGCATTTTGCAGGGGGCCACGACGCACGCGGCACTCCTAGCGGGCGATGTGAGTGGCGCGCTCATGAACCTGCAGACGAGCAGCGGCCGGCCCATTACCTGGGGGATCTTAACCCCCGAGAATCAAGAGCAGGCGCTAGAGCGAACCGGCATGAAGCTCGGTCACAAAGGTCGGGAAGCCGCTGGCGCTCTGGTTGAGATGATGAGCCTGCTCGACCAGATCTAATCGCCATGTCCACCGACCCCCTCCCGCACGCCTATCGGGTTCTCGAATTCGACCTCGTGCGTTCGCGCGTGGCGGAACACTGCGAGACCGAGATGGGGCACGAACTGGCAGAGCGGGTCACGCCGCTCTTCAATCCTAAGGGGATCGAAGAGTTGATCGCCGAGACGGACGAGGCGTCGCAGCTTATGGACACGGACTCGGTCCCGTCCCTCGGTGGGTTGCGAGATGTGCGGGAAGCGGCCCGCCGTGCCGCCAAGGGCGGAACGCTGGATGGCGTGAGTTTGTATCGGATCGGCGTGTCCTTGGGGGTCATGCGCAGCCTGCGGACCGTGTTACGGGGGAAGTCGGACGGGTTGCCGAGGTTGTGCGCTATGGTTGAGGAACTCCCCGAGGCCCCCAAGACCGAGGCTCGCCTCATCGAGTCCTTGGATGGCGACGGAGAAGTGCGCGATGAGGCGTCCCCGGCTTTGGCGAAAGCCCGGCAAGCGAAGAAGCAAGCCGCGAGTCGGATGCTTGATCGGATTCAGAGTTACGTAAGCGGCAAGACCCGAGAGTGGCTCAGTGACGCGGTTTACACCACACGTGAGGGGCGCTACGTTGTACCGGTCAAGAGTGAGCACCGGGCTAAGGTCCGCGGCATCGTGCACGATTCAAGCGCGAGCGGCCACACCGTCTATATCGAGCCTGACGATGTGGTTCAACTCGGCAACGCGTTGCGTCAGGCCGAAGGTGCAGAAAAGGCGGAGATCGCGCGAATTCTGGACGAGCTTTCAAGTCGAGTCGGGGCAGACGGCGATGCCATTGCCCACGGCGTGCACAAGTGCGGCGAGATCGATTTCATCTTCGCAAAGGCCCGGTACGGGCACGCAGTGAATGGGTGTATTCCCAAGATCACGGGCGGTCACCACTTGCGGATCGTCGAGGGGCGGCACCCGCTGCTTGATCCGTCCATCGCTGTGCCGCTGTTCATCCACCTTTGCGACGGGCACGACGGCTTGCTGATCACCGGGCCGAACACCGGAGGCAAGACGGTGAGCATCAAGACGGTGGGACTCTTCGTGCTCATGGCGCAATGCGGCATGATGCTCCCCGCCCGCGAGGTGGACTTGGGACCGTTTACCCAGGTGTGGGCGGACATTGGGGACGAGCAGAGCTTGCAGCAATCGCTCTCGACCTTCAGCGGCCACATCCGCAATATCGCGAACGCGTTGCAGCAGTTGGTGCCGGGCGGGCTGGTGCTGCTCGACGAAGTGGGCGCAGGAACGGACCCCGCGGAGGGCTCAGCGCTGGCCAAAGCGATCCTGCTAAGCATCCAGGAATCCGGCGGTAAGGTCATGGCGAGCACACACTATGGCGAGCTCAAGATCTTTGCGTACAACACGCCGGGCTTTGTGAACGCGGCGATGGAATTCGACCTCAAATCACTGCGCCCGAGCTATCGGCTCATCATGGGGGCACCCGGGGCGAGCCACGCCTTGCGCATCGCCGAGCGGTACGGCCTCCCCAAGGCAGTGCTGGATAGAGCGCGGGATACTGCGGGGACTCAGCATCAAGAAGTGTCGGCAATGCTTGAGAGGCTCGAGGAGGCGCAGAAGCAGGCCCAGCGTGCTCAAGGGCAGTACGACAAGATTGCGCATCGGCTGAAGCAAGTCGAAGCCGAGGCGGAGCGAAAGCTGGCCGAGGCAAAGGAAGCCAAAGCAAAGGCGAGAGCCCATGCGGCCGAGACGATCGAAGACACATTGCGAGAGCTGCGACTGGAGGCGAACGAGATCTTCGAGACGCTCAAGAAAGACCGTCGGCCCGAGGCTTTTGATCAGGCTCGCTCGAAGTTGAAGCGGCTCCAGGAACGGGGTGGATCGAGCGCGAAGGGGCTCAAGCCGGAACCGATGCTTGAGAAAGCAGCCGCCGAAGTGCACAAGGGCGACCGCGTGAAGATCACCGGGCACACGCAAGTCGGCACCGTGCTGGCCGAACCTCGCGATGGTAAGGTGCAGGTGCAGATGGGGATGATCAAGATGAGCTTCCCCGCCTCGCAAGTCGAACGCGCGGATGCCGAGGTGGCAGTTCCCAAAGCTGTTTATCGCGAGAACTTGGGACTGAAGAAGGTCCAATCGGCCAGTATCGAATTGGTGATGATCAAGATGCGCGCGGAGGAGGCCCAAGAGGTGCTCGACCGATTTCTTGACGATTCCATTCTCGCAGGCCTGCCCAACGTTCGGCTCGTGCACGGCAAGGGTGAGGGTATCTTGCGCAAGATAACGCACGAAACGTTGCGTCGCCATCGTGGGGTCCGGAGCTTTCGCGAAGCCGAGCCGAACGAAGGGGGCGCGGGCGTGACGATCGCGGTGTTGACATGATCCCAACTGACCTCTTTGACGCTGCCGTGGTGGTTCGCGATAACGCGTACGTGCCGTACTCGGGTTACCGGGTAGGGTGCGCGCTACGCGGTTCCAACGGCACGATCTACACGGGCTGTAACGTGGAGAACGTCTCGTATGGGGCGGCCATTTGCGCGGAACGCTCTGCGATCATGACGATGGTTTCCCAAGGCTGTACGGAGATCATGGAATTGGTCGTCGTGACTGAAGACGGAGGCACCCCTTGCGGGCTCTGCTTGCAGGTGATCGCGGAATTCATCTCGCCTGCGGCAGTGATCTGGTGTGCGGGATCGACCGGTCATTTCGAGCGGTACTCGTTCGCGGATCTCATGCCCAACGCATTTCGATCGGACCGTGTCGGTCGCGCGACTGATGCGTCTGCTGAGTAAGCTATGGTCTTGCTCATGAATCGACGCTCGCTCGCTGTTTTGTTCGGCCTCGCGGCCATCGCGGTCACCGGTTGTGGTGGCGGCGGAGGCACTTCGGGTGGTGGCGGAGGAGGCGGGGGTGGCACCGACTTCAACATCATCGCCGCTGGAGGGAGCGGAGTGAATTCGGTTATCCTGCGCGGCCGTGTGGTGGACAGTGATTTCGGCACGCCGATCGGAGGTGTGCGGGTGGACCTTTACAGCGCCACGGGCTCGGTTCTCGGCTCGAACACGTCGAACAGCCAGGGTTATGTGGGATTCCAGACCAATGTCACCGCCGCTAGCGTGCACATCGTGCGATCTTCGGTGAACACCACGGCCTACTTCGGGACTTACCTTTACTCGGGGAGTTCCTACAGCATGAGCGTGCCCACATGCCGCGCGGGTCTTGGAGTTCTTGCCCCGGGGTCGGACATTACCTTGCCCACACTGCAGCTGATTCCGACCACCAGCGTTCCTCCTTTGCCTCCGACTTGTCCGTAGGTCGGGACTTTCGATGTGGGCCTTCGCCGTCATTCAGTAGAATACGGTCTGGCCCGCGATGAACGACCTCCGAACTTTAGGATCCGAGAGCGATGCCCAGGTGACTCCTGCCATGCAGGACGACATCCGGGAGCTTATTGCCATTGCGACCAAGCTGCGTGAGGATGCGGGCGGCGAGCTGGACGATGCGGCTCTCGCCGCGGTAGCCGAAGCCACCGGCGCACCGCTAGAGGTGGTCCGCGTTGCGATGATCTCGGCGCAACCCACCGAGAAGCGTAAGCGCACATTCATCGATCGGTTCAAAAAGTTCACGCTGTCCCTAGATCCCACCGTCCGGTCGCTGGTGACCTCAGCGTACTTGGGGGTCGGTTGCGGAGTCTTGGTCGGTGCAGGCAAGGCGCTCTCCGATCAATCGGGCTTCCTGGGGATCTTGGCGATGCTGTGCTTGCTCGGTGCGGCGTATAACGCGGCAATCGCAAAGGACGTCAAGACCGCCCGACTGGCGGGCGGCATCTTCGGGGCGGTGCAGTTCATGGGGATGGGGCTTGCCTACGCACTACACAATTTCCTCAGCAAGGAACCGGACATTTCCGGTAAGAGCCCGACACTGCTCGTTGCATTTGGCGCGATCGGCTTTGTCGTGGGCCAAGCCGCCTTTCACGCTTGGAACCGGCGCGGTGCGCGCCATGGTTTGGCAGAGCCAGCGGACGAACGTCGCAAGCTACTGGCTCAGCTGGTGGAACTCCAAGACAAGCTGCGAAGCAATGAGCAGACGATCTCGTTCCTCAGCTTGGACGTGGTGGGCAGCACTCGGATGAAAGAGTTAGCGGACCCGCTGGCGGTCGAGTTTACGTTTGGCGAGTACCACCGGTTCGTGGAGGTGGTTGCACGGAAGCATGGCGGCTCAATTCACTCGACTGCGGGCGATGGCGTGATCGTTGCCTTTGACTCACCATGGCAGGCGTTCCACGCTGCGCGGAATATCCTGGGCGGAATGCCGGAGCTCAACATGTACCGCAACAAGATCGGCATGCCGATGCGGTTGCGGGCGGGGATCCACCATGGGTCCGTCGTGCCGCAGGGCGAGGGTCTGCACAATATCAACTTCGCGCACGTGATCGACATCGCGTCTCACCTCCAAAAGGCCGCGCCCGAGGGCGGGATTGCCGTGTCCTTGGCGGCGGCGAACTTGTTGCCTGGCGGTGCCGAGTCCGTAGGCCCGGAGAAGGTGAATGTACAGAACGTCGATGCCCGCATTTGGACTCCGCGAGTCACGGCGATCCCCACAGCTCCGGGGGCTGAACCTCCACCGTTCCAAGCGTAAGCCAGTCGTCGGGTATCACTGAACCCGTGACCAAGAAAGTCGCTACCCGTACAGTTGCCGGACTCTTCACCCTCGCTGGCCTCATGGCCTTCTATCGCTGGTATCAGGGGTTCGTCGTGGACCCAGATTTGGGCACCGTCGATAGTGCTGGCTGGATCGCGGCCATCGAGATGACTCCGAGCGGTTCCAAGGCGGTGCTGATCAAGCCCGACGGGACTAAGGTCGATAACCCCGGCTATCGCGATGGAGTGAACGATAAGGACGTCGCGTGGAGTCCGGACGGAAATCGTTTGTTCTTCTCAAGCGACCGGGAGAAGGGAGTCTTCCAGATCGCGCGCTGGAACCCCTCGAAAGGGAACGTGGAAGTTCGCTCGGTCGGCTCGCGCAGCAAGGCGCGGCTGAACTTTTCGCCTCCGGGTTACGTTTCGACACCCACGACAGGGCTTATCGTCGCCGGCGGCTTTGTGCTGGAGTTCGACCCGCGCGGGGGCACGACCCGCCAAGTATTGCCTCCGACCACCGGGGTGGTCGCGACCGGAGAAGAGGGCGGTTCGCAAGGACAGTTCGATGCTTACTACCGGAACTTGGGCCAGTCGTTCCGCGAGGCGAAGTACGGTAAGGATCGCAAAGGCGTCTTTGCGGTGATCAGGCGCGACTTGGGAGAGGCGCTGATCTACCAGCCCCTTGAGCTGATCGAAGATGCTAAGGGGAACGTGAGCCTGCCGCGGCCACAGGGAATCGTCGCGGCCGACTCGATTGAGTTTGACGTCAACTCGGACGGGCTGTTAGCCTACACCGTACGTGGATTCCGATTCTTCGACCCGGCCAACGCACCCGAGGCGCAGAAGCGGAATGGGGAACTCGTCCCTCCCTACCGGAACGCGCTCTTCACGCTCGACGTGAACGCGCAGTCGGTGACGCCCATGCCCGTCTTTGTAAGCCCCGACGACGAGATCGCTGCCGGGCAAGTCGTGTTCAACCCGACCGGTGGGACGCTCCTCTTTCAATCGGGCCGCGTGAACAAACTGTCCCAGTTCGAGGTTGCGGGGATGCTCTCGGTGGTGGTCGATGGAGAAGGTCTGAAGTCGGCGCAGCAACTCACGCGCGGCTTGGTCTCCGACTTCAGTTGGAGCCCCGATGGGAACCGAATTGTCTTCGTCATGTCAAAGGACGGCCAGCGGGGTCTCTATACGATCAAGCCCGACGGAGCGGCGCTTGAGCCCCTGGGCTCTCTCAAAGGCGACTTCGACGATCCCAAGTTCAGCCCGGCAAAACCCAAGTGACGCGTCGGGAGTGGCTTGCCCAAGCTGCGGATCGTCTGGCACGGCAGGGGTTCGAAGCCGCTCGATTGGAGGCGGAATTGCTGCTGTGCTTCGCCGAAGGTCGCAGCGGGGACCGGGCATGGCTGATCGCGCACGATCTTGAGCCGCCAACTCCCGCCGCAGACCCACTCCTGGAGCGACGCGCGCGGCACGAGCCGCTGGCGTACATCCTGGGCACGCGCGAGTTCTTCGGCCGGAGCTTCCGGGTGGGTCCTGGGGTGCTGATCCCTCGGCACGAGACCGAGATTCTTGTCGAGCTCGCGTTAGACCTGATCGATTTGCACGGGGTTGGGCGCGTTCTCGATCTCGGTACAGGCTCGGGTTGCATAGCGATAACTCTGGCGGCGGAGCGTCCCGTCTCGGTGACTGGGGTGGACATTTCGCGTGCGGCGCTGGAAATTGCGCGCTTGAATGACACTCTCGGGACGGTCCACTGGATCGAGCACGATGGAATTCCCGCGCGATCGTTCGATCTGGTCGTCTCCAATCCCCCTTACATCAGCGTCCATGAAAAGTTGTCCCGCGAAGTCAGCGAGTACGAACCGGCCGAGGCGCTGTTCGCGGGTGACGACGCGCTTGGATTCTACAAGCGGATCGCGGAGGCGGCGACGGGCTGCAAACGGGTGGCCGTGGAGATCGGTCGCGGCCAGCACGATGCAGTCGCCGCAATCTTTGCTCAGCAGGGCTGGCGGTTGGAACAGTCGCGGCGCGATCTATCCAAGGTGATTCGGGCGCTGGCGTTCTACCTGCCATAATCGCTAACTATGGAGATCGTCGTCCCGGACGAGTTCAAATACCTCTACGTGACCTCGGCGGAGCGGCCGGTGGTCAAGATTCCGCACCCGGTTCTGCGCCAGAAGGCGGAGGATGTGCAGGAAGTCACGAACAAGATCAGCAAGACCATTGATGAGATGCTGCGGGTCATGAAAATGTCAAACGGGATCGGGCTCGCTGCGCCGCAGATCGGCGTTGGCAAGCGGATTATCGTCATTGCTCCAGAAGGCGTCAAGCCGACCGTGCTCGTCAATCCGGTCATCACTTCATCGGAGGGCGAGATCGTGGGTCAGGAGGGGTGCCTCAGCATTCCAGGCTTGTACGGCGATGTACAACGACGCCTGAAGCTGGTCGTCGAGGCGTACGATCGGAAGGGCCGACCGGTCGAGTACGAGATGGAAGGGCTACCCGCCCGTGTCGTCCAGCACGAGGTCGATCACTTGGATGGGGTGCTGTTCATCGACAAGGTGGACGTCGCCACGCTTCACTGGTCGCATCCGGGTGGCGACGACGACCTCGACATCGAATGAAGCTTATTTACTTCGGGACCGCGCATTTCGCGTTGCCGACCCTTCGTGCCATGGCGGAGCACGTTGCGCTGGTGGTCACTCAGCCCGACCGTCCGAGCGGTCGCGGCATGCGCCTGCAACCCACGCCGGTCATGCAACTCGCTCAGGAGCTAGAGCTACCTGCGATAAGCCCCGAGCGTTGCCGTGCGCCGGAGGTTGTGGAGCAGTTGCGGAGTCTGGAGGCGGACGCTTTGCTTGTTGCCGCCTATGGGCAGATTCTGTCTGTCGATGTTTTGGAGAGCGCTATGCGCGGTGGGATCAACTTGCACGGGTCGATCTTGCCCATGTACCGCGGCGCCGCACCCATCCAGCGCGCTGTGTTCAATCAGGAGTCCGAAACCGGGGTCTCGCTCATGCAGATGGATCGGGGCATGGACACCGGCGACGTCATCGACATCTGCCGAACCCCCATCGGTTCGGACGAAACCTATGGCGAACTGCAGGATCGGCTGGCGGTGATGGCGGCGGACATGGCGACAGCATGGATGCCGCGCATCGTAGCGGGTGATTACCCACGGAAGCCGCAGAACTCGGATATGGCGACACTGGCCCCTAAGATCGAGAAGTCCGAGGGCGTCCTGAGCGTGGCCCATCCGGTGCGGAAGGAGTATGCGAAGTTCCGAGCGTTCTCACCCGCACCGGGGGCGACGCTCATGACCGTGCACGGACCGTTGAAACTCATCCGCGTGCGAGCAACCGATGAATCTGTGCCGATTGGCACAGTGGTCCGGGAGGGCGGCGAGTGGAGACTTGGGTTCGCGACAGGCAGCCTGGTCTTGCTCGATGTTCAGCCCGCCGGGAAGCGGCCAATGCCCTTCGGTGACGTGGCAAACGGGTGGCGATTGAATTCAGGGGACCTGCTTGCGAATGCGATTCCATGACAGATTCCACGTACTGGTAAGAGGATGCGCAGGCATAAATGCTGGTTTGATCTGTACAGATTTCCTTTTAGAAGTACCCCTGGGATATCATTAGCTTTGAATCCATTCTATGTTTGGCACATCGCTGTGCCGTTAAGTGGGAATTCAAGGGGATACAAATGAACTTGTTGCAAACCAAAGCACTCGTGGTCTTCGCTGCTGCCGGCATGGTGGTCGGTGCGAATGCTACGTTCCGAACAGTCACCGTAAACAACCCGCCGCAGAACAACGCTGGCGGAAAGATCAACTCGGTCACCGCCACGACGACGGGCACCGAATTCTCGTGGTACGCCAACTTTAGCAATAACCCGAGCGGCAAGATGACCAACGGCTATTGGGTCGTGGTTAGCCCGGGCGCAAACCCGAAGGGTCACGCTGGCGAACTCGCAATTTTCTACATGGACGCTTCGGGCGCCACTCCGACCCTGACGGCCTATGCCTACAACGGTCAGAACGGCAACAGCTCGTGGGCAGTGCCCGGCGACAAGATCCTGTCGTCCAAGCGCGCTTCGGACCTTCCGGACATCCTCGACCTGACGAATCAGACCGAGTCCAACGGTTCGAAGACCATCGGTTTCAAGATCAAGAGCGCGAAGGTGAACAACTTCGTTCCGGCCAACCCGGGCAGCACGCCCTGGACCGGCGCAAACTTCGGCAACGAAATCGGCATCTGGTTCCACCCGGTCGTCGAGCTCTCTTCGGGCTACAACAGCTCTGGCTTCTTGACGAAGTGGAACTACAAGGCGGAAGGTTGGTACGATGCTGAGCACGTAAAGACCGTTCCCGAGCCTGCAACCCTGGGCGCTCTCGCTCTTGGTGCCGCAGTCGTTCTCCGACGCCGCAAGAAGTAATTCTGCTGCTTCAGAGATCTGTGCAGGTCCGGCGTGCTTCGCACGCCGGACCTGCTTGCGTGTAAGCTCTCGCAATGCAAGTGCAGACCGGCCTGGACAGGCTCTTGGAACATGGGATGGAGCCCTTGGCAGGGCACCGAGTGGGGGTCGTGTGCAACCAGGCGACGATCGCCTCGGACTATCGACACATTCTCGACCATTTGCTTCCTCATCACCAGAACGGAACCTTCGAGATTGCTCGCGTGTTCGGCCCGCAGCACGGCATCTGGGGCCACACCCAGGACAACATGATCGAGTGGGAGGGGTACATCGACCCGGTCACCGGACTGAATTTCGTGTCTCTCTACGGTGAACACCGCGAGCCTACGGAGGCGATGCTCGAAGGAATCGACCTAATGATCATCGATGTGCCGGACATCGGTTCACGTTACTACACGTTCATTTGGACCACCGCGCTGTGTCTGAAGGCGTGTCGGGCGCACGACATACCGGTGGTGATCCTCGATCGCCCCAATCCCATCGGTGGCACCCAAGTGGAGGGGACGATGCTGGCGCGCGAACTGGATTCGTTTGTGGGCCTGTACCCGATCCCCACGCGTCACGGCATGACGCTGGGTGAAGCGGCGCGCTATCTCGCGAGGACGGAATTTGCCGGAGTCGAACTGGACGTAGTCACATGTCTCGGCTGGAGTCGCGGTCAGTACTACGACCGGACTGGGTTGCCGTGGGTCATGCCATCTCCGAACATGCCGACTGTCGATACCGCAGTGGTGTACCCTGGCATGTGCCTGATCGAAGGTACCCAGCTGAGCGAGGGACGAGGCACGACGCGGCCGTTCGAGATCTTCGGCGCGAGCTATCTGCGTGGGCGGGAACTCGCCGACGCATTGAATGGGCTGGGGCTTCCCGGGGTCCACTACCGACCGGTAACTTTCCAGCCGACTTTCCACAAGTTTGCCAACGAGGTCTGCGAAGGGGTCTTTATTCACGTGACCGATCGAAGCGCGTTTGAGCCGGTGCTTAGCGGCATTGCCTGCATCCAAGAAGTCATCCGGCAGGCAGGCGGAAGCTTCCAGTGGCGTCCGGCCCCGTACGAGTACGTGTGGGATCGCGAGCCGATTGACATCCTCGCGGGGCAACTGTGGGTGAAGCAGGCGATTGAGGACCTCACACCGATCTCGGACATTCGCGAGCGGATGCGTGCGGAGACCGGCACCTTTCATTCCGACTGGGCGGAAACGCTCCTCTATCCAGCGTAGAATGAGGGCATGAAGCTGTGTGTGTGCGTGGTGCACAACCGGGACAAGGCCAAAGTGACGGACGAGCTGATCCGAGCAGGGTTCAAATTCACCATTATTGGCTCGACGGGCGGATTCTTGCGGGAAGGGAACACTACGTTCCTGATCGGCTTCGAGGCGGCCGACGAGGCGACTCTCTTGGATGTGATCAACAGCAACTGCTCGACCCGGGAGCAAGTGGTGAACGCGGCTCCATTCGACGCGAGCCCAGCAGGGGCCTTTCTGAGCACTCCTGTCAAGGTTCCAGTGGGCGGCGCGGTCGTGTTCATACTGCCGGTGGAGCGATTTGAACGATTCTGATCGCGAGCTCATCGCGCGGCTTGGTCGGAGCCCCGCGCATGCGGTGCTGTTCTACTCCGCCGAAGGTGGAGACACGGGTGCGTGCGCCGAGGCTCTAGCGATGGCATGGGCCTGCACCAGCTCGGTCGAAGGGAAGGCGTGCGGCGAGTGCTTGTCTTGTCGGCAAGTGCTGTCAGGCGGCTCGATGGACCTGTTGCATGTGGCTCCTTTTGGTCCGAGTCGATTGATCAAGCTTGAGCAAATCTCCGGACCGCGTGCTCGTGATTCGGATGTAACTCCGCTTGCTGAATTCATCATGCGGGCACCGATGGTCGCCCGCAACAAAGTCGTGTTCATCGAATCGGCGGACCGGATGAACTCTGCGGCGGCAAACTCGCTGTTGAAAACCTTGGAAGAGCCTGAGCCCAGGGTCAAACTGGTGCTCACGAGCGAAGCCGTGGGGGCGGTCTTGACGACGATTTTGTCCCGCTGCTTGTGCGTGGCGCGGGCGCTCGAGCCCGCAAGCCAGACGCTTACCGAAGCGGAGCGGATCTTCACTGAGGGTGCGCCCACACTCCTCGTGCAATTCAGAGGTCAGGCGAATGCTTACGCCACGCTCTTCGGGTTCTTCGAGTCACTTCAGAGTGCACCGCACATCGCGATGCTGGGGCTGGCGGACCGCTTCCGCGCGCTTTCCCAGGACTTCGACGAGAAGCAGTTCTCGGGGGTGCGGGGTGTGAATGTGGAGCTGTTACGATGCTACGGTTTATGGCTGAAAGCCCGGCGGCCCGAGGATTTGGGGCTTCGGCGACGTGTCCACGAAGCTCACCGTCGCGTGCTGGGCAATGGGTCGATGGCTCTGCAGACGGACCCGCTCTTTTACTGGGTTGGCCAAAAGGACCATTCAAAGGAACTTGCTTCGCGTATGATAGAGTAGTTCTTTCAAAAGAGGCGTGATCGTGCTCACGAGTTTGTTTAAGTCAAAAGCTAGTACCGAGGTCCGGAGTGCAGGGCACTTCGAGTCCAAGATGCGCGAGGCAAGTCGCCAAGCGTACGCGCTAGCTTTTCGTTTGACTTCAAATTCGCACGACGCAGAAGATCTAGTTCAAGAAACGTTCATTCGGGCGTTCCGATTCTTCCACCGCTACGACGAGTCGATGCCATTCGCCAGCTGGGTGTATCGCATCATGACGAACGTGCACATCGACAACGTGCGCAAGAAGTCTCGGTTGAAGACCACGAGTCTTGACCATGCCGGTCAGGATCAGACAGCTCAGTGGGAAGTCCCGGACGATACGTTGACCCCCGACCGAGAGATGATGGACTCGTCGATGGAGGAGCCGGTACAGTTGGCGCTCCGATCGATGACTCCGGAATTTCGCACCGCCGTTATCATGGCGGACGTCGATGGGATGGCCTACGAAGAGATCGCTGAGATTATGGAGATCTCTATCGGCACGGTGCGCAGCCGCATCCACCGAGGGCGCAAGCAGCTTCGGAAACATCTTGAACATTCCTGCCCCGATCTCGTCTCCCAGGTGAAGGAATGAACTGCGCAAAGTTTCAGGCGTTGATGTCGGCCTATGTCGATGGTGAGTTGGGTGGTAAGGAAATGCTCGCCGTCCGAGCGCACATTGAGCGTTGTCCGGCATGTGCGGCGGAGTTGTCGGCCACTCGCGAGGTGAAGCAGGCGCTCAGTTCGATGGGATCTGTGGAAGTGCCTGAGGGCTTTGAAGATCGGCTCGTGAACGTCGTGATGTCCAAGCAACGAGGACCTCTGCAATCCGTGCCGACCCGTTGGAAAGTCGCGATGGCAGGTACGCTCGCAACTGCAGCCGCGGCAGTCATTGTCGTTCAAGCTATGACGCATTCGAACGCAGATGTCTCTCTTCCCACCCCGAAGATTGCACAAGAAGGATCCAGTGCCGCCGTGCCCACGGACGTCACGGGCCCGCAGCCGCCACTGTTCCTTGTGGCGAATGGCCAATAGTTTTTGCACACTAGCGCGTACTGCGGTTTTCGTACTCGGGGTCGGGAGTGCAGTCTGCATTCAAGCGCAAAGCACTCCGTCCGTTGACACCGTTCTACGCAAGCTGGTAGAGCGCCCCCGGGGCATCTCCTACACCTCCGTCCAGCAGTTCCAAAGCCTGGGGTCCCGGTCGTTCTCTCGGAAGATTCGGCTCGAAATGGATCGTTCGGGTACGTCGCGGTCCATTGTCTTAGAACCGCTGACCCAGCAGGGGACGATATCCATCGACGACACGAAGCTTGTGCACGACTACCTGCCGGACACGAAACAGGTCTTCGAGTACGCCAGCCAGCGAAGGTACGAAATGCAGGCTTCCAAGCGCGCCGCGCTCATGAAGCAGAACTACACCTTTGAGCTGCTGAAAGGGTCACTGGTTGCTGGGCGGCAAACCTACTTCTTAGCAGCCTCGCCCAAGAACGCCGAGCTTCCCGCCCGTAACTTCTGGCTCGATCGAAAGACGATGATCGTCTTGCGCGCGAATCAAGAGGCTCCGGATGGGAGCCTTTTTACCACGCTAGATACGTTCTCCATCCAGTATTCGACGACAGACGTGCGCACGATCCGAGTGCCCACCACCAACAGCTCGTGGCGAGAGACCAAAGTACCTGTGCCGGTTGACGTCAAGTCGATTGGGGAAGCGAACAAACTTCAGGGGATGGACGTGCGGATGCCCAAGAAGCTGCCGCTTGGGTTCGTGCCGTACATCTTCCTGTGTCAGAGGGTCGAGGACAAGCCGATCCTGACATCGGTGCTGACCGACGGCATCTCGCTCGTGATTCTGCACACGGTCCGACGCGCGGATATGTCCGTGATGTCCGGCCGCGTTCCGGATGGGACTCCGTCTTTCACGGCCCGATCGATGGTTTTTTTCTTGGTAAACGACCTGCCCGCTGCGCCCCGGCAGGTTCTGCTTCGGTCGTTTATTGATGCAAACAGTGGGTCCCGGTAGGACCTTCGGGAACTTCCGAGAATTCGATGCGCGTTGGATCGTTTACACGCCGAACCTAGGCGGTACCCCTGTAAGGTGAATCGATGAATAACAACGAACGATGGATGACACGACCTCTCGCGCTGGCAGCTGCTGGCGTTGTCCTTGGCGCGGTCGCGGCCGGCGCGTACTTTTCGAGTAAGAACCCTGTGACTCGGACTTCTGCTCCGTTCGCTGTGGCTTCGAAGCCGATCAGCTTCGTCAACAACAGTGCCGCCTATAAGAGCCTGGAAGATCTTGACGGCGCGTTTGCCGATCTCGCCGACTTCGTATCTCCTGCGCTCGTGCACATCAAGTCGGGATCGCCTGCAGACAACTCTCCTCAGCGCTCGTTTGGTCGCGCGGTCGAGCAAGGTTCGGGCGTGATTTACCGAGCGGACGGCTACATCGTGACGAACGACCACGTGGTCTCGGATGCCAACGGGGTGGTGACGGTCATTCTCAACGATGGACGCGAGCTTGAGGGCAAAGTGATCCGCGGCAACGATCCGTCGATTGACATTGCCGTCGTCAAGGTCAGCGCGACCGATTTGGTCGCCGCCAAGTTTGCTGACAGCAAGACCGTGCGCCCGGGCCAATTCTCGCTCGCCTTTGGTGCACCATTCGGAATCGAGAATACGGTGACGGTCGGGCACATCAGCGGCCTGGGACGAACCAATTTCATCGGTGATCCGAGCATTCAGACCGTCCGGAGCTATACCGGTCTGATTCAGACAGACGCGCCGATCAACCCGGGCAACTCGGGTGGTCCGCTCGTGAACATTCACGGCGAAGTCATCGGCATCAACACGGCGATTGCGAATGGATCGGGGGGCATGGGGCAGTCGGGCAACGTCGGCATTGGCTTTGCGATCCCGAGCAACAGCGCCCAGCAGATCGCGGACATCCTCATCGAGAAGGGCAAGCTCTCTCGAGCCTACATGGGAGTCGCTCTCCGCGATTTGAAGCCGTTTGAGAAGAAGCAGTGGAACGTTTCAGGTGGTGCCTACATTGAGCAGGCACCGGCGGACGGGCCGGCGGCGAAGGCAGGCTTGAAAGACGCCGACGTGGTGACGGCGGTGAACGGTGAGCAAGTCCTCACCGAAGTGGACCTGCGCATGAAGATGTATGCCATCGATCCTGGTGCCAGGGTGACACTGAACTACCTGCGAGACGGTAGCGAGAAGAGCGCGCAGATCACCGTTTCCAAGGTGCCTGAGGCCGTCGCGATGAATCAGCCGCGACAAAACACGCCGCAGACCACCCCTCGCCAGAACGATCCGAACAGCGATTTCTTCGACCAGTTCCGCCAGGATTTTGGAGATCGGCTGTCGCCCAAGGTCGCTCCTCCTGCAGATGCTCCGCCGGCAGCCCGTGATGGGAAGCCGAGGCTGGGAGTCAGCGTTGGTGATGTGACGGCGGACGTCCGCACGCAGTACAGCATCCCCGAGACGGTCAAGGGTGCCGTCGTCCAGTCGGTGGAGCCCGGTTCCGTGGCCGCTCAGCTCCGATTGCAGCCGGGAGATGTCATCACACGCATCGACGGCAAAGCCATAGGATCGGCTGACGAACTCGTTGCGGCTATCCGTGCCAAGAAGTCTGGTGATGCCGTCTCGGTCCGATCAGAGCGCTACGCCAAGGGTGCTTCGGCGATGACGGAGACGACGGTTCGACTGTAATAGACCTCACAGAAAATCAGCAAGAAACGCCTCGGAGGGACGAAACTCTGGGGCGTTTTTGTGGATGTTGCAACACGAAACTTAAAGTTCTAGGGCGGAAACCCGTAAAAATACTCGTGACGTAATATGCGCATGAATGCTAAACTTATCTCAGTTTCAGGAGTTGTCCTGGGACATCATGCCGGAGGACACCGGCTTGTACAGTGGAGGTATTCAGGTGAAAAAAGTTCTTTTGAGCTCTATGCTCGTTTCTGTTGCTGCGTCGATGGCATTCGCTGCCAATCCCAGCACCGTTAGCCTTTCGACCGCCGGTCCGAACTGGGTCTACACCGAGTTCTATCCGACGATGAACACCCCGGGTTCGACGACCCAGACCCCGACCGGTCACTACAACCCCGGCGCAAGCCTTGACATCGTCAAGGACGGTCTCAACGCGTTCATGTGGAACGTGAAGGTCCAGGGCGAAGGCCGCGAGTACCAGGCTTTCAACGAGATCGCTGCAAGCGGCTCGGGCAACATGGCCAGCAAGACCTACGGTATCTGGGGCGTTAACCAGCAGACCACGATCGGCACCCTGAAGCTGGACTACAAGCTCGTCGCTCTGAGTGCGACTGAGTCGTACGTTCAGATCATGTGGACGCTGAAGAACACCGCTACGACTTCGCGATCGTTCGACCTGTACTCGTTCAACGACCTCGATGGTCCTGAGAACGCACAGTCGGATGCGGGTTCTTACGGCAACAACATCTTCACGTTCAAGGGCAACACTGGCAGCATGTACGCTAGCTCGTACGGCTACGGCGTGACCAGCTACGAAATGGGCGCAGCGCTCGGTTCGGGCTCGGTCAAGGATCGCTTGACCGACAACTCGGTCACCGGCATGCTGAGCAACTCGGTTGCACAGAACTCGGGCGACCTCCAGGGCACGTTCCACTACGCCATGAACGTTGGTGCAAACCAGTCGATCTCGGGCACGATCGTCCGCGGCTACAACGTGGTGCCGGAGCCGGCCACCTTCGTTGCCCTCGGCGCTGCTTTGCTCGGTGTGGCTGCCCGCCGCCGCAAGAAGTAAATCCACCTCTCGGATTGACTTCCAAACAAGCTGGCCCCGCTCGAAAGAGCGGGGCCAGTCTTTTGTTCAGTTGCGTCGGGCAAGGGTGCCGACGAGCAGCGCGATGTCGGCGGGTCGGACCCCCGGGACGCGCGCGGCTTGGCCCGCGGTGGTGGGCTGGTGCCGGGTGAGCTTCTCGATGCACTCGTAGCTAAGCCCCCTCAGCGCCGCGTAATCAAATCCGGTGGGGATCAGCACGTCGTCCAGCTTGCGCGACTGCAGCGCAAGGCGCTCCTGAATTTGGATGTACCCCTCGAAAACTGCGGCGAGTTTCACTTGCTCGCGGACTTCGTGATCGAGGCGGGGTGAGCCCTCGCGCGACCGAACTTGGACTCCACTCAGCGCTTCGAGTTGTTCAAATCCGACCTCGGGTCGTTTGAGGAGTTCGAAGAGGGAAGTGCGGGTCTTCACCGGGAGCAAGCCGACCGCGGCGAGCGACTCGGTATCGTTTGGTCCGTAGGTGATCTGGGCGAGCTGCTCGTGGTGCTCCTCGATCGCCTCGGTCTTGCGGCAGAATCGCGCCCAGCGCTCTTCGTTGCACAGCCCAACCTCGCGGGCGAGCGGCGTAAGCCTTCTGTCGGCGTTGTCGTTGCGCAGCAGCAAGCGGTGCTCGGCACGGGCGGTGAGCATGCGGTACGGGTCCTCGACCCCCTTCGTCACAAGATCGTCTACCATCACGCCGATGAAACTCTGATCGCGGTGGAAGGTTACCGGCTCCTCTTCTCGCACGAGCCGGGCGGCGTTGATCCCAGCCACGATCCCTTGACCCGCGGCTTCCTCGTAACCGCTCGTTCCGTTGACTTGCCCTGCGAGGAAGAGACCACGGCATAGCTTGGACAGGAGTGCCGGCGTCAGCTGTGTGGGGTCGACCATGTCGTACTCGACCGCGTATCCCGGGCGCATCATGTGGCAGTTTTGAAGCCCGGGGATGGTGCGCAGGGCTGCGAGCTGGACCTCGGCGGGCATGCTCGTGCTGAACCCTTGGACGTACATCGATTCCGAGTCCCACTCTTCTTGCTCAAGGAAAACCGGGTGGGAGTCCTTGTCGGCGAACCGCACGACCTTGTCCTCTACGCTCGGGCAGTAGCGCGGTCCGACACCTTTGATCTGACCGCTAAACATCGCACTCTCGCCTAGGTTGTTTCGCAACAACTCGTGAGTTGCTTCGGTGGTCCGTGTCTGCCAGCACGGGAGCAAATCGCGTTCGGGGAAGTTTGTGTCGTGGAGAAAGCTGAACGGACCGGCCTCGGCCTCGCTCTCCATGGTGAGGACCTGGGCGAAATCGATGGTCGACTTGGCGATGCGCGGGGTGGTGCCGGTTTTGAAGCGGCGCATGTGCACGCCCAGATCGCGCAGGAACGAAGGGATACCGGTCACTGCCTGGTCGCCATGGCGCGCCGCGACGGTCTGGACGCGACCCTCGTGGCACAGCCCGTTCATGAAGGTGCCCGTCGTGAGGATGACCGCTCGGGTGACGATGCGCGTGAGCGCACCGCTCGTTGGATCGGCGACCTCGACGCCGACCACCGCGCCGTTGTGAGTGAGGATCGATTCTGCCCGGGCCTCGAGGACGGTCAGGTTCTCCGTGCTCGCGAAGACTTGCTGCATAAACTTGGGATAGCGGTCCTTGCAGACGTGGGCGCGGAGTGTCTGGACGGCGGGGCCTTTCCCGGTTCCGACGCGGCGGATGTGCGTGAGCGTGTGATCGGTGGTCACTCCCATTTGGCCCGCTAGCGCATCGACTTCGCGGGCGATGTGGCCCTTGGCAGGTCCGCCGACGCTGCAATTGCACGGCAAATGGCCGATGCGATCCTTGCGCAGGGTAACGCAAAGCGTCCTCCGACCCATACGGGCGGCGGCGAGAGCGGCTTCGATGCCTGCATGGCCAGCACCGACAACAACGACTTCGAACTCCATCGAACCTGAAAGCGATGGTACCGCGCGGGGTCAGCGGGTATCCTATGGCTTAGTGACATGACCGTGTTTCAACGGCGAAACGTAGGAGTTTTTTCCATTTATGTCTGCTAGCCTCAAGTCTCTCAACAAACTCGCGCTACTGCGCTTGATGGTCCTTAGCCGCGAGGGTGACCGCCGCGAGGGGATCCTTCTTCGACAATCGAAAGGTTGGTTCCAAGTCAGTGGGATGGGCCACGAGGCGCTCGGCGTTCTGCAAGAGTCGCTTCGGCCGGACGACTGGATCTTCCCGTACTACCGTAGCCGCGCTTTGATGCTGGCCCGTGGGCTTTCGAACTACGACCTGGCGCTTGCTTACTTTGCCAAGGCCGAATCGAGTTCGGGTGGACGCCAGATGCCCGGCCACTACAGCTCGCGCGAGCACAACGTTTTCAGCGTTTGCACCCCGACGGGTGGATCTTTGCTCCCCGCGTGCGGCACTGCTTGGTCGATGCAGCTCGAAGGGAAGGACGGCGTCTGTTTGGCGAGCGTCGGCGACGCGGCCAGCCGCCAGGGCGAGTTCTACGAAGCCTGGGCGTTTGCAGTCCAAGAGAAGTTGCCCCTGATCCTCATGATTGAGGACAACAAGTACGGCATTTCGACTCCGACTGAGAAGTTCATGGCGCTGAACTTCGGTGGCGTGCTGAGCGAAGAACTGGTCGTGAAGGTCGATGGCCGACGCGTGGACGAAGTCCACAGCAAATTTGCCGAGTGTGTGGCAAAGGCTCGTCGCGGCGAGGGCCCGACCCTCATGTGGGTGGATCTGGACCGACTTAGCTCCCACACCAGCAGCGACGACCACAGGGTGTACCGAGAGCTGGATGACATCGAGGCGATGAAGGACCGGGACCCGATCCTCTTGCTGAAGAACGAGCTCATCGAGGCGGGTGAGCTCACCGAGGCCGACTACGAAAAGATGGTCGCCGAGGTCACCGAGATCGTCGATGCGGACTATCTCCGGGCAGAGAAAGCTCCGGATCCCGAGGCGAGCAAAACGATGGACCACAACTGGGGCAACGATGTCCCGGCCGTGCGGCCGCCGATTGAGCCAGGCGCGATGACGATGGTGGACTCCATCAACCGCACCTTCAAGAAAGGCCTGGAGAACGATCCGAGCTACATCTTCTTTGGCGAAGACGTCGAGGATCCGAAGGGCGGCGTTTTTGGCATCACCAAGGGGTTGAGCGAAACGTTTCCCAAGAACGTCTTCAACTCGCCGCTCGCGGAGGCCACGATCATGGGCGTCGCGGTGGGTATGGCGGCGTACGGCCTGAAGCCGGTCTTCGAACTTCAGTTCATCGACTTCTTCCCACCCGGATGGAACCAGATCATCAGCAACATCAGCACGTTGCGATGGCGCAGCTTCGGCGACTGGAAGTGCCCGATGACGATTTATGCTCCGTACGGGGCGTATCTTCCGGGCGGCTCGCTGTGGCATAGCCAATCGAACGAGGCGTTCCTGGCGCACACGCCGGGACTGCGCGTGGCGATCCCATCGACACCCGAGGATGCGGCTGGCTTGCTGTGGACGGCGATGAACGGAGACGACCCGAGCTTCATCTTGATCCCCAAGCACATCTTCCGCAAGCGCGTGGAAGTCGGCTCGGTCGAGCCGGTGCCGTTCGGCAAGGCGCGCATCGCGCGGGCGGGAACGGACGTTACGATCGTCTCGTGGGGCAACACCTTGGAAGTCGCGGAAGCTACCGCCAACGAGCTTGCGGGCGAGTGCAGCATCGAGATTATCGACCTGCGCAGTATCGTGCCCTGCGACTACGACACTATCACCGAGTCGCTCAAGAAGACCGGGCGACTGGTTGTGGTTCAAGAAGATACGCGCACTTGCGGCTTCGGCCAGGCGGTCATCGCGGAAGTCGTCGGCAATCCGGAGCGATTCGGTTTGCTGTTCGCTTCTCCGCAGCTCGTGAGCCGTGACGACGTCCACATCGGCTACAACCCGATCTACGAGTACGCCGCACTGCCCGACGTTGAGCGGGTCGTCGCCGCCGTTCGTATCACCATGGAGTAACCAGGCGAGTTATCCGGGCTCATCTTGGGCCCGGGTCAAGGTCCTAGGCCCTTGGATCCCGGCAGTCTCGGTTGTCGTCGAACTAAACAGGACGATGCAATCGATGAACTCTTCTCCTTGGCGGGCGTGGCTGCCTCTGATCAGTGCGCTGGTTTATGGCGTGTCCCCGCTCGACTTGATCCCTGATGTGCTGCCCCTGCTAGGGCTCGCGGACGACGCCGTCGTCATCGTTGCGATGGTATTGCTGGCCCTCTTTCAATTGCGACGCAATCGCAAGATGCGCGCCGCCCCGATTCCTCAGTTGCCGCCTCGCCGCTGACCGGCAAGGGAGCAGGTAGAATCGACCCGCTTTGAAGCTGGTCCGTGCAGTCCTGCTCCGATTACTCTATGGCGCGCTAAGCCTGCTGTTCATATCTCTCATCACCTTTGCGGCTGCCGAGATGGCACCGGGTGATGCGGCCCGAATGATCGCAGGTGAGAAGGCGACGCCCGATGCCATTGCGCGAGTCCGGACGGAACTCGGCATGGATCGTCCCGCCCCCGAACGGTTTGCCCGATTCGTCGTGGGAGCTGTGCAACTGGATTTTGGGAACAGCTTCTACGGTACGCGCGAGCCGGTGATCGATACCCTCAAGCGCGCGCTACCGATGACGATGCGGATTGCAGGCTGGGCGATCCTCGTAGCGGCAATCGTCGGGATAGGACTCGGTGCGCTTGCGGCGATCTGGGAAGGAAGGTGGCTGGACAAGCTCGTCCTCACCTTGAGCACGTTCGGCGTCACGATACCGAACTTCGTGCTCGCACCGATTTTGATCCTCATCTTTGCGCTCAAACTGGACATGCTTCCGATCAACTGGACGGAGGAGCGGGTCGCGAGCGATTTCTACTATTTGGTGTTGCCCGTGCTGGTGTTGAGTCTGCGACCGATGGCGACGCTGACGCGCCTCACGCGCGCGAGCATGATCGACGTCCTGAATCAGGATTTCATTCGGCTGGCCATCGCCAAGGGGGTACCCAAGTTCAGGCTTTACACGCGCCATGCGCTGCGCAACGCGATCTTCCCCTCGGTGACGGCACTGGGAACGAGCTTTGGCTTCCTGCTAACTGGCTCGTTCATCGTGGAGACCGCGTTCACCCTGCCAGGTATCGGACGATTGGCAATTGAATCGATCCAGAAGCGGGACATCCCCATGATCCAAGCGACGACTTTGGTGGCGGGCTTCCTGTTCGTATTCGTCAACCTGCTTGTTGACTTGGTATTGCCGCTGCTGGATCCGCGAATCCGGGAGTCGCAGGTATGAAGCGCCTGGGCAGTCTGTTCTGGATCGGTTCGTTCTTCTTTGGGGTCGTGTGTCTGTTCGCGGCGTTCGGTCCGATGATCCGACCACCCTTCGATGAGCGGGTGGCTCCGCCGTACTTGCCGCCGTCTGCCCAGTTCTGGCTAGGGACGGACGAGCAGGGACGCGACATCGCGGCGCGGCTTGCGATGGGCGCGCGGGTCTCTCTGCAGATCGGACTCACGGTGCAGATGTTGGCGTTGCTGCTTGGCGTGACGCTGGGGATTCTCGCGGTCTATGGTCCGCCGTGGGCGCGGTCGGTGATCCTCCGGCTGACCGATGGCATGCTGGCCTTCCCCGACATCTTGCTCGCGATCCTCATCTTGGGGATTTGGAGCTTCGGGATGCTGCCGGTCATTGTCGCGCTGGCGATCACGGCGTGGCCGACGGTGTTGCGGCTCGTGCGTGCGCAAGTTGCGACCTTGAAGGATCGGGAGTTCATCGTCGCCTCGCGCGCTCTCGGGAACTCATTGCCGCGGGTGGTGTGGCACCACGTCTTGCCGCAATTGTGGGGGATCTTGCTCGCAGTGAGCATGGTCGATCTCGCGGGCATCATCCTGGCCGAGAGTTCGCTCAGCTTTCTTGGGATCGGCGTCCAGCCTCCGACGCCGAGCTGGGGCAGCATGATCAACATCGCGCGTCAGGAGATGCTGAACCCCGCACACCAGATTTCGCTGCTGTGGCCGTGCCTAGCCTTGAGCATCACCGTTTTCGCGCTCAACTTCATCGGGGACGCGTTGCGGGCTTGGGCGGACCCGCGGTCACGGTCGCGGCGCGCTTAAGGGGCTTCTTCTTCTTGGGCGGCGCGATGGGCGGTTTGCCGACGAGCTTGTCGAGTGCTGCGAGCTCTTCAGCGCGGGCCTTGGCGGTCTTACCGGCGACAAACGTGAGCTTGCCGCCCCGGATGTCGCACGGCATGCCGGTCACCTGGGTGACGCGGCTCCCCTCGAACCGAATCTCATAAAGTGCGGTGCGCGCCGGGAGTGGCGACACAAGATTGCCCAGCGAGTACAGGATGGGCTTTTCCTTGTAGAACTGTTTGCCCTGGAGGACGTGCGGATGCGCCCCAAGCACCACGTCTGCTCCCGCGTCGATCCACGCTTTGGCGAGCGAGATTTGGTACGGGATCGGGTTGGGTGTCCGCTCGATGCCCCAGTGGAGGGCGACGAGCACGACGCTGGCGGCGCGACGGGCTGCCGCGACTTCATTCGTGAGTCGTTGGCGCGCGGATTTGCTGACGGTCCCACCGAGGTTCAAGGTTGCGATGCCTGCGCTCTTCTCGCCCGCGGGACCGCATTTGGCCATTGCTCCGTCGGTGACGAACGCCAGGTAGGAGATCAGGGCGACGCGAATCCCGTTGCGCAAGGTGATGATTGCGGCGCGTCGCGCCGCGGCCCGGTCGGGTCCCGCGCCCGCGTACCCGAGCCCAGCCTTGGTGAGCGCAGTGGTCATCTGGGTGAGTCCGGCGGCGCGGTAGTCCATCGCGTGGTTGTTGGCGAGGCTGAAGACATCGAAGCCCGCGGCCGTGAGGTGTTTCAGGTGTGCCGGGTCGGCTTTGAGGATGAACTGCGAACGGGCTTTCACCTCGGCAGCGGATTTGAAGGGCGTGGCCGCGCGCTGATCGGTGAGCGGGATTTCGAGGTTGGCGTAGGCCAGGTCCGCGTTGCGAATCACGCGAGCTACTTGGTCGTCGAATGGGCTGGCCTTAGGAGAGATCCCGTTGAGCATCAGGTCGCCCCCGGCGATGAGGGTCCAGGTTGGGGCGGTCGCAGCCAGAAGCGGGAGGACGTTCACACCGGTACAGACGATGCATGCGCCGCGTCTGTACCGTGCGCGTAACCTAGAGTGCGAGCGTCTTGAAGAGCAGCGCTTCGAGCTCGCTGCGCATTCGCTCGTTCTCAATCTTCTCGATGACTTCGGCCGCGAAAGCATAGACCATCAGGGCCTCTGCGTGGCTGCGCTCGATTCCGCGCGATTGCAGATAGAACAGCGGAGCCTGATCGAGGTAACCGACGGTCGCACCGTGGGTGCACTTGACGTCATCCGCGAAGATCTCAAGCTGGGGCTTCGTGTTGATCGTCGCCTTGTCGCTTAGGAGCAGCGTCTGGTTTGTCTGCTTAGCGTCGGTCTTCTGTGCGTCCTGGTGCACATAGATCTGGCCGTTAAAGACTGCGGTCGAGCGGTCGGCGAGGACGTGCTTGTAGACTTCGAAGCTGTCGCAGTGCGGGTAGGCGTGGTCGAGGCGGGTGTGGTTGTCCACCAACTGCTCGCCGCCGATGGCTACGACGCCGTCCATGCGGCTGTGCAAGTTCGATCCATTCAGAAAGACGTTGATGTCGTTCCGAGTCAGCTTTGCGCCGAAGGTGACGTTGAAATTCAGGTAGGTGCTGTCAGCCTCTTGTCGAACCTCGATGGCGGCGATGTGGGTCGAAGCGAGGGGTTCGTTCTGAACCTTCACATGCTCCAGGTGACCATTCTCGGCCACAAAGATCTCCGTCACCGCATTGGTGAACGTCGCTCCCTGGCCGTGGACGGCATAGCTCTCGAAGACGGTCGCCTTGCTGAATGCGCCGGAGCGCACGAGGAGACGGGGCGCGGAGTAGCTGGTCGCATCATTCGGGTCGGTGACGGCGATGCGGATCACATGGATCGGGGCTTCGATCTGCGCGTTCTTGGCGATGTCAATCACCGTTGCTTCGACGAAGGTCGCGGTGTTCAGCGCGGCAAAGGTCGATTCGTGGATTCGCGCCAGTGCGCCGAAGTCCTGTAGCGTCATCGCGCCATCCTCTTGGATCGCCTGCTCGATGGTGCGGACGCGTAGTCCTGCGGGGAGGTTCCGGCTGCTCAGCGAGGCGTCGATCTGACCATTCACGAACACGAGCCGGATCTCGTCGGACGCTTCGTAGACTAGGGCGTTGACCTGGCCCACGGTGAGCGTCGGTCGGCCGCCTTGCAAGAAGTACGCCTCGGACAGGTCTCGCAGCGACGTGTACTTCCACGCCTCATCCTTGGTGGTGGGGATGCCCAGCGCGGTGTGTTGCTCCCATCCTTCGGCGCGCAGAGCAGCGAGGGCGGGGAACAGGTCGGCGTCAAACTGGATACCGTTCAAGGGCGAGATGGTCCGTTCCAGAGTCAAGCTCATCGAGATCCTGCCGCCACTTCCGACTCGAGCCAGCCGTAACCCTTCTCTTCCATTTCGAGGGCGAGGTTCTTGTCACCGCTCTTGACGACTCGGCCATCCATGAGGACGTGGACGTAGTCGGGCACGATGTGGTTGAGCAGGCGCTGATAGTGGGTGACCACGAGGAACGCGCGGTCCGGGCTGCGGAGGGCGTTTACGCCGTCAGACACGGCCTTCAGCGCGTCGATGTCGAGCCCCGAATCGGTCTCGTCGAGGACCGCGAGCTTGGGTTCGAGCACGGCCATTTGGAAAATTTCGTTTCGCTTCTTTTCGCCACCTGAGAACCCTTCGTTCACGCCGCGGCTGAAGAACGACGGATCGAGGTCCATCAGCTTCGCCTTCTCCTTGGCGTAGTTCATGAACTTGAGCGAGTCCATCTCCGGCTTGTCTTGGGCCTTCTGCACCGAGTTGTAGGCGGCGCGCAGGAAGTATAGGTTGGTGACACCGGGAATCTCCACGGGGTACTGAAATGCGAGGAAGATCCCCTTGTGCGCGCGCTCGTCTGGCGACATCTCGAGAATGCTCTCCCCATCGAAAAGGATGTCCCCTACCGTGATCTCGTAGTCGGCGCGGCCGGCGATGATCGACGCCAGAGTGGACTTGCCGGAGCCGTTCGGGCCCATGATCGCGTGGACTTCGCCCGGGTTGATGGTGAGGCTTACGCCCCGCAAAATTTCTTTGTCGTCGATACGCGCGTGAAGGTTCTTGATCTCAAGCATTTGGAGAATTCCCTGGTGTTCTCACCGTTCTACGCAGCCGTAAGTCGGCCGGTGAGCGGTGGGGACAGAATCTTTACTATTTTAGCATGATTCAGGGACCGACGCGCTTCGGGTACAGTCCCGGCGGCGTGGATGAAGGGCATATCGGTGTAGACGAGAGCGGCAAGGGCGACTTCTTCGGACCTCTGGTGGTGGCCGCGTGCTACGTCGGTCCGGAGCACTTGGCCGAGTTGGACGGCGTCATGGACTCCAAGAAGCTGACGGACAAAAAGGCGTTGGCGCTGGCGCGGATCATCGAATCGACCTGCCCTCATACAGTCCTGGTCGTCGGCCCCAAGCGGTACAACGAGTTGTACGCCGAGATCAAGAATCTGAACCGTCTCCTGGAATGGGGGCACGCCAAGGTCATCGAGGAAGTGCTGAAGCAACGGCCCTGCAAACTCGCGATCAGCGACCAGTTTGCCGATCCCCGCGGACTACGGCGCAAGTTGACGCTCAAAGGGCTCGATGTCGAGTTGCGGAGCGAAGTCCGTGCGGAGGCCGATATCGCGGTGGCGGCGGCCTCGATCCTCGCCCGTGCGGGATTTCTCCGGACACTCGAACGGCTCAGCGGCGAGTTCGGAATAGAGATCCCGAAGGGGGCCTCACCTCCGGTGATCGCGGCTGGCAAGCGATTTGTGCAAATGCACGGGGCATCGCGGTTGCACGAAGTCGCAAAGATGCACTTCAAGACGTCGGCCCAAGTGCTGCGCTAAACACAAACGCCCTTTACCGGTGGGCAAAGGGCGTCGTGGGCGGACCTTTCGGTTCGCGTCTTATTTGACTCGATCGGCGATGGCTCGGCGGACGATTGCGTCGGCAATCTCTTCGCCTGAGACTTGGTACGCACCCGCGTCGATGCGGGCCTTGAGCTCCACCACCCGGTCCTCGCGGTCGGGCATGACCATGATCTCTTGTGTGAGCTGCTTGATCAGCGGCTCGTCGCCGGCACGGGGGGAGGGCTCGAAGCCTTCCTCGCTCTCAATGAGAGCGAATCCACCCATGGCGAGTACTTTCTTAAGTTCGGTGTCTGAAATTTGCATTGGGTCCTCCGTTTGGTCCGCACGCTTGTTCAGACAGGCATCCCGGCTGTCTCTCGCTGGATTCCAGCTTTGAGATCCTAGGCTTTGCGTTCAAGGGGTCGCCCCCAAGAGTGCCTTTTTCTGTCGGTGGGTCCTATTGACCCAATTTTTGTATCGGTAGCCCAGAAAAAATCTTTAGGGGAAATATCGAAAATTCTTTCTGGGCGCGAGATTCAGGTTCAAAGAAAGCGAATGCACATTCTGTGCCGCTCACGACCCTACGGTGATGCGGCCCTCCGGTTTCAGGTCGAACGGGCTCTTACCCTTCACGTAATCCATGAGGGCATCTGCGTCGACGATGCCGGTATCGAGCCGATAGCGATTGGCGTTCTTGAGCGGATCCATGAAGTCGCCGCCGCGGGCCATGAAGTTGTTCGTTACCGCTCGGAGGATGGCGTCGGGAGCGAGAGGCTTGCCCTGGTACAAGAGCTTGGTGACCCGATCGCCCACCGCCCGTTTGGGATCGAATCGGTACTTAAGGTCGCTGGAGACGTGGACGTAGCCGCCCCGCTCGAGCGCGATTTCCAAGCACTGCTTCAACTCCGCGCCGGAGATGTCGACGAGAAAGAGAGTGTTGCCAAACGGCTGGACGATGAGGACGGATTCGACGGTGATCTTGCCCGCTTCGAAGTTGGCGCGGATACCACCAGAGTTCATGAGACCGATCTGTGCACCTGCTCGCCGGGTCGTCTCGACCATCGAGTCGGCGATGAGATTCCCCATGAGTGACTCGGGAGCATCGGGTGTCCCCGCGCGCGCGATGGTCGTCTTGGTTTCGCCGAGTACGTTCTTACGCATGACGAGGATCGGCGCAGAAAAGGCGTCAATCATCGACTTGATCGCGAGGTCTTCGGGGACGCTCTTGTCGAGCACGATCTGCGAATCTGTGGAGCAACTCTTGACGTGCCCTGCGCCATCGAACGTAATTTTGAGGTTGCCCAGGACCTTGCCCCACTCATTGGCTTGGGCGACGATCACCCGCGTCCCTGCCGAGTCTTTCGCCTCGGTCGGGTAGGGACCCAGTGGCTTCCCAAGCGGCGATTCGGTCGAGCCGAGAAGAGTGTGGCTGTGCCCTCCAAGGATGACGTCGATGCCGCGGAGCTTCGGCGCAAGGGCGAGATCTTCTTGGTACCCCAGGTGCGAGAGCAGAACAATCTTATCGATCTTCTGCGCCGTGAGCGCATCGATTCCGGCTTGGACGCTCTCGACCAGTGGCTTCATCTTCACGGTTGGGCCGGGGCTGCTGATGTTTGTGGTGTCGGGGGTGATGGCTCCGACCACTCCGATCTTGGTGCCGTTGACTTCGAGCACGGTGTACGCCTTGACTTTGGCTGCCAGGCGCGGCTCTTCGCTGAGGTCGAGGTTTGAAACGACGATGGGGAACGTGGCGCGCTCGGCGAACTCGGTGATCGCGCCGGGGCCGAGGTCAAACTCGTGATTGCCGAGGGTCATCGCGTCGTACCGCGCGGCATTGAGGTAGGCAAGGTCGGCAAGGCCGGTGTATTGCCGGAAGTAGAGGGTCCCCTGGAAGACATCCCCGGAGTGGAAGAGGAGCACGTTCTTCTCCTTCTTGCGGACTTGGTTGATGGCCGTCATTTGCCGGGCAAATCCACCGTAGGTTTCGCCTTTGATGGTGGTCGATTCGAGGCGTCCGTGGGTGTCGTTCACGTGCAGGAAAGTCACGGTGAAGTCCTTGCCCAAAGCCACACAGGACAGGGCCGCCATGAGCCAAACAAGGGAGCGTTTCATGTCCTCAATCTACACGACTGGGATCGGCCATTGCACGATGGCGAGGGTTGCTGCGCGGGTAGCATAGGGGGAGTTAGTTATGGCGAGTTCACGAAGTGTGATTGTCGTTGGCGGAGGCCTTGCGGGGCTGATGGCTACGTTGAAATTGGCCGAAGCGGGGGTGAACGTCAAGCTGTTCAGCATCGTCCCGGTCAAGCGCAGCCACAGCGTATGTGCCCAGGGCGGAATCAACGGAGCCGTGAACCTCCGGGGAGAGGGCGATTCGCCCTATCTGCACTTCGAAGACACCATCACCGGTGGCGACTTCTTGAACCACCAGCCACCGGTCATGCGGATGGCCGAACGGGCACCCGCCATCATCTTTCTGCTTGACCGCATGGGTGTCCCGTTCAATCGCACGGCCGAAGGTCTTCTGGCGTTTCGCCGATTTGGTGGGACGCTGAAGCATCGCACGGCCCACGCCGGAGCCACCACTGGGCAGCAATTGCTCTACGCATTGGATGAGCAGGTCCGCCGCTGGGAGTCGATGAATCGGGTCCAGAAGTACGAGGGCTATGAGTTCACGCAGCTAGTTAAGGACGGTTCTGGGAATTGCCGCGGAATCGTGGCTCAGAACTTGAGGACGATGGCCATTGAGAGCTTTGCCGCCGACGCCGTAGTGATCGCAACAGGCGGAAACGGGGTCATCTTCGGGCGCACGACGAACTCGATCATCAACTCGGGCAGTGCGGTCAGCATTTGCTATCAGCAGGGTGCAGTCTACGGGAACCCGGAGATGGTGCAGATCCACCCGACCGCGATTCCAGGCGAAGACAAATGCCGCCTGATGAGCGAATCGGTGCGTGGCGAGGGCGGACGACTTTGGACCCCGCGCGATCCGCACGATTCCCGACATCCGTTGGAGATCCCAGACAAGGATCGATGGTACTTCTGCGAAGAGTTGGACCCGGTCTACGGCAATCTGCTCAGCCGCGATCTGGTCAGCTTCATCATCTACTGTGTTTGCCGCATGGGCAAGGGTGTCGAAGGGAAGCAACAGGTCTATCTCGACATCACGCACCTCCACAACAGCCGCGGCGGCCCCTACACGCGCGATCAGATTAACGACAAGCTCGAAGGGGTCTTGGAGATCTACGAGAAATTCATGCGCGTGGATCCGATCGATAACCCTATGAAGATCTACCCGGGCCAGCACTACACGATGGGCGGCCTGTGGGTCGATTACGAGAAGGGTCACGACACGGCGCTCGACGAGAACAGTGCACGGAACCAGCAGACCAACATCCCTGGACTCTTTGCGGCGGGCGAGTGCGAATACCAGTACCATGGCGCGAACCGGCTTGGCGCAAACGCGCTCCTGACATGTTTGACTGGCGGTGAACTCACCGCGCTGGGAGTTCAGGCTTACTTGCGGGACCTGCCTGCAGCCGGCGAGGACTTCAGCTCGGCGGCTTTGGAAGACGCGCGCAAAGAGCAAGAAGCGCAATACAACGGGCTGCTCAGCTCGACGGGCACTGAGAATCCGTACGCTCTCCACGCCGAACTTGCCGATGTCATGTGGAACAACTGCGGCATCTGGCGACGGCAGAATGACTTGCTCAAGGCTCGGGACTCGCTCAGCGATCTCGCAGCTCGCGCCAAGCAATGCAAGGTGATCGATCGCGGGGCTTGGACCAATCAGGCCGTACCGTTCGCTCGCGGCCTCCAGCACATGATCGAAATGAGCAAAGCGATCGTTGGCGGGGCGATCATCCGCGACGAGTCTCGCGGTGCACACTTCAAGATGGACACCCCCGAGCGCGATGACAATAAGTGGCTCGTGACAACGAAGGCCAAGTGGACCCCGGGCAACCCTGAGTTCGATCTGTCCGAGAAGATTGAGTGCAATACCATGGCCCCGCGGCCGCGTAAGTACCGCATCAACCAGATCAAGGTCGTTCGCGAGATCATGGGCGAAGAAGCTCTAACGCAATAGGGTTTGCCTGGATTGCACTGACGCACCTGCGATTCTAGTACAAGCGAAATCCAAGTCAAAGGTCCTGTCCGGAAACGGATCGGGGCGCAACCTTCGTTCTCTGTTCAAGCCCTGAGGGGGGCAATGGAGCTAACAGTGAAGAAGAGCACTTTGATTCTGTCGATCGCGATGATGATGTTCCTGGGGGTGCCGATCCGTGCGCACGCGGGTCAGTCACCGACGATTGGGTCGGTGTACTTGACGGTGGACACGCGCGACCCGATCATCCCCGTGCTAGAAGCTGCCTTGAAGTTGACCCCTGCTCAGAAGCGCACGAACGGGAAGCTCGTCGCTGCCGCTCGCAAGCGCCTGGTTCTGGCTGGCGATAACGTCGTGCAATGGAACCTGATTCGCCAGGCTTATACGGCGGACTTGCGCAAGATTCTTACTAAGCCCCAGAACGTGAAACTCGACGCGCTTCTCAGCCCCTCCCCACCGAGGAAGGGCCGAATCGGCTTCAAGTCGACGACGGCTAGGGAGTAGCTTCGGGCTTCGCCTCCTCAAAGGTGAGGCACTCGGAGTTGATGCAATAGCGTAAACCGCTGGGTGGTGGACCATCGTCGAAGACGTGACCCAAGTGGCCGTCGCACCGAGCGCAGAGCACCTCTTTTCGGAGCATCCCGTAGGAGCGGTCCTCGTGGAACCAGACGTTCTCTGTGTTGTACGGCTGGAAGAAGCTGGGCCAACCGGTGCCGGAGTCGAACTTTGCATCCGACTTGAACAGCGGAAGATTGCAACCCACGCAGTGGTAGACGCCGGTTTTGTGGTTGTCGTAGAAGACACCACAGAATGGGCGCTCGGTCCCTTGGGCGCGAAGAATCCGAAACTGTTCGGGGGTCAGGCGCGTCTTCCATTCCTCGTCGGAGAGGATCAGCTTGTCGGGTCGTTGAGGGCTTTCAGTCCGCATTTTTGATTGTTCCTTTGCCACCGGCTTTGGGTCGTGCTGCGTTGTGAGTAGCAGCGCCGCACCTGTCAGTCCAGCAAGCGAGAGGAGTATTAGAGTAGTTTGCACTGGCGTCACCAATGGAGTCCAATTCCTTATCCTACGTCGAATGGGCGCAAAATGGCGCTCACGCCCCGCTATTGATCTTAGCGCACGGCTACGGAAGTCACGAGCAGGACCTCTTTGGGTTGCGAGGCGAGCTTCCGCTGAGCTTCAACATTGTGAGCCTGCGGGCACCGCTTCACTGTCCCATGGGAGGATATGCGTGGTTTCAGATTGAGTTCCAGCGTGAGGACTTTGGGTTCAGTCAGGGGGAAGCCGAGCGCGGTATCCGGGCCCTGGAGCAGTCGATCATCGAGCACCGGGACCGGCTCGAAGCGACTTCCGTACACTTGGTGGGATTCAGTCAAGGCGGGATGATGGTTCTGGCGGCGGCGTTACGCGGTGCGCTAGATGTGCAGTCGGCGGCGGTGCTCAGCGGTCGCTTGCCAGATTCGTTGCTCCCGGTGGAGGTGGTTGCTGCACCTGCGATCCTGGTTCAGCACGGGAAGTACGACCCCGTAATCGACGTCGCCGAGGCGCGGCGGTGCCGGGAGTGGCTGACTAAGAAGGGGCTGGCTCACGACTACCAGGAGTATCCGATGGCGCACAGCATCAGCCGGGAGAGTTTGGACGACTTGTGCGCTTGGCTCATGGCGCGTGCCGAGTGACGAAGGGCGTACAATGCCACTCATGAGCGGCGAGCCCATTTGGTCAGTTGGTCGCAAGTGGATGGGGAACCTGATTCCCGCGCTGTTCTCGGTTCCAGTGCTCATCCTCGCCCTGTGGCTGTACCAGAAGCAGGGTTTCTCGAGCGCGACTTGGGTCACGTTGTGTGCATTTCCAGGCGTCGCTTGGGTGTCGGTGGGGCTCTTTGGGCTCTACGCCAATGAAGCGATGCGCGAGGCGATGGCGCAGCGACTGCAGCGTGCCCGGGCGATCCGCCGAGATGCCATCGTGTTTGTGGGGGCAGCGACACCCGCTTATCGGAGCGCGCTCGATCCACACGAAGACGTCGGTTTCTTGATCTTCGACCCGGACGCCCTGGAGTTCTTCGGCGAGAAATTGCAACTCACGATCACCCGGGAGCAGATCCAGGCTGTGAGGCTGCGCATGAACCCGCACTCCGTATTGGGCCTCGGTGGGTGGGTCTCGATCGAAGGCCTGTTTGGTGGTGAGCCCGGACGGTTCCTGATCGAGTCACGAAACCGCGGCACACTCTTTGGAAACCGATGGGATCGGCGTCGCCTACTGGCCCGCATACGCGCATGGCACGAGAGCCAAAAAGAGAGTGACCCGAGTTCCGAAGAACCCGGGCCTGCTACTCGGCGTGTGCAGTAAGTCGAAAGACTTAGCCGCGGAGCAAGGCGAGAACCGACTGGGAAGCCGAGTTCGCCTGTGCCAGCATCGAAAGACCACTCTGCTGCATGATCTGCAGCTTCGTGAACTTCGTCATTTCCTCAGCCACGTCAGCGTCTCGAACAGCGCTGTCAGCTGCCGACAGGTTTTCCTTCGCGATGCTGAGCGAACGGGTGTTCGACTCAAGCACGTTACGAACGAAGTTACCGATCGAACCTCGGCTGCTACCGACCGAAGTGATGGCGCTATCGATCGAGGTCAGAGCCGTCGAAGCACCGGAGACCGTCGTGATGTCCAGGCCAGAGACGCCGAGCGTTGCCGCCGACGTGTTTGCCAGCGAGAGCGAAGCGGTCTGACCCTGGTTTGCACCGATCTGGAACTGAGCCGAACCGGCGGCGATCGAGGCGATGCTCGTGAGAGCACCGGTCGTGGTCGCGCCAACATCGGTCAGTTTGAACACGTTGCCCGAAGCGTCGTTGAACGTCTTGCCGTCCGCCGTGCTTGCCGTCAGTGCACCCGTGGTGGTACCGGCGGTGGCCAATGTGAACGTCGCGACGGCATTGACGCCTGCAGTACCCGAACCGAGGGTGCGAGTGCCTACGGCGGCAAAGCCGAGACCGGCAGTGTCGTTCGTGATCTGGATCGAGTTACTTCCCGTTCCGTAGTTGGTCGCAGTGAAGACCATGTTACCGCCGGTGATGGCGACCTGAACTCCAGTGTCTTCCGAGCGGGAATTGACCGCATCCACCAACTGCTGGTTCGTCATGGAGGCATTGACCTTGAAGTTAATGCCGTTGATCGCCAAGTTACCGTCTGCACCCACAGCGTTCGCGGCCACTGCAGCACCACCTGTGACGGTCGCCTTGACTGCGGCTGTTGCAACGTTCACGTTCAGTGTGTCGTTCGCGGTGACCGAAGTCTGGGCCGAGCCAAAAGTACCGCCGATCTGCACCGACTGGAGTCGAGCGGCGTTGACGACGTTGGCGGTGATGCCTGCACTACCGTTCAGCAACTTCTTCGATCCGTACTGCGTATTGGTCGAAATTCGATCAATCGAGCTGAGAATCGAGTTCAGCTGGTTCTGGTTTGCCTGCTTCTGGCTGGTCGAGAGCGTTGCGTCGTTCGAGTTTGCAACGGCAAGAGCGCGAGCGTCGTTCAGGAGCTGGTTCACCTCAGCAAGGGCGCCTTCGGCAGTCTTTGCGAAGTTAACGGCATCCTGGTTATTGCGAAGTGCCTGGTCGATACCCCCAAGCTGTGCGCGGAGTCCTTCAGAGATCTGGAGTCCCGCAGGATCGTCCGCAGCCGAGTTGATTCGGAGACCGCTAGACAACCGAGTCATCGTATTGTTAGCGCTTGCGCTGGTGTTCGCAAGGTTGCGAAGCGCGTTCATGGCCTGGACGTTGGTATTGATTCGAAACATAGTTGCTGATTCCTCCGTGATTCTGCGACCCGGTCTCCCGGGATCATCCTTGCGAAGCGATGCAGACGATTGCTCGGCTGCGGCAGTCCTCCTGACACGCTCGCTTCACAGAGGTCTTTCAACACATGCGGGGTTTGCGCCTAAGTATTTATGCGTGCACAACCCCAGTTCTGCAACAATTACCAGGTACAAACCGGCGGAATTACCGGGGCACACGCATAGACTGCGCATAAAAAAGCCCCTGGTGGCTAAGCACCAGGGGTTGACGGGTTCCGAACGGCTTAGTTCGAGACCTTGGTCGTGTTGGGGAAGTCAGGGCGCTTGCGCACTGGCTTTCCGCGCTTGGCGATCTCCTTGAGCAGGTACTCCACGCCCTTGGCGATCTGCGGATCCTGACCCAGCGCGCGGTCGCGAGGAGTCAGGTCCACCTTGATGTCGGGATCGACACCGGTGTTTTCGGCGATCCACTTACCGGTGGTCTGGTCGTAGATACCAAACTCCGGCGCGTAGATGAAGCCGCCATCCACCAGCGGTGCCGGAGAGGTGATACCGACCAAGCCACCCCAAGTGCGCGTGCCGATCAGCGGACCGATCTTGTTGCGCTTGAAGAGCCATGGGAACATGTCGCCGCCCGAGCCCGCGTACTCGTTGATGAGCATGGCGTAGGGACCATCCAGAGTCTGGACCGGGAATCCGACGTCACCGCTATTGCGCTGACGACCGAACGCCTGGTAGGAACGCATGATCTTCTCGAAGAAGTACGTGGGGATCATGCCTCCGCCGTTGTACCGCTCGTCGATGAGGATCGCTTCCTTGTCCGACTGGGAATAGTAGCCCTTGATGAACCCGATCATGCCCTCCTGTGACGTGTTCGGGACGTGCAGGTAGCCGATTCGTCCGCCGCTGAGCTTGTCGACCAGCTTGCGGTTCGCTTCCACCCAGTCTTGGTAGCGGAGTTCACCGTCATTGGCCACCGTACGCACCGTGATCTTGCGCGAGCCATCCATGGACGGCTTGCTGTTCACGGTCAGGACTACGGTTCGACCGGCCTTGCCTTGCAGCAGCTCATGAGGACCCATGTTTCCGTTGACCGCCTGGCCATCAATCTCAAGCAAGAAGTCGCCTGCCTTCACGTTCAGACCTGGCTCAGTGAGCGGGCCGCGCATGCCGGAATCATACGAGTCGCCTCGATAGATCTTCGCGATCTTGATCTTGCCGTCAACAGTTTCGAAGTCTGCGCCAAGAAGCCCGTATGGGATCTGAGGTCGGGTCAACGTGCCACTGTCGCCGCCACCCACGTAGCTGTGGCCGGTGGCGAGCTCGCCAATCATCATGCCGAGCACGTAGTTTAGGTCCGCACGGTTGGAGACGTACGGCAAGTAGGCTTCGTACTGCTTACGCTTGGCGTTCCAGTCCACGCCAACCATGTTGGGATCGTAATACGTGTCGCGGTAGTGCCGCCAAGAGTCGTTGAAGATCTGTCGCCACTCGGTGCGCGGATCGATCATGGCTTCGACCGCGTCGGTATTGACCCGACCCTGACCGGGCTGATTGCCCGCGGCCACTCGGCCGAGGAAGATCTGGGGCCCCAGGGCGTAGGCAATCTGGGTTCGATTCTGGTTGAGGCTGAGGTCGGTGAATCCTTCGAGGACCGTTGCTGGCTGTCGCGAGTTGAAGTCGAACATCAGCATTTGGCCATTGTTGAAGGTTGCGACGCCGTTGTTCAAACCTACGACAGCAACGTAGTTGCCCGCGGGCCACGGGAGTGCGAACACTCGATCGGACAGACCCTCAAGATCAATCTTGAGTTCCTTCGGTTTCTCCTCAGACTTCTTCTCGTCGGCCGGAGCGGCAGGTGCCGGGGTTGCCGGGGTAGCCGGAGGCGCGGTTTGGAATGTTGCCTCCTCCTCGCCTGCCGTCATCGAGAACGACATGGAAGCTCCACCTTCGGACTTGGCCTTTGGCTTGGTCTCTGGTTCCTCGTCGCTCTCGCGAGCCAACGGGTTACCGAGGTCCGATGTGAGCGTCATGGCATAAACACGTGAAGCGTTGGTGAAGTTCAAAGCGAACTCAAACGCGCCAGGCGTGGGGTTGAACGTTCGTGCCGACGTGAAGTAGAGGTACTTCCCGTTCATATCGAACGAAACGCTGCCATCGCTATAGTAGCCTTCGGTGACCTGAGTGGCCTTGCCAGTACGCACGTTGTAAAGATAGATGGAGCCCTGTAGGTTCTCACCAATGTTCACATAGGCGATCCAGCTGCCGTCGGGCGCCCAATCGTAGGTCGTGGCGTTGCCATAGAGGTCCGAAAACACCTTGGTTGCCCGCTTGGTGGCGACGTCCAGCACCCAAAGCTCATTCTTCTTGCTGCTGAAGCTGATCTTCTTGCTGTCCGGCGAGTAGCGCATGGACTGGACGTTGAATCGACCGCCAGAAGTCAGCTGCTCGGCTTTGCCGCCGCGCTGAGGCATCGTGTAGATCTCGTACTCACCGGTGGCGTCGCTGATGTACGCGACCGACTGTCCGTCGGGCGACCACATCGGCAGTCGCTCACGGTCGGTCGGCGAATTCGTCATGTTCCGTGTTTCGCCGGTGCGAGCGGGAACGCTGAAGAGCTCACCGCGAGCTTCGACAACCAGCCGCTTGCCACTGGGCGAGAGCGCCATGTTGCTGACGTTGTTGCCGAGCTTGCGCAGGCTCGATCTGATGAGGATGCTGTCAGTCTCGACTCGCGGCAGGATGGCCTTGACTGCCTTGGAGGCGATGTCGTATCGATAGAGGATGCCGTCCCGCTCGAAAACGATCGTCTTTCCGTCCGTCGAGGGAATGCGAATATCCGCGTCGGCAAACTTCGTCAGCTGGTCAGCCTTCTTGCTCTTCAAATTGTACTGAAAGAGGTTATGAGTTCCTTCGACCTTGTCGCTGACATAGTAGATGTTGTCGCCCACCCACATGGGGAAGTAGTTCTGCTCACGCCCGGTGGGGAGCTCGCTGTAGTCCTTCGTCTCGAAGTTGAAGATCCCGATCCGGCCCTGGGTGCCGCCGCGGTAGCGTCGCCAGTTGAACGTGAACGAGTTGTTGCGGTTGAACGCAACTGACTTGCCGTCCGGGCTGAACGAACCGACCGAAATCTCTTCGAGCGAGGTCTTGACCGGTTGACCGCCCTTACTGTCTACCATGAACAGGATCGGCGCGAAGTTCATCTGGTCGGTGCTGGCGTAGCCGATTTTGCCATCGGCTGTCCAACCAACGATTGCTGCTGGCGCGGGGCCGTAGGTCAATCGCTTGGGTTGGCCGCCATCAATTGACATCGTATAGAGCGCTAGCGGACCATCGTAGCTGCCAAGGAAAGCGATCTGCTTGCCATCAGGCGATATACGAGGCATCGATTCTGCATTTGGGTAGGTCGTGAGACGGACAGCCATACCGCCGTCGAGGCCGCATTTCCATAGGTCGCCGCCGTAGGTGAACACCACTGTGTCGCCGTGGACGGTTGGTTGACGAAGAAGCCGAATTTCTGACCCGCCAGCTTGGCCCAAGGTCAGCGCGGACGTAGCCGCAATGAGTGCAAGTGTCAAAGTTCCTCCTCAAGCTCGGCGTGATTCCAGCCACGCCAAAGGCACCGGCCCCTTGCCGGTGTAGTTCCGGTAAGGCTACCAGAGGAACCGGCGCTTTGAGTTCCCGGATCTGATAGAAAGGAACTTAGTCCTGCCACTTAGGTACCTTTAATCGCGGAGACGCCCCCGTAGCTCAGGGGATAGAGCAACCGCCTTCTAAGCGGTGGGCCGTTGGTTCGAATCCAATCGGGGGCGCCAAACTGTTTGGGTGCAAAGTGGGTCAGAGTTGGAACCGAGCGAACCGGGTTCGGCATCCCGTTTGACTTCGCGCAAGATGGCGCTACCCCTTGTACGGACCCCGCCGTTGGCTACTCGTGTGGTTGAGAAAAGGCTGCCCGAGCTTGACAGTCGCGAGATCGCGAACGGATGGAGTTCCCATTCCGGATGGACTGAAGCGGAATGGCAGACGGCGGCGAGCGGGCTGGTCGCCGAGTCGAACGGGATCGGAGGCAGCATCCACACCGTGCTCGAAGGGGAACCCGCGATCAAAAAGTGAATCACGATTGACGAGCACACGAACGGCTTATCGAACCTGCCCGCGCAGAAACTGCAGTCGATAACTTGCTTGTCTAAGATCGTGGTTCAAAGTGCATCTACTTCGGTGTGCCAAGGCATCGCGGTTGACGGCGGGGGGCTTGTTCGCCGGAAGCTCCATGTTTCCTTCTCCAAGAGTTCTCCAATCCGTCTCGTCGCGTCAGACCGTCACCGTCAGTTCGGAATCGCTAGTGCGGCTGGGCACCGACCGTGCTCGAACGGCGATCTACGTCTCCAGTCAATCGGCCGACAGTGAGATCTTGTTGTTCTTCGTTCCGGAGGGTGGGGCGCAGCCTGCTCGGCAGGTCGTTGATGCCGACTACGTCTTGCCCCAACTTGGGAAGGTGTTCTTGCCGTTTGGGAGCGCGGTGGACGTCTATGCGTGCCTGCCCAATGCGGTCGGCATCACCGATGCGCTCACGGTGATCGAGTTTCAGGGTTAGAAGAGCGATCCCTGGTCGAGCCCAGCCCATAGGCGGGTCTCGGATTGGGGCGCAGTGGATCCGTCGGGGAGGATGTGGACCAACTCTAGTCCGCGGAGTCGGAGCGATTCGCCCAAAATGCGTCCACGGTGGCACTCGTGCGGCTGAGCGCAGCCGCACATCAAGCACATGCGGCGGTCGGTCGACTCGGCGGCCTTCATCACCGCTTCGATTCCTTGAATAAACCGAGCGTCCTTTGCGAGTTTGTCCCGATCAAGCACTCCTTCGGTGTGGACTTCGGGCCAAGTCGGCTTACCACCGATCCGGTCCCCCATGAAGACGTACTTCATTCCTGCCGCTTGTACCTTGTGCGCGAAGTCCTCGCCGCGAAAATCCTCTTGGTAGCGCGAATAAGGATTTGTGCGCACATCGACCAGGTGGGTGAATCGCCACGGTTCAAGCCGACCAAGAAATTCTGCCCAGTGATCGGCTCCGTAACCTATGGTCCACACCGTCTCCATAGTCGCATTTTGGGCCAGAATGCACGCATGAGAATCAGTCTCCTTCTGCTCGCCATGGGCGCAACTACCGTAAGTGCGGTCGCAGCCGACTTTTCCTACATGGACGGAACGTCGTCCATGACGGGGTACCTGGCGACACCCAAGATGAACACCAAGAGCAAGGGGGCGGTGCTGATCGTCCACGACTGGAACGGTCTCGACGCTTATGAAAAAATGCGCGCGGACCTGCTTGCCGCAAAGGGCTACGTTGCGCTGGCGATCGACGTCTATGGCACGGGAATTCGGCCCAAGACGGTCGCCGAGTGCTCGACCGAGGCAGGGAAGTATTACCGCGATCCGAACCTGTTGCACCGCCGGTTGGCCGCCGGGCTGAGGGCCATCCAAGGCGTGAAGGGTGTGGATAGCAAACAGATCACCGCGATCGGCTACTGCTTCGGCGGAACGGCGGTACTGGAGATGGCTCGCGCGGGGATGACGGTCAAGAACGTGGTGTCATTCCATGGCGGGCTAGCACCGCTTTCCAAAGGGGTCGATCCGATCAAAGCCACCGTCTTTGTGTTCCACGGTCAGGCCGATACGTTGGTGCCGGAGGATCAGGTGAAGGCGTTCACCGCGGAGATGCTCTCGCTGAAGGCGAACCTGAAGTTCGTGTCGTACCCTGGTGCTAAGCACGCGTTTTCGGTGAAGGGGTCGGACAGTTTGGGCGTCGCTGGAGTCGGCTACAACGCCGATGCGGACAGGCGCTCGTGGACGGAATTACTCAAACTGCTCTCCGAGAAGTAACCGTACGTCCCGGTCCTCCGGCCCCCGGGTTGGTATCCTCAATCGCATGGATGCCGATCGCTTTCACGCGCACGTCGCGGACCAGTTCGCCGAGTACGTAAATCCCTATTTGGGCAAGCTCATGAACTTCGCCGGATTCGGGGTCGAGATGCGGGCGGAAGGGTGCACCATCTGGGACCACGAAGGGCGCGAGTATCTGGACTGTCTCGGTGGCTACGGCGTGTTCTCGGTGGGCCACCGGCACCCGCACGTGGTTGCCGCGGTGAAAGACCAACTGGACACCATGCCGCTGAGCAGCAAGGTGTTCTTCGGCGCAGTGGCGACCGAGCTTGCCGAGCGGCTGGCACGGATCTCGCCAGGAAATCTGCAGTTCACGTTTTTTAGTAATAGCGGTACGGAGGCGGTTGAGGCCGCTCTGAAGTTCGCGAAGGGCGCGACCGGACGCAGCAAGATCGTCTCGACCCACGGCGGGTACCACGGCAAGACGCTAGGCGCGCTGGCAACCACAGGCCGATCCAAGTACCAAGATATGTTCCGACCGCTCATGCCGGGCCCAGTGTTCGTGGAGTATGGCGATGCCGCGGAGATGGAGCAGGCGGTCGATGACGAAACCGCGGCGGTGATCATTGAGACCATCCAGGGCGAGGGCGGCATCCACGTTGCGCCCCAAGGGTATTTGACGAAGATCCGGGAGGCGTGCGACCGTCACGGCGCGCTGATGATCGCAGACGAAGTGCAAACGGGACTCGGTCGATGCGGCTACATGTTCGGCTGCGAGAAGGAGAGGGTCGCTCCGGACCTGATGTGTCTGGCCAAAGCGCTTGGCGGTGGGGTCATGCCCATCGGCGCGACGCTCGGGACCAAGGCAGTATGGGATGCGGTCTACGGAAAGAATCCGCTCATGCACACGAGTACCTTTGGCGGCAATCCGCTCGCTTGCCGCGCTGCCCTGGCAACCTTGGATGTGATCGAGCGGGAAGGATTGGTTGAGCGCAGCCGCGAGCGCGGGGCCCAACTGATGTCCGGCCTGAAAGAAGTTCAAGCCCGCTACTCGGAACTGATTCACGAGGTTCGTGGCGAGAGCTTGATGATCGGGGTCGAGTTCACTCAGGACGAAGTTGGCGAACTGACGGTTGCGCAGATGACGAAGCGCGGGCTGATCGCCGCTTACACGCTGAACAATGCGCGTGTGATTCGCTTTGAGCCGCCACTCATCATCACGGCTGAGCAAGTCGACTTTGCCGTGCGTATTTTTGGTGAAGCGCTGGCGGAGACGGCCGATCTCCTCGCTTCGTTGGTCTAGGCTGCCGGGCGGGCGACTCCCGCGAACCGGGATTGCAAGTACTCCAGGGTCTGCTGCGCGACGTCGTCGTAGAATTCGCGCTCGGCGGTGTATCGCTCGGCGATGGCGAGAGGCAGGACCGACATGGCGGGCCACTGCTCCCAGGTGGCGTTGTTTTGGCTGGATAGCCAGTCGGCAATCAGCACGACCGCCAGCAGATCATCGTCGGGTTCCAGAGTGTCCTGATCGAACCGGGCGAGCATCCCAGAGAACTCGCGTTGCAGACGCCAGTTAGTTGCGAAAATGGCCCCGAGGGAGTGGATGGACTCGGGGAAGGAACAAGAAAACGCGACATCGAACGACGTACCGCATTGGCGGGCGAAACTGGAGACGGAGGTGAACACTTCCGGAGCGAGCTTGGCAAGCTCAATCGTTCCGATATCGTGGGCGGCCCCGAACATGTAGGCGGTATCGGGAGAGACGCCAGGGAGTGGGCGTATCGTCGCATACGTGCGGCAAAAGCTGCCGACAAACGCGCAGTGCCGCAAGAACCGGGCGCGAGAGAACGGGATGCCTGGTAGGTCCTCGCCCACGCCTCGCTGTAAGAGCGCTTGCGAAATGAACTGGAGAATCCCCGCAGTCTTGGCACCCCGCACGGCTGCTTCCAAAGACATCATCCGGGTCTCAGTCGTCCGGTCGAGGATCCCGTGAGTTCGCAAGAATCGGACGCCCGCGACGAGGTCCGCCTGGAGTGCCCGAACATACAACTCGCTGGGCGCAGACGCTTGAGCTAGATGGCGTAACACGCTGATCGTCCGAGGTGCGATGAGCAACTCCGGCGGTCGTCGCGCCATAAGCTTTAGGCGGTCAATAGAGATCATGCGTGCTCTAGGGCGATCAAGAACGCCCGTTGGGTAGCGGATGCAGCGGCGCAGTGTGGAGGCCAGCTCTTACGAAATCGGTGTAACATGCGCCCACCTGCACGCTCTTCTATGTTCTCGGAATGCGCATAGAGTTCTTTACTCTCATGGCGACATTTTCTTGACATAAAGAGCGCAATGCAAATCCTAGGACCTATGAACCCGATCGACGACTTTCGAAGTGATACCGTAACACGTCCGACGCCCGAGATGTTGGACGCGATGGCGTCGGCGCAAGTGGGCGATGACGTCCTTGGCGATGACCCCACGGTGATCGAGCTGGAGAACGAGGTTGCAGCGATGGCGGGGATGGAGGCCGGAGTCTTCGTGCCGAGCGGGACCATGGGGAACCAAATGGCGATCGCGACTTGGACGACTCCGGGCGATGCGGTGATTGCCGAGGAAGACTCGCACGTGTTCTTCTACGAAGGCGGCGCGCCTGCGCTGTTCGCGGGAGTCATGAGCCGTGGGATCGCCTCGGAACGCGGAGTCCTGGACCTCGACGAGGTCCGAAAGCGGATCACCAAGAAGAGCTTCGTCACACCGGGATCGACGCTGCTGTGCATCGAGAACACGCACAATCGCGCGGGCGGGACCCTGACTTCATTGGGGCAGATGGCGGCTTTGAGCGGATTGGCCCACGAATCGGGCATGAAGGTTCACTTGGATGGTGCGCGCGCTTGGAATGCTCACGTCGCGCTAGGAGTTACGCTGGCGGAACTGACCTCGACGGTGGACTCCGTGACCCTATGCCTCAGCAAGGGACTCGGGGCACCGGTGGGGTCGGTGTTGTGTGGTGGCGGCGAGTTCATCGCCGAGGCGCGGAACTGGCGGAAGCGGTTCGGCGGTGGAATGCGTCAGGCAGGCATTTTGGCAGCCGCAGGTCAGGTGGCGGTCCGTACCATGGTGGACCGTCTCGCGGAAGATCACGACCGCTCGAAACGGCTGGGCGCGGCGCTTCAGGGCGTCTCGGGCATTCGCGTTTGGACGGATCGCATCGAGAGCAACATGGTGATGGTCGAAACCCCTGGGCCCGCCGTGGAATGGATGAACCGGCTACGCGAACTGGGCGTTTGGACGATGCTCCCTGCGGAGCGTCGCATCCGGCTTGTCCTGCATCACCACATTACCGACAAATCGCTGGAACGGTGCGTTACCGGGTTCAAGACCGTGGCGCGGCAGCTTGTCCGGTGAGGGCGTGTTGCTTGAGTCCTTCGTAGGCGACCGATGCGAGCCGCTCCAGGTTTACGACGTCTTCACGGTTGTAATCGACAAGGACTTTGAGAGACTCCTCATAGCCGCGGCGGTACTCGCTCCATAAGCGGATGGCGTCGCGGCCATTCATGCCGTCGACTTCGCTGCCGCGTGCGATGCCCAACTGTCGTTCGATCTTCTTGAGCCCGCCGGAATAGCCGATGCGTTTGAGGGCATAGCACAGGTCGAGATGAATCTGCTTGAAGCGGTATCCCTTGAACCGTCGCTCCAGCATCGGTAGGTCGAAGCCGGTACCGAAAAAGGTGACAATCATCTTGAACTGCTCGATGATGTCGAGGAACGAGTCGAGGTTGTCGTCCTTGATCAGCGCGGTGAACTCTTTGCCATCGTAGAGCCCCACGACGGTGACTGATTGGCCAAACCGTCCACCGTCGGTCTCGATGTCCAGATAGACACAGGAATCTCGAAAATCGGGCCAGGCTCGCCAGGCTTCTTGTTGGCCCAGGCACTTACGAAAGTAGTTGGCATCCTGGTTTTCCAGCGCCCGGACCGACTTGCGTAGCTCTTGCAGGGTGGGCTCGGTGCCAGCGGTGCCCAGCGAGAACTGATCCGGGGTCGCCAACAGACTGTCCCAGTCCGAACAGCCTTGGGACCACAGACTTCGTTCAGTCTCGCGGCCGATGCCCGGGATATGGCAGAACGTCTGCCTGAGCAAACCTAATCCTTGCGCTCGCGTGGAGTTGGGCTAATCGATTCCTCCTTGGGCCGAGGCAGCGGAATCTCTTGTGTGCCTCCGGTGAACCAATATTCCTTGTCGCTCGGGTCGTCGTACCAGAACTGCCCGGTGACAAGTTCGCCAGTCTTGGGGTCCTTGAAGAATTCGCTAATGATGCGGACCCGTCCGTGACCGAACCACGTGGCCTTCAAATTCTTGCCGAAAAATTGTGCACTTCGCCACTTCCCGACGAACACCATGCGCCCCTCGCCGAAGTAGACGACGCGTCCGCGGCCTTCGTACTGCTTGCGGATCTTGCCGAAGGTCTGGACGTTTGCGCCCGGTTTGAGGTTGAGCATGACCGTTCCGCGAAACGTCATATCGACGCGACCCTGGCCGTCCAGCAGCTTGAAACTGCCCACTTGAGTCTCAAAGTGGAGCGTCCCTTGGGGGTCCGTCGTCCCGGGCACTCCGGAGCGAAACGCTTCGGGCGCGGGCTGGGTCGCGGCGAGCGCCACCAACGCTGCGCCAAGCAACACTGCAAATATCCTCGGGGTCCACGTCATGAAGAGCCCTATTGTATCTCATCCAGGGGAGAGGTCTGATCGCGTACAATAGCCTAGGAATTCATGAAGAAAAGCGTGATCTTGAGCTCCGTACTGGCGAGCGTCGCCCTCACAGCGATGGTCTCCGCATTCTTGATGACCGCGAACCCTACGGTCACCGTCGATCAGGCGGTCCGATCGAAGGGCGAGAAGGTCTATCTCGCCGGCGAGATCGTCAGCGGCTCCATGATCTCAAAACCGCGCGCGCGCTCGATCACGTTCACCTTGAGAGATGACCACGGGAAGCTCGTCACGGTCTTTCACGAGGGGCACGCTCCCGCAAATATGGGCACGACCACTCGGGTGGTAGCCGTCGGTTCGTACCATGACGGGTCGTTCAAGGCAGAGAAGCTGATGACCAAGTGTCCGTCCAAGTATGAATCGGGCAAGCCCGAGAGCTTGAACAAGGCCTAAGCTGAGTGGATCCCCACAATCACGTTGAACTGCATGCCCCTGCGCAGTGGGCCATGACCTTGGGGCTAGTGGGCCGCGGGTTCATCACTCTTTCGCTGGGGGTCCTCGTGCTGTCTACGGTGCTGTGGCTGCTCCAGGGCAAGCGCCCGAGTTTGGCGCGCTGGGCCGCTTGGAGCTTCACGCTCGGCGGCAGTTCATTTTTCGCCGCGTTCGCAGTGCTCGGGATTCTGATTCAGACCCATCAGTTTCAGTACAGCTATGTCTTCCGGCACACCGATACCACGCTGGAGAAGCCGTACCTGATCGCCGCCATGTGGGCGGGGCAGGAGGGAAGTTTCCTGCTGTGGGCGCTGACGAGCGCGCTCTTCGCGATGCTGGCGGTGCGCAAGCTCCCGGACTACCGGCGGTGGTTTAGCGTTTCTTCGGCGATGTTTCTCGCCGCGCTCGCGGGGATTCTCGCGTACGAGTCCCCGTTCAAAGTCGAGATGATCGACAATCGGCTGATGCCCCCGGAAGGGAGCGGCATGACGCCCGCGCTGATCAACTACTGGATCACCATTCACCCGCCGGTGATCTTCCTCGGCTTCGGTTCGCTGATCGTTTTGTTCTCGCTGGGATTTGCGGCGCTGGCCCAGGGTGACTCGAGCAAGTGGGTGAGCTTCGCTCGTCCCTGGGCGCTGGTTTCCGCCACGCTGCTGGGAATCGGCCTGTGCATGGGCGGATTTTGGGCTTACGAGACGCTCGGGTGGGGCGGATTCTGGGCATGGGATCCAGTCGAGAACACAAGCTTTGTCCCTTGGCTGTGGACCGTGGTGCTGATCCACGGGCTTCTTCTTCAGACCACCCGCGGTACCGGTCGGAATTCGAACCTGTTCTTGGCCGGCACCGGGCTACTTACGTTCATTTACGGCACGTTTTTGACCCGTTCCGGAGTGTACGGTGACCAGAGCGTGCACAGCTTTGCCGAGATGGACGCGGGTGCGCGTTGGGTCTTGATCGGCATTCTCGGCGTGTTTGGGTTGGGCTACCTGGGAATGTGGCTCAAGCGCATCCGCTCATGGCAAGAGTTGCAGCCGGAGACCGAGCCGTCGTCGTTTCTCAGCCGTGCGGGCGCGTTCGTCTCCGCGCAGTGGTTGTTGCTGGCGATGGCGATCGGCGCGGGCGTCGGCATGAGTATCCCGGCGTTGTTCGTGCTGCAAGGGAAAGCGCCGAAGGCAGTCGAGGAGGCGATGTACAACCGGATCCTCGTCTGGATTCTGATTCCATTGCTCCTGGGGATGGCGATTGGACCGTTCTTGAGCTGGCGAGGGTCCTCGCTGAAGGTCGTACTGAACCGTATTGGTCGATCTCTTCAGGCTTCGTTGGTGCTGCTCGCAGGCATGATCCTATGGCTGAAATACGGCGTGCACAACGAGTTCAAGCCTGCGCCAGAGGATTCGCTTTGGGCCCCGTTCGGTTTCACCATCCCAGTTACCAACTGGATTCTGTTCTTGTCGTGGCTTTGTTTGTTCACGCTATGCGCGAATATGTCCAAGTTGCTTGAGCTAGGGCGGCGCTCGAAGGGTGGCATCGGGAGCATGCTCACGCACGTTGGCGTGGTCGTGGCGGTTCTGGGCCTCATCGTAAGCCGTGGGCTCCAACGCAAGGAGCAGACGGTCATCCAAGCAGGAACACCCGGCTTTGCACTGGGCTATGTCATCAACCTCAAGGATGGCGATGCCCGCGACTATTCCAAGCGCGGGAACAAAGTCGATTTCGAGTTTAAGAGCTTGAGTGGCGAGAGGTTTGATTCCAGCCCCGAGCTGTACTACTCCTTCTCAGGAGAGGGCGAGCCGACGCCGACGGTCCACCCGGCGATCCATGTGAACGGGACGCACGACATCTACGTGGCCGTCTATCCCATGCAGTTTGAGGCCGGGGAACCCACAACGCTCAAGAAGGGTCAAAGCTTGCAGGTGGATGACACGACGGTGACCTACCAAAACTTCCGACGCGAAGGTGAGGCGGGGGTGATGGGGACCAAGTTCTTTGCCGACCTCTTGGTGCAGACCAAGGGGAGCGACGCCGTCAAGGTCAGCCCGGGAATGGCGATCACCGATCAGGGACCGGAGCATTTCCGAGCCGACGTAGGCGGCTTGACGATCGCTCTGGACCGTATGGATGCGGCCACGCAAGACGTCACACTCCAGGTTTATTACCAGAATCCGCTGTTCCCGCTCGACGTGTACTACAAGCCCATGACCTTGTTGGTGTGGGTAGGGGCTGGTATCATGACCTTAGGCGGATTTTGGTCCGCTTGGTACCGCCGTCGCAACGGAGCGGCCGGCTCCGGCGCTAATAAAGATGTGGGTTCGAATATAGAGCCCCAAGATAGGGCAGGCGAAGGACACACTTCAAACACAAATGCGGCTCTCACAGATTCTTAAGGCGAAGCTTCATCACGCGCGCGTAACCTATGCAAACCCCGACTACGTGGGCAGCATTGAGGTCGATCGTGCGGTTCTCGATGCTGCGGGCATCGTGGATGGCGAATTGGTGCACGTGTGGGCTGTCGATCACGACGCTCGGATTATCACCTACGTCTTCGGGGGCGTTAGCGGGGTCGTTGGGTTGAACGGCGGCGCAGCGCGGTTTTTCCAGCCGGGCGACCGGGTGATCATCGCGGCCTTCGATTTGACCGATGAGCCGATTGAACCCAAGATGCTCCTGCTGGACGAGGAGAACCGCATCGTCAAGCACCTGGAGCCCTTCCGCACCGAACTGCAGGAAAAGCTCCCGGTCTACTAATCGTTAGCGCTTGCTGGCGATGACCTCAAGTGCCTTCTGAAGCTGATTATCCCGCTCGGGGTTGCCCAGCATGGTGTTTGGCCCGAGGTTGAGCTTCACTTCCACATCTGGCTTGAGTCCGCCGCTGATGTAGCCGCCCTCATCATCGACCTTGCGCATGATGTCGTGCCCGCTGGGCAAGAAGTACTTCGCGATAGTGACCTTGGCAGCGGCTCCATCGGGGAGGTTGAACATCCGCTGGACCGAGGCCTTGCCGTAGGTGTGTTCGCCGACGAGCGTCGCGAGGCGGTAGTCGCGGAGAACTCCTGCAAAGATCTCGCTGGCGCTTGCGGAATCCTCATTGACCAGTACAACGACGGGATAAGCCAGGTCCATGCGCTCGTTCATCGGCGTGTACACCGGCTCTTCCTTGTAATCGCGACCGACGGTTCGGACGACGAGCTTGTTCTCGGTGAAGATCCCGAGCATCTCGGCGGCGGAATCGAGCAGGCCGCCGGGGTTGCCGCGGAGGTCAATGATGAGCCCGTCGATCCCTTGGGCATCCAGGTCTTGGATCTGAGACCGGAACTGCTTGGGGGTCGTCTCGGCGAAGCCGTAGACCATCACATAGGCCACGCGAGTGCCTGGCAAAATGAGCCCGTCGGCGGTCGGAATGTTGATCCGTTCGCGCCGAATTTCCAGCTGCAGGGTTTTGCCGCTGCTCGGGCGTAAGATGGTCAGCTTGACCCGAGTTCCTTCGGGCCCTTTGATGAGCCCGACAATCTTGTCAATCTCCATGCCCGCGACTTTTGTCGCGCCGACGGCAACGATGATGTCACCGGGCTGGAGTCCGCCCGCCGAAGCCGGGCTGCCTTTGAAAACTGTGGCGAGCTTCGCCCCTTGGGTATCGCCTGAGAGCCGTGCGCCGATGCCCGCGTACGTGGCGGAACCACGGGTCTCCTTCAGAAAGTCCTCCGTGAACTTAGGGTTCATGAAGACGGTGTGGGGATCTCCAAGCGAGGCCATGGCCCCTTCCATGGCGTGGTACTTCAATTCGATCGGGTCTAGCGAGCGGTAGTAGCTCGTTTCAATATCCTGATATGCACCCTTAAAGAGCTCGGCCGGATCGACCTTGGTCGGCTCCTGCTTGCGGAGTGCCGAGGTGAGCGCAGACATCGTAAAATCGCCCTTCTGGAAGTCACGGCCCATATAGCCGAGGAAGAGTCCTGAAGCGATCACGAGAGGGACGGTTACAGTTTTGAGGACCGGATTCACGGGCGCACCTCCCTTTCGGCGCGGGCAACTTTGGTGTCGAGCACCGGATGGAATTCGCCCACCGGGAGCGTGTATCCGCTTCCGTCCGGCAACAAAACGGTTTTGATGATTGCTTTCTCGCCAGCAGTTGGGCCGCCGACGATCTTGGCGAGCTTCCGTGATTGGAGTGCGAGGGCAAACACCTCGGCTGCTCCGCGAGTGGACTTATCGACGATCAGTGTCAGGTCGAGCGGCGTGGTGCGCTGTCCCTGGGACACTAGCCGTGTTGGCTTTGCATTCTTATCGGTGACAATCTCGCCGTAGACACCCGCGGGGGCGACTAGGTCGAGCATCTTTTGAAGTGTCTCGAAACTTCCTTGCGTGCTGTTGCGCAGATCAATGGTGAGCGCTTTCTTGTCATCGAGCCGGGATGCCAGTTCGCGGTCTGCGCCGTCGAAGAAGCGGACTTCAACGGCGTCGCCGCGCTCCTGGATCGGTTCCCACGTCTGGCGTGCTTTGGCGATTTTGGCGTTGAAAACGTTTGTGCCACGTTCCCACTCCACCGTGGACTCGCCGGTCGCGCCGAGCGTGAGGTGATCCTTTACTCGCAGCGGGGTCGTACTATTGGTGAACCGGTCGCTGATGCTGCGAAGCCTGAGGTTCATCGCATTTTCGTCGAGCTTCGACTTGCGGACCGTCTCGATTTCCGAGCGGAGCGACTCGACCATGGCCGTGCTGAGGACGGTCTTGCCGTCTACAGCGATGATCTGATCCCCAATTTTCAGCCCGGCCTTTGCCGCGTTGCTGCCGGGGACGATTGCGCTGACGACGACATTCGGAATCAGGGTGGCCGAGTCCAGGTCCTCAACCCCCTCGCCCTTGAGCCGCTTCTTAAGCTTCTCAAGCGCGGTCGGATCGAATTCAAACTTGAGCTCTGCGCCGATCCCTTCGAACTTGCCGTGCATGGCGTTGGCGAACGCCTCGAACTGGGTCTTATCCATGAAGGTGGCCAGGGGATCTTGCAGACTCACGACCATGCCCTTCACTGCGCCGATCGCCAGTTTCTCCGTCGCTTCCGGCTTCTCGACGTACTGGGCTTGCAGAAGCTCGATCAGCTTGGCGAAGTAAACCGACTCAGGGATGTCAACGCTGTTTGACTGCGAGTCGGCCATGAGCACGACGTGATTGGCTGAGTTGCCCCAGTCGATCGATCCGTTGGTGGATTTCTCCCGCAGGACCGCGCCGGTGAAGATAGCTCCGGCCGCGAGGAATCCCAGCGCGAATGCAAATAGCTTTGAAGTTCCTTTCTGCATGAAGACTCCGATAACCTAAATGGCTGCATCGAGCTTACCGACCCGACGCTCGTGACGCTCCGCATGGTCTTCCGGAGCCTTCAAGAACGCGGTGAGGATCTCGACCGCCCGCTCTGCTTCTACTAAACGCTCACCGAGGCACAAAACGTTTGCATGATTGTGCAAACGTGCCAGTTTTGCCGATTCGACATTCCAACAGTTGGCTGCGCGGATACCAGGATGGCGGTTTGCGCGTATGCAAATGCCGATGCCACTGCCGCAGATCAGCACCCCGAGTTCGAACTCACCCGAAAGGATTCTCGGTGCGAGATCGTCGGCAGCATCCGGGTAGTCGTACGGGTCTTCGCCCATTGCACCGACCTCGACGCATTCATGACCATCCCGCCGCGCGGTGTGGACGAGCACGCGGCGTAGGGTGTGGCCCGCATGGTCCGACCCGAAGATGAGTTTCACGGCAAGGGCCTCGCTGCCTCGCGCACTTCGGGTGCTGGGCTCGTTTTCCATGCGGCGCGCAACGCTGGGGAGATGGGGACGTTGCGCGCGACCATCAGCTCAAGCAGCTCGAGCTGGACGCGCGGGTCCCGATCGTCGAGCACCGGGCTCAGGTCGTCCAAGCCGACCTCCTTGGGGCCTTTGGTGAGGGCGCGAAGCGCGGCAGCGCGAACGTCGGCGACCCGGTCCCCCAGTGACTGAAGGATGAGGGCATGGGCAGCGGGACTTGGCTTCTCGGCCAGGCCATCCAATACGCGGCGACGGACGGTTGGGCTCTCATCGCGGACCACTTTCATGGCTTCAAGCTTGATCTCCTCGTCTACCGCATCGAGCAAGCGGATGGCGGCCGAAGCTCGGACCTCTTCGCTGGGATCGTTGACGGCGGCGTAAAGAAGGCGCCGTGCGGCGAGGTCAAAGCCCGCGTTGGCGGTGCGGACCACTGCCAAACGAACGTTGGGTTCAACCTCACGGAGGAAGGTGATCGCGACGATGCTAGCCTCACGTGTTTGGATGGAGGCGAGCGCCTCGACCGCGGCGCGCCGGACTCGCCAGCTCTTCGCGGCATAGGCCAAGCTGATCGCCCCGACGTAGCTCGCGTCCTTGGTGCCGGAGAGCGCTTGAATCGCACCGAGGCGAGTGTGATCAAACGGACCGATCTCCAGCGCACGGCGGAGTGCGCTCCAACTCTCGTCGGTGCCTTGGTTGGCGAGCGCCTTGGCGGCGGTGATCGAAACCCACGGTTGCCCGGATCGAAGTGCACTAACGAGGCCGGAGACGAGCGAAGGTGCCTTGACGCGCGTGAGTACATCGGCAGCGGCGATAGTTCCGCGGCGATTGGGGACTTCGAGAAGATCACCTAACAACTTGATATCGGATTCGGTCGCGGTCCCTGGTTCGATCGCACCTGCCCGCTGGATCATCGAGAGAAGATCAGCGTCCGGTGGCACGGCTGGGGCAGAGAGGTTAGATTTGTCGGAGTCGAATCGGATCGCAGAGATCTCAAAAGTGGCTGGCTCGACCAGCTGCCGCTCGAAGTACTCGTAGTAGGGTTGCGGCGTGATGGCCAGAGTACGGATGGCAGAGCTTCCGACGCGCTCAAGCATGTCAGAGAGATCGACACGGACTCGTTGCCACGTGTTAAGCGACTCGACTGCAACCGACTGGGTCACCTCTCCGCGCTCCTCGGCTCCTACGGGCACATCCACTGGCGGACCGAGCACGAGCCACCCTCGACGACCGTTGGCGAAGTCGATTTGGACCGCGAACGGATCGCGACCGGAAGCCCGGAACCAAAAATCGATGACAGGACGCGCGGCACCATTGATGACCGGCGGCATGCCTCCGGCGAACCAAACTACGCCGCCACGGTAGAGACCGCGTTCGCTGACCACGAGGATCGGACCGCGGTCCGCGTCCATCGCCTTCTCGACTCGGAGCACGCCTTCCGTTCGAATGTTCTCGGGGAGCGAATCGACGTAATCGAATGCGGGAGGCATCGGAACGGGCCGGAGCAGCTGGCTCGGGTCGCCCACGAAAACCCAGCGCTTCTGATCGTCTTGTCGCAGCCCAGGGGTGGGGTCTGCTTGAGCCATGCGCGCGAGGACATTGGGCGCAGCAAAGAGACTCGCGTCGGCCGGAACCGCGCTTTCGGCTTCGAAGAGGACGGCGGCTTGTGTTCTGCCGACCACGAGGCCCATCGCCTTGAGACCGTACTGCGGCGCGGCCAGCTCCGTGATGGCGCTGGCCTTCTGGAGCGGGACGAGCATCCGTCGGCCATCGTGGACCACGTCTTCGCTTGCGCCGTCCAGCAGGGCGCTGACGCGATCTGGACTGTTCTTGAGCCAGTTCGTGGTGGACTCAAGGTTGAAGCGGGGAAGCTTGGAGTAAGGATCGTCGGCGACGCTGGCCCAACTGCCTGCCGCTTGGCCGGAAGGGTACTTCCGGGCCAAGTAGCCGGTCCCGCCGAGCGGACCGAGGTCCATGATCGCGGGCCACATGGCGTCGGTGACGAATTGCCGGGCGTGGGTGGCGAACGGATTGTCGATCCCGCCTGTGATGACGGGCAGCGCGTAGCCTGAGCGAGCGGCACGCCAAGTGAGCTGGCGAATCCAGCTTGCGTACAATGTGAGCGCGAGACGATCGCCGTCAGCGAGCGGAGACCGGACGTAATAGCCGACCGCGCTGACGGGCATGCTGCGCACGCTCATGAGAGGGACCGGATCGGAGAGCCCGGCGTGAATGCAGAGCACGCCGTGATACGGTCCGCGGTAGATCCCGTCTTCTGCCTGGAAGTTGTAGTCGTTGAGACGGGATTCGAGCACGTCGGTGACGAAAGCGCGACCGAACGCCGGCCCCGAGTCGTTGGTGAGCTCCATCCGCTCGGCATCGTCATCGACCGTGATGTCGAATTCAAGGTTGATCCGGCCGAAGGTTTGCCCCTTGACCATTGCGCCCAGTCGTGCAAGCGATTCCTTGATCGTCTCGATCTGAAACGGCTCGATCACGCCACGACGGAAACTGTAATTGGCTGGGCCCCGTTTGGCGATGAGCTCGCCTCGCGTAAAGAGGAAGACCTTCGTCTTCCAGGTGATCGTTCCTTCGCTCGCGTCGCGGTAGCTGCTGAACCCCTTGGCAAACTCGCCCCAGCCGCCGTCGGCCATGCGTCCACCCATGAGTGCGCCGTCCGCGCGAAGCGGGAAACGGAGGTTCCCGAACTCGGCGTACGCGCCGCCGGGGCCGTCCAGTCCGGCGAGTGGGAAGGTCACGGGGACCTTGTCGGGGCCGACACTGTAGGTTCCCAGGTCCAATCGCGCAGCGGGCTGCGTTTGGCTCGCGAGCATGCTGGAGACGGCGAGAATGGACCAGGGAGTTGTCATGACTTATTCAAAGAGACGGATATCGAACTCAGAAGCCGCATGTCCATCGCCGCGGCTGAACTGCAGTGTCTCTCGAGCTCCGAGTGCGTCGAGGTCCTTGGGGAACTTGCCAACCAGATCGATGACCACGTTGCGGATCCTCTCCGAGTTCTGATTGAAGATTTCCAGGACGCTGTGTGCATTCACGGCCTCGGTATCGGCAACCAGACCCGCGTCGTAGTCGGTGATCAATGCGATGTTGACGACCGCCATGCCCAGTTCTCGGCAGAGATACGCCTCAGGGTACTGGGTCATGTTGATGACCTGCCATCCGGCGTCGGTGAACCACTTGCTCTCCGCCTTGGTACTGAATCGCGGGCCTTGAACGACGACCACAGTTCCGCCGTCGTGACACTCGATGCCGTGGGCCCGGATGGTCTCGACTGCCAGCTTGCGCAGGACGGGATCGTAGGTGTCGGCGGGAGAAACGTGGGAAACGATCGGACCATCAAAGAAAGTGTCGATGCGGCCGGTGGTGCGATCGACGAATTGGTCACAAACGACGAAGTCGCCTGGCTTGACGTGCTGCTGGAGTGAGCCTGCAGCGCACGGCGAAATGACGGCTTTGACGCCTACGCGGCGCATGGCCCACACGTTGGCGCGGTAGTTGATCTTATGCGGCGGGATCGTGTGGCGGCGACCGTGGCGGGGAAGAAAGGCGACCTTACGTCCGTTCAGCTCGGCCAGAAACAGCGAGTCGCTCGGGGGGCCATAAGGAGTGTCGATTTTGACCTCCTTGACATTATCAAGAAGACTGTAGAAGCCTGAGCCTCCGAAAATGCCGATCTCGGCGAGCGGTGCGTTTGCCATGCTAGTTGGTGTGTTTCTCCTGGGTTGATGAGTTACTTGGCCGCGCGGGCAGCGGGCAGAATGCGGCTAATCCCTTCGATCAGTTTGTCAAATCGGGAGCCAGCGCGCAGAAGCACGTCAGCGTTGAGACCATAAACTTGGTTCCGCTTGACGGCGGAGGTCGCGGCGAATCGTGGGTCCTTCAGAACCGTGCTTGCTTCGCCAGCGACGAGGATGAGTTCTGGATCGCCCGAAACAATGGCTTCGGGCTTGAGGGCAGTAAAGCGATTGCTGTCGTCGCCGAGGAGTTCGCCACCACCCTGGCGGATGACGTCGGCGAGCAGCGACTTCTTGCCCGCTGCAAAGAGCGCGCCGGGTCCGTCACCTGAAAGGACGAGGGTGCGAACGAGGGGTGTTGGCGCGGCGCCACGGGCTCGCTCAAGCGCGCCGTAGACCTTGTCGCTGTATTCGGACATGGCCGTCTCGGTGCCCGTCAGTTTGCCGAGCTCAAGGAGCCAGTCGATGTACCCCTGAACAGTCTGCGCGGCGAACGGTAAGAAGTTGGCTTTGGGCGCAGCGGCTTTCATCTGCGTCACGTCTGCATCCGAGAACAGGTTGGCATCGTAGACCACGAGGTCCGGTGCAACTTTGGCGAGCTTCTCGTAGTCCGGCTTGACGGTCGCGAGGACGGGCACCTGCTCCAAGCCGGTGGGCGGGAAGTTGCACGCGGCGGTCCGTCCGGCCAGCATTTGCGGCATGTTCATCGCGACGATTTCGGTGACGCTCGGGCTCAGCGAGACCAGCTTCTTGACCGGTTTGGGGTTTGGCTTCCCCCCTTGTACTGTCGGCTCCGCGCACCCGGCAAGGGCGATGAGACAACCGAGGAGCGCAACTAGAACACGAACGCGCATTCGTCAATTTTGGCCGAAGCAGGTTCAAAATTGCTGGCGAAAATGCGTGCGAGAGGGAAATGGCAGGGGCAACAGGACTTGAACCCGCGACCTACGGTTTTGGAGACCGCCGCTCTACCAACTGAGCTATACCCCTGCGGAAGACCTCTATTTTACCTTACGCTGGTTCAGAGGGTTGCGTCACCAGAACGCGCGCCGAGCACTAGGCTCAGGCGCGCGGTTCCGTTTGCGCTGACGTGTCTAAGGAAGACTTATCGCTTGCGGCGTCGCAGCGCGAATGCGCCGAGGGCCGCAGCCATAGCGGCCATGGTGCCCGGTTCAGGAACGGCATCGAACGTCGGTCGATCGAATAGCAGATCCTGGAAGCTGCCGTTGTTAAACTGGGCAAATCCCACCGAGTAGATCGAACCTGAGAACGAACCGCTAACCAGGCCGTTGATCGAGAGGTTGTTCACGTCGACCACGCGCAGAGTGTAGTTTCCACCACCGAACTGCAGCGAGTAGCTGAGGGTTCGACCGCGAAGCTCGACCCCAAGGTTGATCGTGTTACCGTCGCTGAGATAGACCTTCTGGTTGCCGGTGGAGGGCGTCAGACCCCAGGCCAGGATTTGGCCTGCACCGAACGTGGAGCCAACGGACGACTTGACGTTGAACCCCGAGAAACCCTGGGAGTTGTCCACGTTATGTCGGCCGATGACCGTGTAGAAGCCAGCGCTTAGACCAACCTGGAGCGGGCGACCGACAGAGTAACCGCCGCCGTTGAACAGGCCGAAGGAACGGCTGTCGCCGTCGACGCTGGGGCCGATGTAGCGTCCGCCGCCTGCCTGGAATTGCACCCACGGATTGTAGCCGGTGATGCTATTGTCCGTAAGCTGCCAGCCGTCGTTGTACGTCGGGTGGTCGGCGTTATCGGACGCGATGATGATGGCTTGGCTCGCCGCTGCGGCGCACATGGCCACAACGATCAACAGCGCTTTGTGCTGAGAATTCATTTGCTCTTTACTCCCTGTGGTTGCTCAAGACGCACCCCCTTCGGGCGCGCCAAATGTTCCAATCTCCTATCTGCCCGCAAGGCTTGACTTGTGACACTTCGGAGGCGGAAGCACAAAAAAATTGACCTGATCGCGTTGGCGTTGCGATCAGGCCGTTATGAAAGGAGCTTTGTTGGAGGAGAGGGTTAGAGTTCGTCGACCACGCGCTGCAGCTCGTCGTGGGACCGGTTGCCTAGCAACAGGAATGCAGCGTTGTCTTCAGTCCAGAACAGGCAGTTGTTCGAGCCGATGACGCCGCGCCGAGAGTTCGTGCGTGGGTCGCGCCAAGTTCCGTCCACGGCGACTGCACCACTCACCCGGAGCAGTCGCATCTGGCCGCGCTCGTCACGGATGTCGTAAACCTGCACGATCCGGCCATCTTGCATGCGCTGCTCGACGAAACCGACGAGTTCAAGTGGAGTCTTGGCTTCGTGGTTGCCGAGTCGGTCGGAAAACCATGAACGGACGCTTTCCGGGACGATGCTGCTGGTGTTAAGGCCCGCGGCGTAGCTGGCGACATCGCTCGTGTGGAGGGTGTTCTGGCTGCCCACACGATTCATGATGCCAGCCCCGACGAGGAGGAAAAAGAGACACGCTGCCATTTGCCAGGAGTACTTGCTGACAAAGTGCTGCGCGTTCGACGCTCGGTCGATCTCATCGAGGCGCGACTTGCAAAGGGACCAAGTCTCGTTGCACATCTCGCCCTTGACGCACCGCTTCAGGGTCGACTTGAGAGCGAGTGCCTGTTGGTACTCGGCTTCGAGTCGGGGATCGGCGGACATCTTGGCGAGCGCGGCGTTGCGCTCTTCTCCTTCGAGTTGGCCATCGGCCAAGCTATGCATCAATTCAAAATCTTTCATTGCGTTAGTCGGAGTCCTCGGAGAGTGCTTCTGTTTTCAAATAACCTTCGGCGCGGGCGTGTGGTTCCAGCTCGCGGCGCAAAATCGCTCTTCCCCGTGCAATTCGGGAGCGGACGGTACCGATTGGAACCTGAGTGGCTTCGGCGATCTCCTCATATGAGAGACCCTCCACATCGCTGAGCAAGACTGCCATGCGAAAATCTGCCGGTACTTTTTCCAGGGCCTCTTGAACTTCGCCGCCCATCAGGTGGTCGAAGACCAACCGCTCGGGCGATTCGCTCGGGTCCGCGACCGGCTCGGCGGTGTTCTCGTCTTCAAACGAAACGGTGCTGCCGGATCGCAGCTTTTGTCGGTAGCGGTTGATGTAGAGGTTGGTGAGGATCCGGAGGATCCAGGCCTTGAAGTTGCGTCCGTCGAACCGGTCGAAGGCGTCGTACGCCCGGACGATCGCCTCTTGAGTGAGGTCTTGGGCGTCCTCGCGGTCGCGGGTCAATCGCAGTGCCGTCCCGAAGAGCGAAGGGAAAACTTCTTCGGCCAACCGCTCAAAGCGATCTCTTTGGGGATTTCCCTTTCGGAACAGCATCACGGCGGGCAGTTTACCTGTCAGGTTCATCGAACTCAGAGTGTCGGACGTGGCCTTGTCCAGGTCCGTCCTTGCTAACCTCGACCGTGAGCTGGCGGTTCCCGACCCAGTAAAATGGTCCTATGACCCTGAACGAATTCGTAGCCCAGAAGAAACGTGCGCTGTGGAACGATTTGCTTGAGGGTCGTGATCCCAGCGAGGGGGAGTTCGAGTCTTCTGTGCTGTCTGAGGCTCGGGCGCTTGGAGTCCAGCCGCAGATCGGCAAGGCGTCCTTCACTCCTCACACGATGACGCTTGAGTTCATCTATTCAGGGACCGGAGGTTCGACGATGATCGTGCCGGTGACACTCGACGCGCCGGACCGGATCGTGTTCCTGCCCGTTCCGGATTGGGTGGTGCAAACCATATGGCAAGGCGAGGTGGACGGATCGTTCCAGTTCGCCGCGCAAGCCATGCAATACGTCGACCAGTTCATCAACGAGCTTAGCGAAGAAGAAAACACGAAGTGGTTCGGACCCCGCCAAGCGTCCCGGCGTGAGTAGACCGCGTGGGTAAGCTTGCCGCCATGCAAGCCCTTCCCGAGAATTTTGACGCAGCGCGCGACCTTAGCTGGCCGACCTATGCGCCCGCATTTGATGCCCTCCTCGATACGGACCTGAACGGCGAGGATGTGAATGCGTGGCTGGCGGAATGGACCAAGATCGAGAACCTAATCTCGGACTTGCTCAGCCGCATCTACGTGGCCATGACCGCCAACACCGCCGACGAAGTCGCGACCTCGGCTTACAGCACGTTCTACAAGCAGATTTTTCCTGAGCAGCAGCGCGCGAGCCAGGCGTTGAAGGAGAAGCTTCTGGCCAGCGGCGTCACGCCTGCGAACTTCGAGATTCCGCTGCGCAATATGCGTTGCGAGGCGGCGATCTTCCGTGCCAAGAACGTCGAGCTTAAGGCCAAGGAATCCGAGAAGTCGACCGAGTACGGCGAGATCGTCGGTGCGCAGACCGTCCGCTGGGAGGGCGAAGAGATCACCCTGACCAAGCTGGAGATGAACCAACTGAACTCCGACCGCGAGGTTCGCGAGCGAGCTTGGCGATTGGGGATGGACCGGCGGCTGGAAGATCGATCGAAGCTCAACGCGTTGTGGGCAGAGCTGTTGGACCTGCGCGTGCCTCAGGCCAAGAACGCGGGATTTGAGACTTACACGCAGTTGCGCTGGCAAGAAATGCAACGGTTTGACTACACGGAAGCCGACTGCGAATCGTTTCGCAACGCGATCGAGAAGTCGGTTGTTCCGGCAGCGAAGCGGATCATTGAACGCCGACGGGCGAGGCTCGGGCTGGACAGCGTTCGGCCATGGGATCTGGGATGCCCCGAGCATGGACAGCAGCCGCTCAAGCCTTTCTCCCAGGTTGCGGACCTGGAGCAGAAGGCAAGTGCGATCTTCCGGCAGGTGGACCCGGTGCTCGGAGGCTACTACGACGCGATGCTTGCTGAGGACCTTTTGGACCTGGGCAACCGCAAGAACAAGGCACCGGGCGGCTATTGCACCGCGTTCCCCGTATCGCGTCGACCGTTCATCTACATGAACGCAGTCGGGAAGCACGGAGACGTTCAGACGTTGCTCCACGAGGGCGGCCATGCGTTCCACGTTTTCGAGTCGGCGGTGCTGCCTTATCACCAGCAGCACGAGGTCAACACGGAATTCGCCGAGGTGGCTTCGATGAGCATGGAGTTGCTCGCCGGACCGTACCTGGACGAGTCGTACGGCGGCTATTACATTGCTGAGGACGCCAAGCGAGCGCGCCAGGAGCACCTCGAGAAGCTCGTGCTTTTCTGGCCGTACATGGCGGTGGTGGACGGATTCCAGCATTGGGTCTATGCCGATCCGCAGCGGGCACGGGACAGTGCTCAGTGTGACCGCGCTTGGTCCGAGCTTTGGGATCGGTTCATGGGCTTTGAGGATTGGAGCGGGTTGCAGGCCGAGAAGGAGACCGGCTGGCACCGCAAGCTCCACATCTTCGAGATTCCGTTCTATTACGTCGAGTACGGCTTGGCGCAGTTGGGTGCGGTCCAGGTCTGGCGCAATTCGCTCGAGGACGCACCCAAGGCGATCGCAAACTACCGTAGCGCGCTGGCCCTCGGCGGTACGGTGACCTTGCCGCAGTTGTTCTCGGCAGCGGGTGCGCGGTTCGCGTTCGACGTGGATACGGTCCAGTCGGCTGTTGATCTCATCGAGTCCAAGCTCGCGTAAGCGGGCTAGGAGACGACCGCCGGCTTCGCGTCTTCACGGGCAAGCAACTCCCTCAGGAATTTGCCCGTGTAGCTGCCCGCGGTTGCGGCGATGGCTTCCGGCGGTCCTGATGCGATGACTTGACCCCCTCCGGTGCCGCCTTCAGGCCCCATGTCGATGATCCAGTCTGCCGTCTTGATGACGTCGAGGTTGTGCTCAATGACGAGGACGGAGTTCCCCTGGTCCACCAGCCGTTGCAGCACGGCAAGGAGTCGGCGGACATCGGCGAAGTGGAGGCCGGTCGTGGGCTCATCCAAGATGTATATCGTGTTACCGGTGGCGCGTTTGCTGAGTTCGGCGGCGAGCTTGATTCGCTGTGCTTCGCCTCCCGAAAGAGTTGTAGCGGGTTGTCCAAGGCGAACGTAGCCGAGACCGACTTGCTCAAGCGTTTCGAGCTTTCGGTAGATCTTGGGGATCGGCTGGAAGAACTCGCACGCCTCCTCGATGGTCATTTCAAGGACTTCAGAAATCGACTTACCCTTGTACTTGACTTCAAGCGTCTCGCGGTTGTAGCGCTTGCCCTTGCAGACTTCGCATGGGACGTAGACGTCGGGCAAGAAGTGCATCTCGATCTTGATGATGCCGTCACCTTTGCACGCCTCGCACCGTCCACCCTTGACGTTAAAGCTGAATCGCCCGGTCTTGTAGCCCCGGATCTTGGCATCGGGAGTCATTGAGAAGAGGTCGCGGATCATGTCGAACGTACCCGTGTAGGTCGCCGGATTCGAGCGCGGCGTTCGCCCGATGGGTGATTGGTCGATGTCGATGACCTTGTCCAGTTGCTCGTGCCCGTCGAGTCCGTCGTGGGGCTCCCAAACCGAGCGAGTGCCGAAGAGTTCGTACATCAGCCGGGGGAACAGGGTGTCCTGGACGAGCGTGCTCTTGCCACTGCCGCTCACGCCGGTGACGCACACCATTAGCCCAAGGGGGATGGAGACATCGACGCCCTGCAGATTGTTTCCTCGGGCGTTCCGGAGCACGAGCCAGCCGTTGCTTGACATGTGGACGTAAGTATACACATCAGATTCGTAGCGCGCCACCGGGGAGTTAAGAAATCGTGATCCTTCTCGCCGGACTGTCCCATTTCGGCGCTGATCTGACGATATTGCTATGGTCACGCTGGGGAGTACCGGTGGGTCCAATGTCTGTAGGAGTGTTATTTGAAAGGATGAAAAAATTTGTAATCTTAGGATTAGTCGTTGCTGCGGGTGCAGCGCACGCCCAGCACGTGGCGTACTGGACGTTTGACCAGTTCACGACCAACTCAAACTCGTCAGGCGTCGGCCGACTCGACAGCACAGCTGCAACGTTCCTCGCGGCGAACGTTTCGTCAAGCCTTACCTCGAGCGCGACATTCAACACGGTCATTAACAGTGCAACGACCAACGGTCAGGTCGGTACCTTTACTGGCACCGTACTGAGCGACCCGCGAGCCGTCCCGGCGGCTACCGGGGCAATCGTTATGCGCGGAACGAACTCCGGTTCGGGTTCGCCGATCGTGAACGGTCAGACGATCAACTTCCTGCTCACCGCAACTGGTGGCAAGAAGATCAATCTGACCCGAGTCGCGTTTGATTATCGCCACTCGTCGACGGGCTTCTTGACCTCGACGCTTTCGATGAAGGTCAACGGCGGCGCCGCGACGCTAGTTGCAACGGGTTGGAACTCGACAGCGAGCACGTTTACTGCAGTCAGCTCGACGATCGCCGTCGTGAACGCGACGACCGTTGAGTTCATCTACACGTTCACTGGTGGCACGGGTGCAAGCGGTGCCAGCCGCCTGGACAACGTCCAGATGATCGGTACCGTCGTCCCCGAGCCTGCATCGTTCGTGGCCGTTGGGATTGGCGCAGCACTGATGCTTCGCCGCCGGTCCAAGAAGTAAGTTCAACGTCACCCCAAAGCACTGCGCGCGCCCGGATTCGTCCAGGCGCGCGCTTTTATGTTGGCCCTCGTAACGTTCGGAACTTGATTTGCGTCTGAATGGTTAGATTTCACCATCGAAGCACCCCTTGGACGGGGTAAGGTACTGTAGAACATGAAGCGATTTTGTGTTATTGGACTATGCTTTAGCATCGGCGCGGTCGCCTTTGCCCAGAGCACCTTTACTATCCGGCGCCCCGCGAGCGGTTCGATCGTTCGCGAAGTGGTCAAAGTACGGATTCCGAAGGGAGCGATCCCACCCACGGGCTACGTTGGCATCATGGTCAACGGCAAGTTCTTGGAGGCAGTGACCCCGGTCGGCAAAGAAGACTACGAAGGCGATGACTTCGTGTACAAGCTAGACACGAAGGGTCGCCAGCTTCCGGACGGCAATCTGAACATCGAAGCGGTCCTCTATGCAGACTTTGGCGATGCTTCGCGCGCTCTCAACCGCTCCTCGGTGCGCCTTCGCTTGGACAATCGCAACAGTTTGGCACCCCCCGCTGGCGGCTATAAGCTGCGGTACAAGATGACGCCCGGCGCCCAGTACACCTACAAGCTGGAGATCCGTCAGAGCGTCAGCATGATGAGCGAGGCTCAGGCTCAGCTTGGGGGTCGTGCTCCTGACCTCCCGCAGGGCGGCTTTAGCACACGGTATCGCTACACCTTCGACAACGCCTACAACATGGGCAACGGCAAGCGCGAAGGGCTTGTCCGGATGGAGATCTTGCCTGACAAGGGCAAGGACTACGCCATGCTCCCGCTGCAGGGCGACCCCGAGATCAAGCGACGTCCGAAGAATCAGTTCTATCCGATCTATATGCGGGTGACCGACACGGGTCGTGAGATCTTCGGTCGTTCTCCCGCATACATCCCGATGGAAGGCTCTTCGACTGCGAATGAGAAGCAGTACATCTTCGGCAACTTCCCGCTGCCGATTCTGCCGACGACAGGCGTCAAGACTGGCGATGCCTGGTCGGGCGCGATCGTGCAAAGCGGGATGAACATCGAGACTGTTTACTCGCAAGAGAAAATCTCGAATCCGCAGCCAGCGCGAGGCGTCCTGGAATCGATTGAGTGGGAAGGCGGCAGACCCTGCGCCAAGATCCGAACTCGAATCGCGACTGGAACCAAGGCGAACGATGGAAACCAGGCGGAGATTGAAGAGATCTATTGGTTCAGCCTCGCCGACGGCATGGTCACGCGGCTTGAGCGCAATCAGGTGACGACGCAGCGTATTCGGACCGCGGGTGGCGGCGGTGCCGCCCAGGGCGGCGGCCAAGGCGGAGCAGCCGGTGGTGGTGCTCGCGGTGGTCGCGGAACAGATTCGGCATCGGGTCGTGAAGGTGACCGATCGATGGGGCCGGAAGGTCCTGGCACGCTCAACCAGCGGTCGCCTGACGGTAGCGGCGAACGGGGCGGCGGTGACCCGCGCGGTGGACGCGGCGGTAACGGCGGCGGCGGCGGTGTTGGTCAGGGCCAGCCTGGTCGGGGCGGCGGTGCTGGCAACGCCAATCGGGGCGGCGTCCGGATCATCAAGAGCCGACAACAGTTCCTCCTGACGTTGGAATAGGCACCGAACGGTGTCCATGCTGACCGAATGGCTACAGAAGCGAAACTCATCGGAACACGATCCCGATGAGTTTCGTGCTCCTTTGGGGCAGCACATCGATGAACTCCGATCGAGAGTACTGCGCATTTTTGCGTTCCTCATCGTCGGGTGGGTGATCGGCTACTACATTCAGACTCCCATCTATGATCAGCTGATGGGTTGGGCGCGATCGACGATCCCTAAGGGGGTCGAGTACAAAGAGGCGTTCAAGAACCTGGTGGACCCCTTCATGCTCAAGATGAAGTTTGGGTTCTTCGTGGGACTGATCCTAGTCTTTCCGTTTGTCGCGGTGCAACTTTGGGGTTTCATCAAGCCGGGACTCAAGACGAGCGAGCAGCGTCCTTTCCGCATCGTCGTGCCGGTGAGCCTCATCCTGTTTGCCATGGGGTCCGGGCTGTGCTATCTGATTTTGCCGACCGCGCTCCAGTGGTTCTCAAGCTACGTTTCCGACTACTCCGGGGCAGTGCTGTACCAAGAACCGGGCACCCTAGTCTTCTTCATCGTCAAGATGATGCTTGCCTTTGGGTTGGCGTTCCAGCTGCCGGTGGTGGTGTACTTCTTGGCGAAGATCGGCCTACTGACGGTCGAAGGACTCTTCGCCTACTGGCGGCAGGCGACGGTAGGTATCTTCTTCGTCTCGATGATCATCACGCCGAGCAACGACCCATTGAGCATGATCGTAATGGCCATCCCGATGACGGTGCTTTACGTGTTGACCATTTTGGCCGTGAAGTGGACGTCCAAGGACGTCACGCGCGATCCCGTGCTTGACGCACTGGACGGATGACCCACGAACAACTGCTCAACGAGTTCCTGCTCGTCGAATCGATTGCCAACTCGACCCGAGCCATCCGGTCGTTTCCGGCCCAACCGGGCTCATCGAACCCGCTGCCTGTTGACCTCACACCGCCTGTCACCCACGCACTGACCCAGCTTGGCATTGCGCATCTGTACGACCATCAACGGAAGGCGTACGAGCTGCTTCGGGCTGGCCAGGATGTCGTCGTCGCCACCGGCACCAGCAGCGGCAAGTCGCTCTGTTACAACTTGCCGATCTTGCAAGGGCTGAGCGAAGAGCCAGTCGCCCGTGCGCTGTACTTGTATCCGACCAAAGCGCTGGCGCAGGACCAACTGGGCAAGCTGGCCGACTTGTCGCGAGGACTTGACTTTCGCGTCGCGACGTTCGATGGCGACACTCCGAAGTCACAGCGCGCGACGATTCGCAAGTCGGCGCAGGTGGTGCTCACAAACCCGGACATGCTGCACCTCGGTATCTTGCCGCAGCACGAGACATGGCGTGCGTTTCTGCGTTCTCTCCGCTACATCGTCCTGGACGAAATGCACACCTATCGCGGCGTCTTCGGGTCGCACTGCGCTTGGGTATTGCGGAGGCTCCTGCGCCTGTGCGCGTGGTACGGTACGCGGCCACAGATCGTCGCCACCAGCGCAACCGTCGCCGAGCCGGAGCTGCTTTTCACGGCGCTTACTGGGCGCACGGCCGAACTCATCGAGATTGATGGGAGCCCGCAGGGGCAGCGCACGCTCTTCCTGGTGGGCTCGCTGGAGGGGCAGGACGACCCGGACTCTGGGAACGTCCGAACGGCAGCGCTCGTCACCAGCCTTGCCCAGCGAGGTATCAAGACGATGGTCTTCTGCCGCGCTCGGTCCACGACCGAGACGGTTCTGCGCATGGTGCGGAAGCGGCTCGGATCGCCGGCGGCGGAGCGAGTCGAGTCGTATCGTGGCGGCTACACCGCCGAGCAGCGTCGCTCCATCGAGCAGCGGTTCTTTCGGGATGACCTTGTCGCGCTGATCACCACGAACGCAATGGAGCTGGGTGTCGATGTCGGAGCGCTCGATTCGGTGGTGATGAACGGCTTGCCAACCTCAATTGCGAGCTTTTGGCAGCAGGTGGGCCGCGCAGGCCGCGGCGGCCGAGACTCCGTTTCGGTGGCCATTGCGCGCGATGACCCGCGTGAGCAGTTTCTCCTGGCGCATCCGGACCTCATGGTTGGCGCGCCCATCGAGCCCGTTGTCATAGCCCCGCAGAACCCGCACATCGCCAGGCAGCAGTTACGCTGCGCAGCTCACGAGCGGCCCATCTCGCCTGATGAACTGGTTGCGATGGGGGTTGGGGCTCCGGCGATGGCGGATGAGCTAGTGGACTCCGGCGACTTGCAATGGAGTGCGGGGCGCTACTTCTACCCCTCGCACGACTCGCCTGCCGGGAACGTGAACCTGCGCGGAGGGGGCGCGGACGTGGTCACGCTGTTGGTGGGGACGACGCCGCTGGGGACGATGGAGCGCTGGCGAGCGACGATGGAGGCCCATGAGCACGCCATCTACCTGCACCAGGGGCAGAGCTACCGCGTGGTTGAGCTCGATCTTAGAGCCTCGGTGGTCCGTCTGGTCCGCGAGGACACGGAGCTCGCCACCCAGGCGGTGGCCCAGACCGTGGTCGAACCGAGAGTCGTCTTGGGTTTCGAGGAGTTTCGCGGGTTCCGGCTGGAATTGGTCTCGATGGATGTGACCACAGCAGTGGTCGGGTATCGCGTGCTGGACGGTCGGACGGGAGCGCCCGAGCAAGTGCATCCCCTGGATCTCCCGGCACAGACGCTGCGCACGGTCGGCTTGCACTTGCGAATCCCAGTCGACTTCGAGCAGGTGGAAATGGGGCTGGCACAAGCGATCCACGGGGTGGAGCATGCGCTTGGCTCGCTCGCGCCCATCTTTGCAGGATGCGACCCGAGCGACCTGGGCACGGCATGGTACTCGATCTTCCCGGACACGCTGCAGGGCGCGGTATTCCTGTTTGACTCGTTTGAAGGCGGGCTGGGCCTGTGCGAGCGGTTATTGCGCTCCAGCGCGGCTTGGATGGAGGCTGCGTTCGAACTCATCGCCAAGTGCGACTGCGCGGAGGGGTGCCCCAGGTGCCTGATGTCGAGCCGCTGCGAAGGTCAGAATCGCGAGCTGGACAAGGCAGGGACGCTGCTGCTGCTGGAGCGGCTGGCGGGGACGAGCTTGCTGGAGTTTAGGCGCAGCCGCCGGGAGAACAACGCAGACTAACGCGGGGCAGGTTCCCAGGCAGCTATCGCCGTCGGATCAACGGAAGACGGTTGGCCATACGTTGAACCTTGCCGCCCGAGTAACGTAAGTCGCTCAAATCAGAGCATGAGAGCCGGCCCGGTGAAGGGGTGTGAACCTGGTTATCCTGGTTTGCAGGCCTGACAAGCGCGATGGGAATCGGTGTCGCCCACAAGTGCATTCCAGGTTGAAAATATGGTCGGGGCGACGGGATTTGAACCCATGACCTCTTCCCCCCCAGAGAAGCGCGCTACCAAACTGCGCCACGCCCCGCGACCAGCAGAAACTATACCCCGACTAACCTTCCGAGCTCTCGTACTTGTCCTTCAGCGAGTTGACGACGGCGGGATCGGCGAGCGTGGTTGTGTCTCCCAGCGCGCGGCCTTCGGCCACGTCGCGCAGGAGTCGGCGCATGATCTTTCCTGAGCGCGTCTTGGGTAGGTCGCCCGAAATGATGATGTCGTCGGGTCGCGCGATGGGGCCGATCTTATGGGCCACATGGTTCTTGAGTTCCGCCACCAGTGCATCGGGACCGATGTTGTGTGATTCGATGTAGCCCGAGCGGATGATGACAAACGCGGCGATTGCCTGACCCTTCAGGTCGTGGGTCTTGCCGATCACGGCGGCTTCGGCCACCGCCGGGTGGTCGACGAGCGCGCTCTCGACCTCCATGGTGCTGATGTTGTGGCCCGCGACGAGCATGATGTCGTCCACGCGGCCCAGCAGCCAGAAGTAGCCTTCCTCGTCCACTTTGGTGCCGTCGCCCGCGAAGTAGTAGCCGGGGAAGCGCGACCAGTAGGTGTCTTGGAACCTCTGCGGATCGCCCCAGATACCGCGGAGCATCGACGGCCAGGGTTGCTGGATGGCCAAGTACCCGCCGCGCGCTTCGCCGGTGGCGGGGGCTTCGCCGCCAGTCGCGCATGCGTAGTAGCCAAGCGCGCCGTGGACTGGCGTGACTTCATTGCCGTTATCGTCCAGGATCACGGGTTGGACGCCAGGGAATGGCTGGGTGGCGGAACCGGGCTTTGTCGCCGTAATGCCCGGCAGAGGCGTGATCATCATCGCGCCGGTTTCAGTCTGCCACCAGGTATCGACGATCGGGCAGTTGCCGCGGCCGATGTGCTCGTGGTACCACATCCAGGCTTCGGGGTTGATAGGTTCGCCGACCGATCCCAGCAGCCTAAGCGAGCTCAAATCGCACTGGGCGGGGTACTCCGCGCCCCACTTCATGAAGGCGCGGATGGCTGTGGGGGCGGTGTACAGGATCGTCACTTGGTGCCGCTCGACCATCCTCCAGAATCTGTCCTTGTCCGGCGTGTCGGGCGCACCCTCGTAGATCATTACAGTGGCGTGGTTGGCCATGGGGCCGTAGACCACGTAGCTGTGTCCAGTCACCCATCCGCAGTCGGCGGTGCACCAGTAGATGTCGGTGTCTTTCAGGTCGAACACCCAGTTCGCGGTGGCGGTCACCCCGGTCATGTACCCGCCGGTGGTGTGCATGATCCCCTTGGGCTTGCCGGTCGAGCCGCTGGTGTACAAGATGTACAGGAGGTCTTCGCTGTCCATGGGCTCGCAAGCGCATTCGGTGCTCTGGGGGGGAACGATGTCGGCCCAGCGGACGTCGCGGCCCTCGACCCAAGTGCCTTGGTCGTAGTCACGGACAGTCCAACCGTGGTCGGAGGTGCCGGGCTCACCGGCCCGGCGGAAGACGAGCACCTTCTCGACCGTCGGCGCGCCCATGCTGATGCTCTCATCGACGGCGGCCTTGAGCGGGACGATCGCCCCGCGACGCCAGCCACCGTCGGCAGTCACGACGACTTTGGCTCCGGCATCGTTGATCCTTTCGTGGAGTGAGTCCGCTGAGAATCCGCCGAAAACGACGCTGTGCGCTGCTCCGATGCGGGCGCAGGCGAGCATGGTCATGGCGAGCTCGGGGATCATCGGCATGTAGATGCAGACGCGGTCTCCCTTCTGCACGCCGAGTCCCTTGAGCGCATTGGCGAGCCGACTGACCGACTCCAGCATCTCGGTATAGGAGATGTGGCGGATGTCGCCTGGTTCGCCTTCGAAGACGACGCATGTCTTCGCACCCAGCCCAGCCTGGACGTGGCGATCCAGGCAGTTGTAGCACGCGTTCAACTTGCCCCCCAGGAACCATTTGGCGTTGGGTCGATTCCACTCGAGCACGGTATGCCAGCGCTCAACCCAGTCGAGTTTCTCAGCCCACCGCTCCCAGAATGCGAGCGGATCCGCAAGTGCCTCGGCATACACGGCCGGGTCGTTCACGTTTGCCAGCTTGGAAAACGACTCGGACGGAGTGAAGATGCGAGACTCTTGGAGCAGGGTTTGAATGGTATCGGACACCGTTGACCTCATTTCAGCAGAGCGCTGAGCGTGCAGGCATTTTAGCGTAAAATTGCCGACATCACACATGATTACCCTTGAAGTCAGCCTGGAACAGTTCGTGATCGAGCTGAAGGAACGCATGCCCAAGGAGCGCGCTTACTTGCGCGAGCACGGGGGCGTGGTTTTGCTCACCGCAAGTCGGGCGGAAACAGGGATGATCCTTCGAGCCCAATCCGGGCTCGCTCGCGCTGAGCTCGATGCGAAACTGCTGGCGGCCGGAATTACGGTGGAGCATGGCGCATGGTCGGACGGAGCACTGGATGACAGCACGCAGGATTTGGGGACGGTGCACGTCGCGGCGGTCGGGTACGAGAGCGGTGAGAGGCGAGCCGGGGTCTGGATGGATGCCTATCCCAAAGAGCCGACCGTGCAAGAGGTGCTGAACAATCTCTACGATGAATTCATGGAGAACGGGGAAGTCGCCGAAGTGAGCTTCGAGGACTTCCTGCGGATTGCGCAGCCGAACGTGGTGATCCTCTCGCCCGACCAGATCCGCTACCACACGAGCAACAAGCTGGGCGGATGAACATTCGCACCGTCGCTCATAACTCGGCAGACTACTGGCGTGCCGTCGATTTGCGCCGTAAGGTGCTGCGCACCCCACTCGGGCTGGACTTCACTGCGCACGAGCTTGCCCACGAACTGCACGAAGTGGTTTTTGTCGCGATTGATGAGGGGAAGCTGCTAGGCTGTCTGCACATGGTGCCGAGCAGCGAGGCGCACGTCAAAATGCGTCAGGTCGCGGTGGAGCCATCGGACCAGGGACAGGGGATCGGGCGAGCGCTCATCACGGAGAGCGAACGGTGGGCAGTCCGCCAGGGGTACGAGTCCATCGTCTTGCATGCGCGCAGCACGGTGGTCGCGTTCTACGAATCGCTCGGTTACCACGCCGAAGGTGACCCATTCATGGAGGTGGGGATCGCCCACCGCCGGATGGTCAAACGTTTGCCTTAGGGCCGAATCGACTTTTGCGTTCGCCACGGAGCTTGTAGCACCGACGGCATCGCGCCTCGTATGCTTCCGTCGCACCGATGAGAACGATCGGGTCGTGGGTGTGGGCGGGTTTGCCGTCGATCATGCGGTAGGTGTGGCTGGCGGTTGCGCCGCAACACATGCAGATGGCCCGCAGTTTGACGACCTCGTCCGCGACGGCCATGAGCTGGGGCATGGGTCCGAACGGCTTGCGGCGGAAGTCCTGATCCAGGCCACCGACGATCACTTCAACCCCGCGATCGGCGAGCGCGATGCAAAGTTCGACGATGTCCATGTCGAAGAACTGAACCTCTTCGATGACGAGCACTTCGACGTCCGGATCGACGGCTGCGTAGAGTTCGTCGCTGGTCCGCACAGGTACCGCTTCGTGTCGTACGCCCATGTGCGTCACCACACTCGACTCGTCGTACCGCTTGTCGATGCTCGGTTTGAAGACTTGGACCCGCTTCTTGGCATAGAGCGCGCGACGAGCCCGACGGATCAGCTCTTCGCTCTTACCGGCGTACATGCTGCCGCAGATCGTGATCAAACTGCCGCAGTGCTTCAATCCTCACCCTCCTGGTCAGCTTCAAACATCTCTTCCATCTCGTCGGACATATCGTCATCCATCGCTTTGCCAGCCTCGCGCAGCAGGTCGCGCGCGCGGCTCGCCGAATCGGGTTCGCCCATCACGTCGAGCTGATCCACGAACTCGTCGATCCGCGTGTCTTCATCGCGTCCACGGACGAAACGGCTCACGAGCTTGCGCAAGTCGGTGCTCTGGCAGTGCTCGCAACGCAGCTCCTGTGCATCGGCCGTCATCCCAACCAGCACTGTGACCTTTCGACCGCAGGACTGGCAACGATACTCGTACAGCGGCATTCATCGCCATTATGTGTGCTCCGGTGGCCCGGCTGCATAATGGGTTCTGTGGCGGTGGCCGAACTCCTAGCTCACCCGGCGTTGCAGGCGGTCCGCGAGATCGCGGCGGGGACGAGCTTTGCCGATAGGGTGTGGATCGTGGGCGGAGCTGTCCGGGACTCTTTACAGGGGCGCGGAACCAATGCGGACCTGGACTTGGTGACCGAAGCCGACCCGTGGCCTCTGGTCGAGTTGCTGGTGGAGCGGGGGGTAACCCGCTCGACTCCCGCGCGGTTCGAGCGGTTTGGAACCGCCATGGTCCAGATCCAGGGCCTGCAGTTGGAGTTCGTGCAGGCACGAACCGAGAGCTACGGCCGGGACAGCCGCAAGCCGGAGGTGAAGGCGGCGACTCTCGCCGAAGACGCCCTGCGCCGTGATTTCACAGTCAACGCGGTGTATCTAAATTTGAGTACGGGGGAGCTCTTCGACCCGACCGGAGGGCAAGCCGATCTGGACATGGGCGTGCTGCGCACGCCGAAGGAGCCGGGCAAAACGTTCGACGACGACCCCTTGCGGATGCTGCGTGCGGTCCGGTTTCGGTGGAAGATCGGCCTTGGCTACGCCCCCGGCCTTGAGGACGCGATCGAGGCGCACGCACCGCGCTTGCAGATCGTGAGCGCCGAGCGCATACGCGAAGAGTTCCTGAAGATGCTGCTTGCAGCGGACCCAACGGGGGCGATGCGAGACCTGATGCGGCTCGGACTCATCCGCGAGTTCGCGCCGGAACTGGTACCGATGGATGGCTGCACGCAGAACGAGTATCACCACCTGGATGTGTGGGAGCACACGTTGCTGGCCGTCAAGAACTCGGCCCCGGACATGCTGCTGCGCCTAAGCACGCTGCTGCACGACGTGGGCAAGCCGACGACGCGCTCGGTCGAGCCGGATGGCCGGGTACGGTTTCTGTCGCACGAGGTCGTCGGGGCAGACATTGCGGCGGAGTTCATGCGTCGGCTGCGGTGTTCGAATGACGAGATCGGCGCGGTGAAGCTGCTCGTACGCAATCACATGCGGCTGGGCACCGCGAGCAAGTTCTCGGCGAGCGGGATCCGGCGGGCCATGCGAGACCTCGGGGACCAACTGGAGCGCTTGTTCCAGTTGATGGATGCCGATGCCGCAGCGTTGAAGCCGGGAGTCCGCGCGCTGAACATGGACGCCCTCCGCGCACGCTTCGAAGAAGTCAATGCAACCACCCCTGCGGCAAGCCTGAACAGCCCGTTGTCCGGCGGCGAGATCATGCAGCTCACCGGGATCGCTCCCGGTCACAAGATCGGCGTGGCAAAGGCTCACTTGGTGGAGATGGTGCTGGAGGGGACGCTTGACCCCTCCGACCGAGAGGCGGCGATCGCTGCACTGATGGCGTGGGTCGAGACTCAGCCGAAGACCGATTGAAATGCGGTGAGGGTCGCGGCCTTGGCCTCTTCCAGACTGACCTCTCGGCCAAGCTCCTCCGCGAGGGACGTCACGCCGTACCCCTGGATTCCGCAGGGCACGATCAGGTCAAACTCGTGGAGAGGGTTGTTGACGTTCAGGGCGATGCCGTGCAGGCTCACCCAACGCTTGATCTTGACGCCGATGGCCGCGAGCTTGCGGTCGCCGATCCAGACGCCCGTGTGGGGAGCGAACCGCCGCGGGGTGAGCGCGAACTGAATGGCTACGAGCATCATCGTTTGTTCCAGATCGCGCATCCACCGGTGGAGGTCACGCCCGTGATTCTGGAGGTCAAAGATCGGGTAGATGGTCAGTTGCCCGGGGCCGTGATAGGTCACGTCACCCCCGCGATCGGTCTTCTCGATCGCGATCCCACGTTCGGCGTAAGCCTCTGGGCTGAGAAGCAAGTTCTCGGGGTGGAAGCTGGCACCGAGGGTGAGGACGGGATCGTGCTCGACGAAGATGAGGGTGTCGGGCTGCGTACCGCTTTGGACAGCGCCAAGGACCTGCAACTGGTCGTCCCACGATTGGCGATAAGAGCGGCGTCCCCAGTCGGCGACTTGCATCAAATCTCGAACTTCGCCTCGGCCACCGCATAGACCGGAAACCCATCGACGATGCGGTCCAGGGAGTCGAAGACAACGCTCGGGAGGTCGGCCTTGACCGGTTCCGTGACGGCGATGCCTCCAAGGGGACACGCCGCTTCCACGTGCGCGGCGATGTCGATCACTTCGGTGAACTCGACCTGACGAAGCGCGCCCTGTATCTCGCCTGCGTGTAGCCCGATGCGCAGTTCGAACGGTGCTTTCAGTCGATTGACATGGGCGTTAAAAATGGCGATCTCAGACTGGATGGCGCGCGCGGCCTGCATTGCTGAGTCGCTGGATGGAAACTCGATGATCGCGCCGTCGCCTGCCGTTGATTGGACCGAACCGAGGAATCGCGCGGCGACACGATCCAAGAAGACTTGGTACTCGCGGAACGACCATTCGGCTTCGAACGGGTCCGCGTTGGACTTCATGACGCTACTCCGTGCCGCATCGACGACCATGACGCACACGTGCTGCGACTGCGGTCGGAGTTTCCATTCGATTTCGAGGATCTCCGCGAGAACGACGGAGGGGTCGTTCTCCTTCAGACGTCGCTGCTTCGCGGCGTTCGATTCGATGAGGGCGGCCAGTGCGCCTGCCATCGAGATCAGTGCCATGAAAACGGCGGACACGAGCCCATTGATTTGCTGCGAGTGTGGAACCCGGTAGAACGAGTACGGTCCAATCGGGATGAATTGGATCGTCAGCCCCACCCCGGTGAAGAGGAGGGCGAGCAGGAGTGCGCGCTTGGGATTCCCAGCAATGAACCCAATGAAAAAGTGGACAACGATGGTGAGAAACGCCAGGCCAAGCATCACGAATGCCACCGGGTTCACCTCGCCCGCGCGTGGCCGCAAGACTCTCCCTTCGGGGTCCAAGATCAGTCCAACGACCGCGGAAGCGATTTGCAGGGTTACCGCGGATCCGATGGTGATTTGAACCGCCTGACGACTGGCGGCGGCCAGGAACCCGCGTAAGCCACTCGTGGGAGCAGCGGCTTGGACTTCAGGCGACTCTTGTAGTTTGGTTCGGAGTTGGAACAACCGTTCTAGAGACTCCTGGCGCGTCATGGACGCCTTTGCGCGCTCATCATTGCGCACGCGCTGGTAGCCTCCGAGCACGGCGGTAGGGACGGCGATGAACGCGTACATGGGACCGAGGATGAAGAACACGATCATGCCTTCCCAGAAGTTGAATCTGAACGGATTGATTGCGATGAACCCATCGAGACTGTAGATGGCTGCAAAGGTGAGCGCCGCATACACGGCATGTCGCACCATCCCATGGCGGAAGATACAGAGGAACTGCAGCCCAATGGTGCCGAAGCCTACGAAGATTCTTAGTGCGATCACCCACCATGGCGAGGTGACGTGCACCGCTTTCAATATGTCACCGATTGCCGATACCGCAAGGACAATGAGCGTGGTGAGCGCAACGAACTTGACAGGATTGTGAGTGAGGCGGCGCCACAAGTTTATGATCCAGCCGAGCGTTGCGCTGGGCGGGGCGACCGGCGTCGATCGGATCGCGCCAAGCTGCTGAGGGAGACTGGAGAGCATGTCCCGAACGAAATCTTCGGGTAGGTCAAACTGTCGCGCAAGCTCGGCCGGCTTGCGGTTTCGCTCCTGAGGGTTCTGCCTCAGGTGAGTCACGAGGGGCTCAATGTTTGGCGGCATCGGTGGACAGTAGTACGATTGTTGCGGCTCGTTGGGGTCCTGAATCTTCTAATTCTTCGATCGAGTTGGCCTATAAGCCGGATTCTGTTTTTGTGTGACGATTTATCTGCGCGGCCAACCCGGAGGCTCAGCGAGCCACGTCAACGCCTCCCTATTTGGCCTTGCTTCCAGCGGGGTTTGCCCAGCCGCTCGGTTACCCGAAGCGCTGGTGAGCTCTTACCTCACCGTTTCACCCTCACCCCGGCAAGCCGAGGCAGTTTAGTTTCTGTGGCACTTTCCATCGGGTCACCCCGTCCCCCGTTTCCGAGGGCGCTGCGCTCTGCGAAGTCCGGACTTTCCTCTCGAGGTCGAAACCGCGAGCCGTCACCCGGCCAACTCACCCACCATGATACTTGCTTTGAGGCTGAAGCTTGTTTTTTGGGGCCTTTTGCTGGTTCAATGACCTAGTGGATGTCACCACGGATCCGGTGGTAACGGAGGACGGAGCAGGGATGCTCCCGCCACATTCCTCCCGCAGGGCCGGAAAAGTCAAACGTGCTGTCCTCATCTTCCTTTTGCTTGTACTGGTCGGGCTAGGCTATCTTGCCGTGCGTTTGGGCCCCGATCTGCTGAGCGCCTATCGCGCAGGCTTCTTTGAGGCACCTCCGGAGAAGGTCGCGTATTCGGCGGACCGAAAGCAGAACCTCGTTGCGCTCCATGCTGCCATCATGCGCTACCACGACAGCGAGCAGGTGTTCCCCAAGGGCGCGGGCTGGATGGATGCCATCCGGCCATTCCTCGATACCGGTGAGCTCAAAGACGGCGAGTCGCTGAAGAAGCTCCACCGCCCAGGGCTGCAGACGGGCCAATACGGCTACGCGCTGAATTCGGCCGTGCTGGGCAAGTACAAAGACGACCTGAAGCAGAAGGGGAGTGCGATCCTGCTTTACGAGTCGAAGGCCCGGACCAAGGATGGCACGGGCGATCCAGCAAGCGACCGCGAGGGTCTGGCGATCACGGTGGACGGCACAGTTCTCGAAAAGTAAGGTTAGGGTAAGGCCCGAAGCATCACGTCGCGCGGGGCGATGACGTCCAGCCACCACTCCAGTGACCGAGCTCCCTGGGCCACGAGCATTGCCCGCCCATCAATCACGCGGCAACCCGCGAGTTTGGCATCGGAGAGGAACGGCGTGAGCTCTTGCCGGTAGACAACATCGTAAGCAACCACTCCCTTTGCCGGTTTGCCCCAGGCAATGTCGAGCGTCTCCCCCGAGAGCCCTGCGCTCGTAGTGTTCAGGATGAGCCGGTGGTCTCTCACCGCCGGGTGATCGAGGATTTCGGCAGCGACCGAGATTTCGTCCAGCAGCCGCTCGGCTTTGGACCGGGTTCGATTGTGAATTCGAATGGCGTAGCCGGCGCGATAAAGCGCCCGGCAGAGGGCCCGAGCGGTGCCGCCCGCCCCGAGCACGAGCACGGGACCAGGGGGAGGGATGTTGAGCTCATCGAGGGTATCGATGAATCCGGGAGCGTCGGTGTTGGTCCCTGCGCGGTCCGGGAGGCGCAAGGTGTTGATCGCACCGTACGCGTGGCTCTCCGGATCCATGATCTGGGCCCATCGCCAGGCAGCTTCCTTGAGCGGGACTGTGCAGTTGACCCCGTAGTATCCGAGGTTGCGCAGGTGCTCGATGGCTTCTGCGAAATCGTCAAGTGGGATGTGGATTGGCAGGTAGTCGTCGGGGCGCCCCAGCGATCGGAGCGCGGCGGTTTGCATCACGGGCGACCAGGAGTGGCTGATCGGATCTCCGACCACGGCAAACTGTGCACGCGGCGCCTTCCGCCAGTCCACCCCGGGGTTCATTGGGGAGCTCTCCGGCGAAAAGCGTACAATCGCTGACCCGTAAAGTTCCAGATCGCGACGACGAGGGTGGCGACGATCGTGGCGAGCCACCACGACTGTTGCTCGTTGCCCTTGGCCACGCGGTTGATGAAGCTCGCGATGAGGACGTTCAGGGCCATACCGATGAACGACACAACGAGGAACTTGACGAGCTGCTCTTTCCGATCCTCTTGCCCACGAATCCCGAAGGTCCACTTGCGATTCCAGTAGAAACTGTTGAGGATGGCGAGCCCCGCGGTGAAGACCTTGAAGACTTGAAATGAGGCGTTGTGCGCTTGCCAGGGGGTGGGCGCAGTGCCGTGCAAAATCGTCTGGAGCCAAACGCCGAACGCGTGACTGAACCGGTCGCTGCCGTACGGGATGTAGAACATCAGCAGCTTGTGGAGCCCGGCATCGATCATAAACGACGATCCGCCCACCAGGCAGAACTTGAAGAGCTGTCGGACAATGCGCCGCTGGAAGATGCCCTCGGGCCGGACGATTGGTAGGTCGTCTTCTTCCTCTTCGATGACCCGGTACAGATTCTTGCGGATGGCTTTCTCAAGGACGCGGTTGGCGCGGGTGCCAATGAACTCTCGCTTGTGGATGCGGTTGACCCACAAGCCGGTGACACCCGAGCGATTTGCGCCAAGAATGTCGGTCAAGAGCTGATCCCCGATCATCACCGTGTGGTCCGGGGTCGTTTGGAAATCGCTCATCGCCTCCAAGAACATCGCGCGACTGGGCTTGAATTTGCCGAACTTGTAGTCGATCCCGAGCTTGTTGGCCAGACGTTCCAGCCGCTCAGGGTTGCGCGTATTGCTGATGATGCAGAAGTTCAGGCCGAGCTCTTTGCCGTGCGCGATCCAGTCGATGCTGGATTGGGGCATCTCCTCGCTTCGCCAGGGGAGAAGGGTGTTATCGACATCGATGAGGATGAGGCGAAAACCCTCACCGGCGAGCTTGGCGAGGTCGATATCGAGGATCGACTGGAATGCTTCGGCAGGACACATCGGCCGGAGTACGCCCGGCGCATCGTCTCGCTCAAATCGTCCAGTTCGAAAGTTCTCCATCAGCCTCGGGTTGCGGCGCGTGCTTTGCGGATGTTCGCCAAGTGCTCGGCGTAGGTGCGTGCGAACAGGTGGCTCTGATCCGGCAAGGCTACATAGTAAAGCTTATCCGTTGTTGCGGGTTTGAGCGCAGCTTCGATGCTGGCCAGCCCGGGTGATCCGATTGGCCCGGGGGGCAGCCCCGGAATCCGGTAGGTGTTGTAGGGGGAATCGACCTTGTTGACGACGCCGGGACCCAGCACCTGCCACTTCTGGAGTGCGTAGAGCACCGTTGCGTCGATCTGGAGCGGCATTCGGATGCGCAGCCGATTCTCGATGATGCCTGCGACTTTGGATCGTTCGTGACTCTTTGCGACTTCGGCCTCCACCATCGAACCAATGACGAGAGCGCGGTGCACCTTGTTCGGTTCGTTTACGAGCGGAATGACCCGCTTCCCAAACGATGCGAGCTGTTTGGCGATGAGCTGCTCCGCCCCGTCATCTGGGTCCAAGTGATAGGTGTCCGGGAAGAGATAACCCTCCAGCGTCTTTGCGGGAAGTTTGAACTTCACCTGCTTTTGGAAGCGGGCCGGATCGTTGGCGAGGGCAATGTAGTCTTCGGCTTTGCAGAATCCCTGCGATTCTAGGCGTTCGGCCACCCGGCGGATCCACCAGCCTTCGGGGACGCGCACTGCGATTTGGAAAGGGGTCTGCAGTTGCGTAAAGATGGTCGGGATCTCTGAGCCGGGAATGACGCGGTACGTGCCGGGGGTCAACTTTGGCTTGAGGCCTTTGAATCGAACCATCAAGCCGACTGCGGCGGCGCTGTTGATGGCCCGCTTGTCTTCTAGCTTGGTGAGCACCGCGCTGAGCCCATCGCCTTGCGCGACCTTGATGAGCACGGGGTCAGCCTTCGGCGCGGGATCGCTGCCGCGGATGTACCAAGAGACGGACATCGCGATAGCGCTGCCGAATAGGAGCGAAGCAAAGATCAGAGGTTTCCTGGTTCGCATTGCAGAAAGTATCGTTCGAGTATGCCGCAAGCAGCCTCGCTGTCGATGCGTTTCCGTCTTGCCGCGGCCTTGAATCCCATCTCTGCAAGATTCTGGTTCGCTTCGACGCTCGAGAGCGATTCGTCCACGGTCTCAACGTTGAGGCCCAGGGCACGGATATGATCGGCCAGCATGAGGCAGATTCGCTCCATCCGCATATCCTCTTCGTGATACGGCACGCCGAGCACAACGGTTCGAGCTTCCTCTTGCCGCGCTAGATCGGCAATCATGGCCGCGTCCCGCTTGAGTGTGCCGGTGGGAGCGATGGGGCTGCGAGGGGAAGCGACATGACCGGACGTTTCGCCGACGGCAACCCCGATGCGCGCACGTCCAAAATCGATGCCGAGAACCCTCAAGCGGGTCCCCGAAACGCGGCCACCAACTGGTCGTGGAAGACACCGCTACTGCTGATCGCATCGGTGCCCAGCGTCGGATCGCCATTGAGCCGGGTGAACGTGCCTCCCGCCTCGCTGACGATGATGCTCATGGCACTGATATCGTAGTGCTCCACGCGCGGATCGATCATCGCGTCCACCCGGCCGGTGGCGACGAGCGCATGCCCATAGGCATCGCTCCAGGTGCGGGTCGCGAGGACTTGGTAGCTCAGCTTCTCGAACGCCTGACTCACGCCGCGCTCCGCAGCAGTCTTATGCCCGCCAATGCACAGGGTCGCGTTCTCTAGCTGCGTGTTCGAAGAGACGCGTGCCGGGCGGCCGTTCCAATGCGTTCCGCCGCCTAGCTCGGCGCAAACCAGCTCGTCCAGCGCAGGGAAGTAGGCGATCCCGAGCTTCACTTCACCTTCGATTTCGTAACTGAGGAGCGTTGCGTAGAGCGGGACGCCACAGATGAACGACTTGGTGCCGTCGATGGGGTCGATGACCCAGCGGCGATCGGCGGTGCCGGAGATCCCGTGCTCTTCGCCATAGATCCCGTCCTCGGGGTAACGCTCCCGGATCGCGTCGCGAATGAGCGTTTCGGCGTGTCGATCGGCGACGGTGACAGGGCTCATGTCGCGTTTGCGATCGACGGTGACCGAGGACTGAAAATGTGCGCGAGTGGAGCGACCGGCCATGAGGGCGGTCTCTATCGCGAATCGCATCCGCTCGGAGTAGGGCATGGTTAGGGGTAAGCGCAGGGGGTCGGGGGCTGCTCGGGGGCAGAGTTCAGGTCGATCTTGGCAGGCTCGGACTTGAGCAAACGTGCGATTTCCGTGTTGATCTCAAGCCACTGGGTTCGCGCAAGCGAGGGCCACTGCTTGATGATGTTGCTATCGCGGTCAACGAGTGCGGCGGCCGGACCTGCGGTGAGCGAGTACCGCTTGGTGAAGGTCGCGTCCCAATCGGGGATGGTGACGAAGTCCGGCCTTTGGGCTTTGATCCACTCGGCGGTCTGGAGGTCGGTGCCAGCGTAAAGTGCGAGCACTTGCAGCCGGTCCTTGTACCCCTTCGAGACTAGGTTTACGAATGGCTTAACCTCTGCGCTGCCCACGCAGTCGCGCGGCAGAAAGAGCACGAGCACGGGTCCCTGTCGTAGCGAGTCGAGCAGCGAGTAGTGCAATAGCGAGATCGGCTCTTTGCCCTTAAACGGTGCAGCGGGGTTCGTGAGGGGCTTGGCGCAGCCTACGAGCAACAGCGCGACCCAGATCGACCACTTCATGCGGACGAAACCTCTTTCTTGCGCGCGGGAATGGCAAGCCAGAGCCAGCCGAGAATAAAGCACGCGCCACCGAGGGGGGTGATGGCCCCGAGCCAACGTGTATCGGTGATGGCGAGCAGATAGAGCGACCCGGAGAACACGAGGATCCCGACAAGGAAGAGCGTCGCCGCTATTCGGCCAGGTTTGAAGTCGAAGCGGTCGGCGAGCGCCGCGGTTACGAGCGCCGCCAAAGCGTGGAGCTGGTGGTAGTGAGTCCCGGTGATAAAGATCGCCATGTTGGCGGTCGAGAGCGAATCTCGAAGCGCATGGGCTCCGAACGCCCCGAAGATCACTCCGAGCGCTCCGACGACTGCGGCCAGTTGGAACTGTCGACTCACGGAACTTGAGGTTACCCGCGAGTATGTCCGGCACGCGGCAGTCGGGTATGCCAAAATGACCTCTGTGAGCACAAAAGATGGGATCACGTCGCGCGCGACCAACTTCAGCGACTGGTACAACGACATTGTCGAACGCGCTGGCTTGGCAGAGCACGCGCCGGTCCGCGGCTGCATGGTCATCAAGCCGCACGGTTACGCGATCTGGGAGCTGATCCAGCGGTCGCTCGATGACATGTTCAAGGCGACGGGCCACTCCAACGCCTGCTTCCCGCTCATGATCCCGAAATCGTTCCTAAGCAAGGAGGCGCAGCACGTCGAGGGTTTCGCGAAAGAGTGCGCGGTGGTCACCCACTACCGGCTCAAGACCGACCCGAATGGAGGCGTGATTGTCGATCCTGATTCCAAGCTGGAAGAAGAGTTGATCCTGCGACCGACGAGTGAGACGATCATTTGGGATGCATACCGAGGTTGGATCCAGAGTTACCGGGACCTGCCAGTGCTGGTCAACCAGTGGGCGAACATCATTCGTTGGGAGCGCCGAACCAGACTCTTCCTGCGCACCACCGAGTTCCTGTGGCAAGAAGGTCACACCGCGCACGCCTCTTACGAAGAGGCGACCGAAGAGGCGCTCACGATGCTTGAGGTCTACCGCCGCTTTGCCGAGGATTGGTTGGCCGTACCGGTACTCACCGGGATCAAGACCGAAGTCGAAAAGTTTGCTGGGGCCGACCGCACGTACTGCATCGAGGCTTTGGTGCAAGACGGTCGGGCGATTCAAGCGGGTACGAGCCACCATCTCGGTCAGAACTTCGCCAAGGCGTTCGACGTTCAGTTCACCAATTCGGAAGGTGTGCGCGAGTACGTGTATGCAACGTCGTGGGGAGTTTCGACGCGACTTATCGGAACGCTCATCATGGCGCACTCGGACGACAAGGGCCTGATCGCTCCGCCGCGACTGTCGCCGATCCAAGTCGTGATCGTGCCGATGGGTAAGGACGACGCGACCCGCGAACAGACTTATGCCGCCGCCGACGCTCTAGCGGCAGCACTGACGAAGACCCTGTGGAGCGGCCCCGCAATGAGCCGGGCACAGCGCGTGGTGCCGACGCTCGGCGAGGCGACGCCGTCCGGTCTGCGCGTGAAAGTCGACAAGCGCACCAAGGAATCGCCCGGTTTCAAGTTCAACGACTGGGAACTGAAGGGGGCTTGTATCCGGATCGAGCTCGGTCCGCGCGACCTAGAGGCGGGTACATGCATCGTGGTTCGCCGCGACGTTGGCGAGAAGCTCACCGTTGAGATGGCCCAGGTGCCGCAGATCGTATCGGAGCAACTCACCGCGATGCAGACCGCGCTCTATGAGCGTGCGCTCGCCCTGCGCCATGAGCAGACCCGCCGAGTGGATACGTGGGCGGAGTTTGAGAGCGCGTTCGAGGGCGAAGGCGGGGCCGGACTCATTCTCGCCCACTGGGACGGCACCGACGAGACTGAGAACCTGATTGCCGAACGAACCAAGGCGACGATACGGTGCATACCGCTCACGCCGATGGACCCTGCCGACAACGAACCGGGGCTGTGCGTGATGACGGGCAAGCCGAGCAAACAGCGCGTGATCTTCGCGAAGGCGTACTAAGTCTGATCGGGCCAGAGGAAGGCGTGAGCAGGAGGCAACTCTGCGCCTTGTAGCGCCTGGAGGACCTCATCCGGATTGGAGACTGAGATCACTGAAGTGCGGTTCGCGGGCGAGATGAACCCGGCCGTGACTCCTTGGTCGAACATTGCGAGCATCGGGTCGTAGTAGCCGTTTGTGTTGAGCAGTACTATGGGCTTACGGTGGATCCCAAGCTGTTGCCACGTGATCATTTCGCACAGCTCTTCGAAGGTTCCGAAGCCACCTGGTAGGGCTAGAAACGCGTCCGACCGACGCTCCATGAGCGCCTTCCGCGCGTGCATGCTCGGGACGATGATCAGCTCGGTGACAGACTCTGCGACTCCTTCGCGCTCTTGCATCGCCCCGGGGATGATGCCGACGACCTCGCCTCCCGCCGCGAGCGCCGCACGCGCGGTCGTGCCCATGAGCCCGAGCCCACCTCCGCCGTAGACAAGGGTGATACCATGCTCCGCGAGCAACTGTCCCACAAGGGTCGCTGCTTGAGAGTAGGCCGGATCGAGACCGGGGCTAGATCCGCAGAAAACGCAGACAGATCGAAGGTTGTGGTTCATCAGAGCCAAAAAAGCCGTGCGCGCTGAAACCAGAACGCACGGCTTGGGATTGGGGCGCGATTAGCGCTCGGAGACAGGGATAAAGGCCTCGCTCGTCGGTCCTTCGTAGATGCACTTCGGTCGGATCAGTCGGTTGTTGTCCAACTGCTCGATCATGTGCGCGCTCCAACCGGAGACGCGAGCGATCACGAAGATCGGGGTGTAGAGGTCGATGGGGATGCCGAGCACGTAGTATGCGTAAGCAGCAGGGAAGTCCACGTTCGGGTAGATGCTCTTCTCCGATTCCATCACTCCCTCGAGGATGTCCGCGATGCGGCTCCACTTGCCCTGGCCCTTGCGCTCGGCGAGCTCCTTGGCAATTTTCGAGAGGTAGATCGCGCGCGGGTCTCTCTTCTTGTACTCGCGGTGGCCGAAGCCCATGATTTTCTTCTTGTTTGCGAGGGCGTCGCGGATCCAGGCGTCAGCGTTGTCTTCCGAACCGATCTCCATCAGCATGTGCATGGCTTCTTCGTTTGCGCCGCCGTGGAGCGGGCCGCGAAGAGTGCCAATGCCTGAGCTGATGCCGCTGTACAGATCGCTCAGAGTGGCGACCGTCACGCGGCAAGCGAAGGTTGATGCGTTGAATCCGTGCTCGGCGTAGAGGGTCAGCGAACTGTCGAGAACGTGCGCGGTCTCGGCGACGGGCTCTTCACCGGTCACGAGGTAGAGGAAGTTTTGGGCGATGCTGTGCTCGGCACGGGGTGCAAGCGGCTCCAGGCCCTTGCGGATGCGGTGGCTGTTGCCGACGATGGTGCTCGCCTTGGCGATGATGCGGACGGCTTTGCGGACGTTAGCATCGGGGTCCGTCGCTGGCGCTTCGTAGTCGGGGTCGAACGGAGCGTAGACGGCGAATCCGGTTTTGGCCAGATCCATCGGGTGCGTCTCCTTCGGCATTGCTTTCAGCGCGGTGTAGACGGCCTCGGGGACCTGTCGCTCCCGGGCGAGCAGGAGCTTGAATGAGTCCAGCTCGTTGCGGTTGGGCAATTTGCCCATGATGAGCAGGTAAGCCGTTTCTTCGAAACTGCCCTGACTGGCGAGATCATGGACGTTGTACCCACGGTAAACGAGGGTGCTCGTTTCGCTGATGATGTCGCTGATGGTGGTGATGCCGCCGATCACTCCTTCGAGACCAGGGCTGTAGTTAGGGTAAGTCGTTGTGGCGCTCATAAATTTCGTACCGATTCCTTGCTCACATCAGTGTAAGAAGGCAGGGAGTAAAGGCCATCACAATGGCCCAGACAATTGCTATAGAATACCCATTGAGGCACCCTAGTTGAGTGTAGAACGCTCGCCGCCCTGGGAAGGAAATCGGCAATAGGGGCCGAAGATAGTGCTTGGAGGATTCTGTCTATGAATGTTAAGCTAACTTTGGGTTCTCGGACCTATGTAATGGCCGCCGCAGCGGCGCTGGTCCTGTCTGGATGTGCAGGTGGTGGTGTCACAGGCTCGTCCGGTGGAGCGCAGACCGCGGTGGTCGCGTTCAATAACAGTCTTCTCGACGCGGTCAAGGTGACTGCGCCGGGTCCCACGGTGACGTCACGGGCAATGGGCATGACCTACACCGCCATGTACGATGCGTGGGCAGCGTACGATCCGGTCGCAGTCGGCACTCGGCTGGGGGGGGCGCTCCGACGACCCGCCAACGAATTCACGGTTTCGAACAAGCAGAAGGCTGCAAGCTACGCCGCATACACAGTTCTAGTCGATCTGTTCCCGACTCAGAAGTCCCGGTTTGACGCGGTGATGTCCTCCTATGGTTACGATCCAATGGACATGGGGCCGACCGACGGCGCTGGCGACATCGGCGTTCGCGCAGCGCAAGCCATTTTGACCTATCGCCATGCCGACGGTTCCAACCAGCTCGGCAACTTGGGCGGCGGTGGAGCTTACAAAGATTACACGGGTTACACCCCGGTGAATACCGCGACCCAGGTGAACGATATTGGCCACTGGCAGCCCCCGACATTCGTGATGCCGGACGGATCGATCCGCCGCCCGTCGTATCTTACGCCGCACTGGGGCAACGTGAAGACGTTTGCCATCACCAACCCGGCGGCGCTTCGCCCTGTAGCTCCCGCAGCGGTAGGCACGCCCGAGTTTCAGCAGCAGGCGGACGAGATTCTCGCTACCACAGCGAACCTGACCGATGAGCAAAAGATGATCGCCGAGTACTGGGCCAAGGGGAGCGGAACCGAGTTTCCTCCGGGTCAGTGGGGTGGCTTCGCGGCGAGGATCTCAGCGCGCGACAACCACTCGCTGGATGACGATATCAAGATGTTCTTCATGGTCGGCAATGCCGTTATGGATGCAGGCATCTGCTGCTGGGAATCGAAGCGCTTCTACGACTATGTGCGCCCGATCACCGCGATCCGTGAGCTCTATCGCGGGCAGGACATTACGTCTTGGGGCGGGCCAGGCAAGGGAAACATCGTGATGAAGGGCGAGAACTGGTTGCCTTATCAGCCTGCAAGCTTCATCACACCGCCATTCCCCGAGTACACCAGTGGACACAGCGCCTTCAGCGCTGCCGCCGCCGAAGTCATCAAGCGGTTCACGGGGAGCGACTCGCTGGGGATGTCCGTGACCTTTGCGCCAGGATCTTCGGAGACTGAACCCGGAGTCACGCCTTCGCGACCGATCACCCTATCGTGGGCGACGCTGAGCGAAGCAGCGGACCAGGCGGGCATCTCGCGACGCTACGGCGGGATCCACTTCGAGGACGGCGACTTGCGGTCGCGCGTACTGGGTCGCTCTGTGGGCGCAGCGGTCTACCAGAAGTCCATGGACTACATCGAAGGGCGCGGTACGCCGAACCCGTAACTCCACCTGGAAGTTCGTCAAATGGCCGCCGGAGGATTTTCAGGTGACCATTTGTTTCGCCCGTTCGGTAGTCTCCCACCCAATGAGTGACGTGAGTGTTCGGATAGCGACCGGGAATGACCTGGAAGCATTGGCCAGGCTGTTCGATGGGTATCGACAGTTTTATGGTCAGCCCAGTGACCTCGCGGGCGGGCGCGAGTTTCTTTCCGAACGGCTGGCGAACCTCGATACGATGGTGCTGATCGCGCTCGCGGGCGACGTCCCCGTCGGATTCGCGCACCTCTTTCCGAGCTGGACGTCGGTCGGGATGCGTCGGATCTGGATTCTGAACGACGTGTTTGTTGCGCCCGAAGCCCGGGAACGCGGGGTGGGGCGAACGCTCATGGTCGCCGCTGCAGAGTTTGGGAGGCAGACCGGTGCGGCGCGGATGATCCTGCAGACTGCAAGCGACAACATGATCGCGCAGTCGCTGTACGAAGATTGCGGCTGGGAACAGGATAACGCGATGATCGAGTACCGGCTCGAGCTGGACTAGCGTACGGCCGCGCGGATCCGCAGAGCGTGGGTGATGGCGATGGCCAGTGCGTCGGCGACGTCGTCCGGTTTCGGCTTCTCGGTTAGGCCCAGGAGCTTGGTGACCATGAACTGAACCTGCAATTTCTCGGCGGCCCCGTTGCCGACGACCGAGAGCTTGATCTCCGGCGGCGTGTACTCGGTCCACTCAATGCCGAGTTGGGCGGTGACTAGGAGTGCAACCCCGAGCGCCTTACTGACGTCCAGAGCCGTGGTCTTGTTGTTCGTGAAGAACAGCCGCTCGGTGGCAATCATGTCCGGTTTCAGCCGAGCGCACAGGTCCGTGAGTTGTTGCTCAATGAGCAGGAGTCGGTCAGGCAGCGAGATCGTGGGCGTCTTGATGAGACCGTATTCGACGGGAATGAGTCGCGAGCCCTCGCGATCGATGATTCCGAACCCCATGCGCTCCAGGCCGGGATCAATGCCGAGAATCCGCATTAGGCTTGGACTGGCTCGGGCTCGTCGGGCTGTTCGGTCGGCACGGCTGCCCGCAGCTTGCTGAGCTTTGTCTCGAAGGCGTCCAGTGCGCGACCTTCGAGCGAATGCGCACCGCCGGTGAGCATTTGAGAAAGCGCTTCGCACTCTGCTCGTGAGAACCGCACGCTGCCGAGGATGTGCTCCTCAAACGCTTCGTACGCCAGCGGCGCGACCGCCTTTGCGCATTGCGCGAGCGCTTCAGCGTAGACCCGGATTTCGTACTGAGCGTGCGAGTCGAGACGGAGGGCGAGAAACCGGAGCAGGTTGTGCAGATCGATCTGCCAGTACCACTCGGTGTAGAGGCTGAGCGGGAGGTTTGCGCGGGCGATTTCGCGGGCCAATCCCGACTCGATCATTCCTTCGTAGTGTCGGTAGATGAGGGCCTGATCGGCGCGCATCTCGTCCAGCATCGCCGAAACGGTGTCCGCAGGCAGCGATTCGTCGCTCCGGGCTTGCTTGTTGTCCGAACTCTGGCCCCGCATCAGTCCGGGTTCGGGGACGTAGAATTCATCGCGCATCACGCTGTATCGCCCCGAAATCTCGTTGAGCCGGGCGGTGCGATGGCGCACCCATTGCCGCGCCACGAAGATGGGCATTTTAGCGTGGAAGGTGAGGACCACCTGCTCGAACGGCGAGGTGTGCTCGTTCTTGAGGAGGTAGTGGATGAGGCCGCGATCTTGTCTGACCGTCTTGGTCCCCGCGCCGTAGCTCACGCGTGCGGCTTGCACGATGCGTTGGTCGCCCCCGAGGTAGTCGACCATACGGACGAACCCCTTATCCAGAACCGGAATTTCTACGTCGAGGAGTGCTTCCGCCTCGGGAACGATCAAACGGGCCATGGGTCAATTCTGGCACTTTTCGGTGCCAAACGCTGGCTATTCGTCCCGTCGGGATCCGGGTACCCCGCGGCTGGTTTGCTTGAATTCTGGGCCGCCGAGATCCTTGAACGCGGCCTTCTGCCCTTCGGACAGCATTTCTCCGATCTTGGTCGAAATCTCGCGGGCCATGTTGATCGGGTCGCTGGGGTTGGTCCCACCGTCAGGCGATTTGAGCGCAGCCTGGTAGTCCTCGCGCAGCTTCCTGTTGGCGGCGTTCATCATCGCCTTGATCGAAGCGCGTTGGCCATCATCGAGCCCAACCGCTTTGGCGATTTCGAACTCGGTCAGGGCGATGTAGCCGTTGACCTGCATAAAGATCTGGTCCATGCGCTTGCGCTGATCGGGTCGCAACTCGCGCATCATGGCGTCATCCATGTTCAGTTGCCATCGTCGGTATGCCCCTTCGGGATCGCCGGATCGCATCCAGTCTTCCTTTCGAACCTTCATGGTCGCGGTGACGACGCTACGAGCCTGGTCATCGGACATGCCGAGGTCGGTACGAGCATCGCTGCGGAGTGCCAGTTGGAATCGAGGGGTCGGCACGACGAACCGCAACACCGGCTTGCGCGTGCCTTCGGCGTCCTGGCGTCGGAGGCCGCGTTCGCTGGGATCAGGCTGGGCCTGGGCGAGTGTGACGAGGCCGAGCAAGCAAATACCGATCAATGGGAGCGTCTTCATGGATATATTCCAATACCTAGGATACAACGGAACTAACGAAAGGCAGGAGTTTGTGGTTCCTGCCTTTCGAACGCCTGACGACAGGGTTAGGCGACGGTGATCTTCTCGCAAAGGTAGACGTCTTGGATCGCCTGGAGAAGTTCGACGCCGACTTCGAACGGCTTCTGGAACGCCTTGCGGCCCGAGATCAGTCCGCTTCCGCCTGCACGCTTGTTCACGACGGCGGTCATGATTGCGTCCTGCACGTCGTTCGCTCCGCTCGCGCCACCCGAGTTGATGAGCCCCGCGCGACCCATGTAGCAGTTGGCGACTTGGTAACGACAGAGGTCGATGGGGTGGTCGGAAGTCAGTTCCGAGTAGATTCGCTCATCGAGCTTGCCGTAGCTGCTCCCGCCCGTATTGAGGGCCTTGAATCCGCCGTTGTTCTCAGGCAGCTTCTGCTTGATGATGTCGGCTTGGATGGTCACACCCAAGTGGTTGGCCTGGCCGGTGAGGTCGGCGGAGAGGTGGAAGTCCTTGTCCTGCTTAAAGGCATCGTTGCGGAGGTAGCACCACAGGACGGTGGCCATACCCAGCTCGTGGGCGCGCGCAAACGCCTCGCTCACCTCGATGATCTGGCGGCCGGAGTTTTCCGATCCGAAGTAGATGGTTGCGCCGATCGCCACCGCACCCATGTTCCAAGCCTGCTCCACCTGGCCGAAGAAGATCTGGTCCGCCTTGTTCGGGTACGTCAACAGCTCGTTGTGGTTGAGCTTGACCATGAACGGAATCTTGTGCGCGTACTTGCGGCTGCACACGCCGAGCACACCAAGTGTCGAACAAACCGCATTGCATCCGCCTTCGATCGCGAGCCGGATGATGTTCTCCGGGTCGAAATACATCGGGTTCTTGGCGAAGCTGGCTCCGGCGGAGTGCTCGATCCCCTGGTCTACGGGCAAGATGCTGAGGTAACCCGTGCCGCCCAGTCGACCGTGATTCGCCATCATCTGCAGGCTGCGCAGTGCCTGGTTGTTACGATCCGAGTTGACGAATACTCGGTCGATGAAGTCTGGACCGGGCAGGTGCAAGCTCGACTTGTCTACGGTCTTGGACTTGTGGTCGAGATAGTACGAGGCCTGGTCGCCCAGCACCTTCACAATTTGATCGAATCCCATCGTTGTTGCCGCCATTGTTGTGTTTCCTCCGACTCGGTGAGTTCCTTTGAGTTTAGCTCGCCGAGCGCGGACGCGTCGTGACCCGCTCGATGCGCTTCTCGAAATGGACTCCTTGCAGAACCTTGTTCACGTAGATCCCTGGGGTGTGGATTTGGTCGGGATTGAGCGCGCCGGTCTCGACGAGCTCTTCGACCTCGGCGATGCAGACTTTGCCCGCGGTCGCCATCATCGGGTTGAAGTTGCGCGCAGTTCGGCGATAGATCAGGTTGCCCGCTTGGTCTCCCTTCCAAGCCTTGACAATGCTGAGGTCGGCGACCAGACCGGTCTCCATGACGTACCAATGACCGTTGAATTCGCGCGTCTCCTTGCCCTCGGCGACGAGCGTGCCATAGCCCGTACGCGTGTAGAAAGCGGGGATGCCCGCGCCACCCGCTCGGACCCGCTCGGCGAGGGTGCCCTGGGGATTGAACTCCAGTTCGAGCTCGCCGCTGAGGTACTGCCGCTCGAACTCGGCGTTTTCGCCCACGTAGCTGCTGACCATCTTGCGGATTTGGCGGGTTTGGAGCAGGATTCCCAGGCCGAACTCATCGATGCCGCAGTTGTTGCTGATGACGGTGATATCCTTCACGCCGCTCTCGCGCAAAGCGAGGATGAGATGCTCGGGAATGCCACAGAGGCCGAAACCGCCAGCCATGATCGTCATGCCGTCGAACAGGTGGCCAGCGAGCGCTTCTGAGGCTGTCGAAACGACTTTGTTCATGCCTCCTATGGTAGCTCACGGAGAGTGCTATAAACAAAGCAGGGTGCCCGTGAGCACCCCAACGCATGATAGCTATTGAACGAAGATTTCTCTTCGAATGAACGACTTCAGTATGAAACCGCGCCCCCTGGCGCGCAACCGCAATCGTGCTAGGAATCGGCTGAGACTGGTAGTTTGCGGAGTGCCAAAATGTCGGCGAGCTTGTGGGTGAGGGTGGAGTTCGAGACGACGTGATCGCACTGCGCTTCGCGGCCCGCGCGCAGAATGTCCGACTCCTTGTGCCCCGCGTGTCCAACGGTTACGATGTGGGCGTCGTGGAGCGCCTGGATGAAGCCTGGGTCGCGGAAGGACTCGACGCCGAGGTTGAGGATCGCGAGCTGCACTTCGGACGAAGGAGCGGTCGCGGTCGTAAGCACCTCCGGCTCGTGGCCGAGCGCGGTCACCCCGTTCGCGAGGCGCACGCTCCAGAGCAAGTTGTTTTCGTAAATGGCAATGCGCATGGTGGGGTCGCGGGCTCGGGGCCCTGGCTCATTGTAGCTGAGTTGGTGGGGAGGCCACGAAACCTGCTCAGGATCAGTTGTTCTCCCTCGTGCATGACGAGCTGCACGCCTTAGGAAGTGGCAGGCGTGTTGCGCGGCATAGTGCATGAACGCCCAACCGACAATGGGCAACGACCTGGAGGGAAAATGAATGGTGTGCGGCCCAACAAGGTCGCCAACCGAAGTCGCGGTTCTAAGACCTCACCCGCAGATTAATGGCGAAATGATCAACTACCTCTTCGATGGCCACGGAAACACAGTGGCGACGTTGGTGAAGAGTGGTAGCCCGTATGGTTTAACGATCGATGGGTACAGCGACGTTTGGGGCTCGTTCTGATGGGCTCGGGGCTTGTGAATCTACAGGAACGCTATTGTGCAAACTTGGTTCACAAGTGCGATCTTGAGCTTGACCAAATCTCCATGAGGGCTCAGTATTATGTGCCTTGTAATGGGAGGTTCATTAGCGATGACCCCGCGTTGGATAGAAAACACTGGTACGCGTACCATGGTAACCATTCGGTAAACCGTGTGGATGAACACGCGAGATTGCTTATTGAACTTTCTATGCAACGCTTCGCCACCGGATTCATGATCTTCTTCTTGTTTACTTCTATTGGAAATCTGTCAAAGGACACCTTACTTCGTGTGCCAACGGTCGTTGTTGGTGCTTACTCGGTACCGTGCGACTCCGCCAAGAGCCTAGGGGAGCTCCAATCGAGCACGCGGACGATCAATTGAGACAGAGGCTCAAGCAACGTCGCCTGAGCCCGATCAAGACAGGAACAGCCGGGAGGAGGCCTAAACCGCCCCGAGTTCGACTCGGAAGAAATCCACGGGTGAGATGCCGTCGACGCACCGGTCGTGACGCGACGTGCCCGGACGGTCTGAAATGCCGGGGTCCCCACTGCCAAAGCACCGGGCGCTGATTCACGAATCGACGTTTCGAGACACCGTCAGCCAGGCTGTCTCCCGCTGCAGAGGAGAGGCAAGAGCTCGCCTCTCCATGCCGAGACCCGTTGATTTGACCGCCAAAGAACTATGCGAGACCATCCGATCGGAGGTGGGGGAGGAGGGCAGTGGCCAGTTTGTCAGCTCGTGAAAGTACGCTTGCAAAGAGGCCACTTGGTGGGAGTTTTTGGATGACCCACTGGGAGAACTTACCGTTCTCCAAACAAATGTTTAACTTGGAGCATCTTGTAACACGAGGGGACAGATCCGAGTACCCTGCAGTATGGACCCCCCAATTCCTCTCAATCATTTTGCCCGTGTGGCCATCCTCGGGACCCACGAGCCAAGACGATGTGGCATCGCCACCTTCACAACAGACCTTGCGGCTGCGATCAGGCAAGCGGCTCCGAAAGTACAAGTCGACGTGATGGCGATGTCGGATGAGGCATACGATTATCCGCCAGGAGTGGTTGCCCACATCCCAGTCGCAGACCGCAGAGCTTACTCCCTAGCCGCCGAAACTCTTAACCATTCACACTTTGATGTGTTGTCTATCCAACACGAGTACGGCATTTTTGGTGGCCAATGCGGCGCCTATCTTCTCGACTTACTGAAGAAAGTGGACATACCTGTTGTCACCACGCTCCACACAATCCTGCGACACCCAACTGATGACCAAAGGGCGGTCCTCGACGAGATTATTGAGCTTTCGGACCGGCTTGTCGTCATGAGCCATACTGCCCGCGATTTGCTATCGGAGGTTCACGGTATCGACCTGAAGAAAGTAGACTACATACCCCACGGAATCCCGAAAATCTCACCGACTGCGGGACGGGCACTAAGAGCCAAGCTCGGCGGTAAAGGCCCGATTCTTTTGACGTTTGGCCTGTTGTCTCCAGACAAGGGGATTGAAGACGTGATTCGCGCTCTCCCGCGATTGTCTTCCGAACATCCGGACACCAAGTATCTAGTTGTAGGAGCGACTCATCCCCATATCAAGGCGACCATGGGTGAAAAGTATCGTCAAGGCCTTGTTGAGCTCGCGAATGAACTCGAAGTGTCGAACCACGTCGAGTTTGTCGACGAGTTCGTTTCGATCGAGCGGCTGGTTGAGTATCTATCGGCGACCGATTTCTATATCACGCCCTACCACAATCCAATGCAAATCACTTCGGGGACGCTTGCCTATTCGATGGGTGCTGGAAAAGTGGTGATTTCGACTCCTTACGAGTACGCCAAAGAGGTGTTAGCAGAAGGCAGAGGCGTCATCGTGCCGTTCCGAAACCCCGGTGCGATCGCCGACGCCGTGTTGACGAGTTGCTCGCACGATGCGGACCAATTTGAAATGAGCTTCCGGGCCCGAGAGTATGGATCTCGAATGTACTGGGATCTAGTGGGAAAGCTCTATGTCGAATCGTTGAACCGAGCCACTCAGGAGTTTACACCCAAGTTTGTCGTCTCTCCTTCCATTCCTGAGGAACGATACTTGCACACCGAGCCCAGCTTGTCCCACTTCGAGACGCTGACGGACGATACCGGGATCCTCCAGCATGCCACTTTTACCATCGCGAATCGCCAAGAAGGCTATTGCGTCGACGATAACTCGCGTGCTCTCCTTTTCACTCTGCTCCTCGAGACTCGGGACAGCTCCAACGCGAAGTTAGCCAAGATGCAGTCGCGATTCCTCTCGTTCGTCGCCGATGCCTTGAACGAGAGAACTGGGAGGTTCCGGAACTTCATGAACTTTCAACGTGAGTGGCTTGAGGAAGCTGGATCAGAAGATTCCCAAGGGCGGACAATGTGGGTGCTCGGAGAGACAGCCAAGCGAAGTCGTTGCCCTGAGCGCGCTGTCTTTGCTTCGAAGCTCTTTCAGTCTGCCGTCAAACCGCTACAGGATTCACGCAGCCCTCGGACGTGGGCCTACCTCATCCTTGGAGCGGCCGCCCTCTTAGAGGGACAACCAAACGAAAAGTCAGCCCGATCTTTGCTGGAGTCCATGGCGGGTCGTTTGCACAATTTGTTTAAACAAATCGCACACCGTGATTGGATGTGGATTGAGCCGCGTTTGGCCTACGCAAATGCTCGTATCCCGCAGGCAATGATCCAGGCTGGCTATGTCTTAGACCGTGAAGAGTTGCTGAACGACGGGCTTGCATCGCTGAAATGGTTGCTTGCTCGGCAAACAACTGAGAATGGCGATTTCGCTCCAGTCGGGTCCGCTGGTGCGGGGCCATCGGAGTTCGGTAGCGTTCAGTTTGATCAGCAGCCCATCGAAGCGGCCAGCACAGTGTCCGCTTGCCTCACCGCCTATCGAGTGTCTGGACAACCTCAGTTCCTTGCTGATGCAACCCGCTGCTTTGAGTGGTTCCTGGGGCGGAACGTTCTCGGCCTGACCCTGGTGAACCCGGAATACGGGGGCTGTTTTGACGGGCTGCAGCGAGACGGCGTCAACCGAAACCAGGGCGCAGAGTCCACCTTGTCCTACTTGACGGCCTTCACCGAACTTCGAACAGCAAGCGAAGATCGCGACAACCAACGATTCTCAGGAGAGACCTTATCAAACACCAACACTATCCCAACCTATTTGTTCGGTCCAGCAGCAACCCTATCCTGACCGCAGCCGACTGGCCATACCCGGCGCATAGCGTCTTCAATCCCGGGGCCACCCGACTTGCCGATGGAAGCACCCTGCTCCTATGCAGGGTTGAAGACCGGCGGGGTATCTCCCACCTCAATGTCGCGAGATCGCCGAACGGAGTAGATCAGTGGACCGTGGCACCCGCACCGTCATTTGAATCGGACCCAGATCAGCATCCCGAGGAGCTTTGGGGCATCGAAGATCCCCGCATTACGTACGTCCCGGAGATGGATGAGTATCTGATCGCCTACACGGCCTTTGGAAAAACGGGACCGGGGGTGTGTCTTGCCACGACAAAGGACTTTGAGACCTATGAGCGGCTCGGGCTGGTGATGCAGGCTGACGATAAAGATGCAGCCGTGTTTCCGAGGCGCTTTGGCGGAGAGTTTCTTCTGATCCATCGCCCATCCACTTCGTTGGGTGCCCACTTGTGGCTCTCTGCATCGCCAGACTTGCGAAACTGGGGTGGACACGACGTCTTGCTCCCTGCCCGACGCGGGGCGTGGTGGGACGCAAACAAAGTCGGGCTCGGTCCACCTCCGGTTGAAACTGATCAGGGTTGGCTCGTGATTTACCATGGCGTTCGGACCACGGCGTCTGGGTCGCTCTACCGCATCGGACTGGCACTGTTTGACCTCGAAAATCCGGCGATCTGCGTGAGACGTAGCCAATCCTGGGTCTTTGGACCAGAGGAATCCTATGAAACCGTCGGGGATGTGCCCAATGTCGTCTTCCCGTCCGGTGTGACGGTTGGAGACGATGGAGACACGCTCTTCATTTACTACGGAGCTGCAGACACGTCCATCTGCCTAGCCAAGAGTAGCAAAAAAGCTCTACTCGACTGGCTAGATTACGACGGAACCGACTACATGGGAGAGGCCGGTCAGGCCGCAGAACGGACTTCTCCGACGTAACTTGTGCCGCAGTCAGACAAGAACCACAGAGTGTTGGACATCGAAGTGAACGCACTTGGCACTCTGTGAGGCACTCTTCGCACCGGGGCCTGCCGGTCGTGAGCGTTTGCGAGCTCTGGTTCCGCTAGATGCGCTCGTTGGTGCGCGGGGCACAAGGGGTCACGCAACCTCGGGGGGAATCGAACCCCCGACGCCCTCCTTAGGACTGAAGAACAATACGTTGAAAAACCTCTGATTTGAGTCTACAGTGGTCTCGGGAGGTCTCCCAAAATCCAGGGGCTAAGAGAGACCTAATGAGAGACCCATTATGAAACTGGAATTTGTCGCAACGAACATTGATCGGAAAAAGCCGTCTTCGAAGGCATGAGCAATCTACTCATCGCGATGTGCCTGGTCTCGCTGCATTCGGGTCCCATAGAACGCGACATTTCCGAACTTGTTTACAAGTCTATCGATGGTCGAGAGACGAAGGCCGTCCTTTCGATTCCCAAGGGCGCAGGGCCCTTCCCGCTCATCGTGACCGTTCACGGGGGCAACACGGAGAAGTCCTACGGTTACCTGCGGACGATGGCGGCGCCGAATCGCGTTTCATCAATCGTGAACGACTTCAACAAAGAGCCGTGGGCAATCCTCGCCGTGAGCTACCGAAACGGCATTATGAACCTCGGCGATGAAGACGTGATCGCGGGAATCCGGTTTGGCATGGGCCTCCCCAACGTAGACAGGAGCCGGGTCGCGTTGGTCGGCGGAAGTCAAGGCGGATACAAGGTGCTCCAAGCAGCAATCAGGATGGGCAAGGAAGTCCGATGTGTCTCCGCAGGATCGCCGTGGATGGTCGATCCCGTCACCTATATGAAAGGCGATGTCTTGAAGCCTCCGTTCTCCCTCATTTCTCCCGATGTGCGAAGTAGCCTGGCCGAACAGGGGAAAGCACTCTACAAGCAAATATTGAGGCGAGAAGGTACTGAGGACAAGGCCCAAGCTTTCCTACGCGAACACTCGGCATTGGAACAGTCATCCAAAATTCGAGTCCCCCTCTTGTTACTCACCAGTCACGCCGACGAAAGTGTGCCGCACGTTCTTGTCGAACCTCTTTGCACGCGGATGAAGAACCAGGGGCAGCGGGTAGAGATGTTCACGGTCGCCAAGTCACCTCACGGCTTCTATTGGGGGCGTGTGGAGGGTGCCAGAGCCGGACAAACCCAGAAGTCTGAAACACAGGAGCAGGAGGAGCGCAAAACCTCTGCGAAAGTCATCTCGTTCTTGAAGGTGAACTTGAAGTAGCCTCCGCCTCCGCCAAATCTGTACGACTTTATGATCGTCGTGTCGAGTGTGATTCGGGGATCAGGCGTCAAGTTAAGATGAATCCAGGTTCAAAAGAGTGGCGGCCCCGGAAGGGATCGCCCCTCCTCCTCTCGAGCAAGCACGTTGGGTGTCTATTGCGGCGGCTTCTCGGGAGGTTGGAGATGCTCAAAGTCCATCACGAAGTCCGGCGTACCCCGACGGATAGCTGCGAGCGAATAACGTTCGATCGCCCCTCGCCTCGCGACGAGCAGGTCTCCCTTGGAGTCCCAGGTAGCCCAATCCACCTCCGGATCCAAAAGGTCGGACCCCTCGAGCTGAAACTCGAAGGTGTAGCCTCCGATCAAGTAGCCGCGATAGAACATTCGAAGGCGAGGATGTTGAGGAGTGGGCTGCCACGACCATCCGGGATCGTCCAGACAGACCGTGGAATAGGTGCTTTTTTTCAAAGCAATCCGGACTTCTTTCCCGCACGGTCCCTCGCGCTTCCACCCGTCGCGCTCGAGCCTGTAGAATAGAATTGGAAATACTTCACCACCAGAATCCTTTCTTTCAATTGAAAATGGGACCTTGCCCGACCCGTTGAACTCGCTGAGCGAGCGATTGTAGCTGGTCATATCATTAGCCCGAAGCGTCTTGGGATCCGAGAAAAATCCACCGCCGGCCCACGTTCCCAAGTTAGGAACGTCTACGACGGTTTTTAGTCGTGGCGGCATGCAGATTCCGTTCCACGTCTCTCCCCCTCCGCCCAGGGCCAGGTAGACCATCCACGCACCATCCCAAGAGAGGTCACACCGCTCGGCATAAATGCGACCGTTGAACCAAGACCCGTACTCGATACTGTCCGTCAGGGTTCCCCACGAAATGATGTGGAAGAGTTTGGTGGGCTTGCGCCGGATGACCACGGCCTTGGGGGCCTTGTGAGCGCGCAGAATGTGCAACCGAGCGGTTGTTCTTATCGTGGTCCACGCCTTCGGAAGGTCCTTTTCCTTGGGATGATCGGCCATTTCCTTCCTTCCGAGCGTACCCTTGGCGGCCCCGGATGGAATCGAACCCCCGACGCCCTCCTTAGGATTGAAGAAAATACGGTTGAAAAATTTTGATCTGAGTCTACCGGCGTCTTCCGTTGCGGCCGCCATATTAAACTGACCAGTTGGTTCCGTAAATGAGGACAAGGTCCGTACACATTTCTAGTGTGATCTAGGGAGCCAGTTGGTCCCGTCGAACCATCCCTTTCCAAACACTGGAGCGGGTCTTGCAATGCTTAGCCAACAATTTGCTTGGCAGACTTCGCGAAAAGAGGATTGAGTTAGACCCAAACAACGGTCGCCCTTAGACCCCGTTTAGCTAAACCACCCGCTTCACTGAGTTCTGGGCAAACTTGCTGTAGGGTTGGTTAGAATGACTAGGAGATGACAAACGAAGAGGCACAATTTGACTCATCCCAAGCTCAGGCTGCACCGGCAGAGGCGGCGGCGGTAGCGATGGATCACTCGAATGAAAGGGTCGAAGCATCGAACTCTGAGACTTTGACCGCCGTGGGGCAAAGGATCTCAAGCGCTTGGCTAGAAGCAAATACGCGTGCTCAGTTGGCTCATGCAACACGATCTCAGTACGCAACTGTTAGCCTGGCTGGTATTGGACTAATTACCAGTATATTTGCGAAAGCACAACAAACCTCTCTGGTCGTAGTGGTTCCCGCGGTCCTTACACTGCCGATCCTATCTATCGTTTTCTTGCTGTGGTACAACTATCACGCGATTGCAACCCGATTGCTGTATTGCCATTTAGCTGAGTTAGAGGCATATGCTTGTCTAAGAGGGCTAAATATTCCCTGCTGGCACACGAACAAAAACTACCAAACGGACGTTGTGCACGCAAGAACTTTGTCTAACTACGGGTTGTATATCCTAGTAATCGGCTCACTTTTGCCAGTTATGTTCGTCGGAGACGCATTCGCTTCCGTTGGGACCGCAGTTTCATCGGCAAGTGTTGTTTACTTGGCATCTCTTTTTTCGCGATTGAAGCGACTTAAGGAGCGGGCACGCGAAGAGAGTCAAAGTGTTGCCGAATCAGTAAGAACGGGTCATGAAATGGCACAGAACGCATTAGCGGCGAGTTCATCTGAACTCGACCCTGCTCGGCTGCTTGGCCATTTCTCGGAGGCGGATCGTGCTCTGGAAAATGCCAGAGTCCTATCCGAACAAATAGGATCTCTCGAAAAGCAACGTACGAAGGCTAGCGCGCTATGCATGTTGCTGATTTGCTTGGGATGTGGGCTTACCTTCTGGGAGTATTCTCAACACGGCGCACCCGAGGTTGTTGTTGTACTTCTAAGCGTTGTCGCTGGGAGCCTAACCGGGATGTCGATTCAAATCCTTGCATACGGACACGCAAAACGAAAGGCGATCTATGCGGCAAAGTTCGGGTAGTGCCTCAGCTCAATCCGAGCCTATGATGGCCCGCCGATTAACACGCAAGATATGTGAACGGCCCGACTGTACGGTTCGTATAGAATACGAACTTGCACCGAACAATCGTTTCATGTCAGTATAAAGCGAGATGAACGCAGCATCCGAACAAAATTGGCAGGAGGCCTCGCCAAAGACCGAAGGAGAGCGAAAATGGAATCGGGATGTTTGGTCTCCCGCCACAGTCTTTGCTTACGACTCCGTATCTTTGAAGAAGTTGAAGGAGCAGACGCTACCTGCCAGGACAGAATTTTTCTTGTGGGACCGTCAGGCAAATGAGCTAAAACGTAAGCACCAGCGCGATGCGTCCTGGTTTTTTTACGCCGCAATTGTCATTCTATCAATTTCATTCTTGATCAGTCTTTGGCTCGGCATTGGTGTCCTTTCGCTTGGGTACATTCTCATTCGACGACTTCGGCCGTTTAAGGACGATTGGATTAGAGTGCGAATCAGCACCGAGATTACTCGGGCTTGGCTCGGTGTACAGACCGCTCGTTGGATGCTGGGTAGGGCCGCGCTCGTAGAAGTCTCGGACCTTGATCGGGACTGGGATGCTCTCAAAGTGACTCTCGTTGACGGTTCACAGGAAAAGGACGCATTTCGGACAAACCCGAAAATTTTTGACCATGCCGTTGGGCTGCATGCACTGAAGTCGGAGCTTGAGCGGAACCGTGGCAGACTAAGTGCAACTCCCGAATTCTTGCAGGCAGCGCAGTTCTATTACGAACACCGCCCTACTGTTCAGATTGCTTACTTGAATAACGGACTCGAAGAAGCTCAAAGACGGGTAGCAGTTCGTACCGCTTACGGCAAAGTCATTTTTTTTGGATCACTAGGCTTCGGAGTTCTTGCTCTCATTTGCTCTTGGAAGCCAGAACTGTGGGAGGTATCGGGCACGTATTTAACAAGCACGAGCATAGCAGGACTCAAAGAGCATTCAGGGGAGGTCCTAAAGAAGATCGCGATGTTTGGCTTGGCATGGAGCGGGTTGATGAGGATGCGGCTCAATGCCACGGGAGCAAAAGCAAACATCGTCCGGAACGTCGAATACCTAAAGAAGTGGGAAGGACTGACCTCTAAGTGGGACCAAGCTGGAAGAACATCCTTGAATACTTCGGCTGAATTGGAAGCATGGGTTGAGTTGGCAATTGAAGGCGAGACGCTTGGACTTCAGGAGCATCATCGATTTGTCTTGGATATGGACGCAGCGGAGCACCAATTTTAGGGGCGGGGTTGCAAAAGCTTGTCCAAGATTGCTGAGTCGGGTCGCCTCCGACTCTCGGAGTACAACAATAAATCTTCACGTTTAAGGTGCCCCGACGCGATCATTGTTGCCTGACCGTAAGCTTGAATCAGTGCCTTTACAATTGTATCTTCGCTTGAATGGTCGTCAAGATCAACACCGCTTAGTTGGAATCCGCTGTCTGCAAGATAATTTCGTATCATCTCGTCGCGAAGATCTGAGAATGTGTCCGATTCGTATGCCTTGTTCGCAAATTCTATATTATCGTAAACCAATACAATGAGTATGTGCCTAGGGCTACTTTCCTCAGACTCTATTTTTACACCTGTATGATGGTCAAAGCGTTTCTTATTTAGATCCGTCGCGCCGTGCCAGAGAGAATATCGTTTTGGGGCATCATTGCCTCCCGTCTTGACTAGTTCATCGAGCTTCTTGTGTAAGGAATCCAAGGCTTTAGGAAGCAAAGAATCTGCGTCGGGCCATACTAGCCGTACCATATGTAGAACATCCTGGTCGACGTTTTTTGGCAACACTTTATTGATTAGATTGTCGTGCGTTTCGTGTTCATAGAATTTTATGACGTTCCCCGTTGTCTCATGCGTGCTCTGCGTACTGAAAAGATCTTTAACTAGATCGATCTTGACCGCCAGGTCTCCCGCGAATTTCTTCGAATTAGAGCCTTGATTCTGTCCCAGGATTTTGATGTGATAGAAGCGGTTCGGAGTTAGTATCGCTAAATACCACTGCTCTTTCCCGCTCTGAGAATACTTAACGAACGCCATGTCAAACGTAGGGAGAGCAAACAAGAAATCTGGTTGTTGACTCATTATTTCGGAGTCGAATAACGCTTCATACACAACTTGTCGATATTTTGTTAGCGAAGTCAACAAGACCTTTCCGCCAGGTCCAAAAGTGTCGAGTTGCCTTTTAAAAACGCCGCGCTCTAAGTGTTGCCTGAGTCCATCTTTGCTTTGGAAAACGAAAAGCCGTCCAGCCTCTTTGCCATTGTGCAACTTAAGATAAACATCGGTCAGTTGATTGCTCTCTTCATCGGTCCAGAAACTGCTTACGGATTCTACAGATATACCGTAGATTGCCTCTGCCTCATAAAAGAACGCAGAAGCCACTCGTAGGAAACTAGCTTCATGGGACACCTTTGAGACGAAGTGATGCCCTACTTTGCTGCCACCGAGGAGTTTCAAGTCGCTTGCTCTTTCTATCGCGTCTAACATGGCTTGGGAGAACGCGCGTTTTACAAACTTTGGAGTATGGGTATCGAGTGAGTGTTCAATAAGTAAGCTCTCGGCACGATGCAGCCTCGACAACACTAAGCGGTAATGATCTCCGTCAAACTGTTGATTGATTTCCGTTAAGCACTGCTTCCATACATGCGCCAGGTGTTCTGCCTTGCATTGATCCAAGGAACAATCATTGTGCACTTCCAGAAATCCTTGAGTTGCGAGAGTCTCGAACATCTCGAGTTTTTCATTTACTTTAAACCTAACGAGAATCACTGGAATATGATAAGCGCGTGCGTACCCAATTTCCGTTGCTACGTTTGGAGATTGTCCTGCGATATCATCAAGAAGCACTATGATAACATCTGCGTCCCGGACCGCTTCGCGGTTTGTATCGGCAAGTGAACGGTCTGTCGAAAAAGAAACTTCCGAGTAAACGTAAGCGGCATACTCATCATCTTTGATCAAGGTCTTCAGTTCCTGAGCTACTCGGGTTCCTACGGGGCCAGCGAATGACAGAAAAATGTGGAACTTCTTGTCATCAAGAAAGTACTTTCCATTCGCCTCACTAACGGATTCTTGAAAATTACTCATTGTTTTTCATTACAGTGATGCCAGTTCGCGGTCGGTGACAGCGAAGCAGAATCTTACGTACTGACTATTCGGGTCGTTTGCGAAAAACGCGCTACCAGGTACCCCGGCGATTTTATGTGTCTCGATCAAGTGCTCGTTGATTGCTACAGCGTTCGGCAGCCCGAGACATTCGCAGTTTGTTAGTACATAGTAAGCTCCGTCAGGGAAAGTGGGGACGAAGCCCATGCCTGAAAGTGCATTGCAGAGAATTTCGCGCTTTGATTGAAACCGACCCTTGAGTTCTAGGAATAGCGGCCAGTCATTCGTCAAATCAGCAACCGCGTGTTGCAAGGGAGTTGGTGCGCAAACATAGTTCATTTCATTCGCGATTCGGATACGGCGAGCGATCTCGGGAGGCGCAATCGCATATCCGATGCGCCAACCTGTAATAGCGAGAGTTTTACTGAATGCGGAGATGGTTACGACATTTGAGGCGATCTCTTCGATGGATGCCGGGCTTACGTGCTCCTTTCCGTCAAATGTGATGAACTCATAGACTTCATCTGAAATCATCGGGATGTCATGTTCCAGACAAATTCTCCCAATTGCGAGCAGTTCTTCGTTTGTAAAGATCTTTCCTGTTGGGTTGTTTGGTGTGTTGACGATTACGGCCCTTGTTCGGCTCGTGATTGCGGCGCGAAGTTCATCTGGGTCAAAGTGCCAGTCCGGGCGGCGTAGCGGAACGACCTTGGGAACTCCCCCGAGCATCAAGACAGCTTTCAAATGGTAGTTATAGAAAGGCTCGAAGAGGATCACTTCGTCACCCGGATCCATGAGGCTGTGAAGAGTGCAATGCAATGCACCAGTAGCTCCGGCAGTGACAACCAGGGTTCCACTCAGTGGATCAGGATCGACCATGACGCGGTTGAACTCTAGAGACTTCTTTGCTATCGCTTCTCGGAGTGCTGGGACTCCCGCGGTCGGAGAGTACGTATTGTATGACGTCTTTGACTTTCCTGTGTCCATTGCTTCGCGGGCGGCATCGGCAAGGCGATCAAAGTAAGGAGCGGGCTCAATGAAGCAGTTCCCCTGTGCCAGGTTAATACCCTGAGCTTTCTCTATGATTGAGGTCCATTTGCGAATGTCAGAAGGCTCGATGCCCTCCATGTGCGAGGAAAGTTTTACCATACTGCCTGTAATGCTACACTATTATTGATTGGCAGGTTGACTGGCCTCGGTTGTTGTCATGCCTATACGGTCGGAGCTTTCACCTCTAGTATTGCGCCCGTAGGACCGTTTTTGAAGTTTTCACGGGTTGACCGCCTGAAGTACGGCTCTGACTGGGGCGGGTCGTGGTTCAAAATAGTGGCGGCCCCGGAGGGAATCGAACCCCCGACGCCCTCCTTAGGACGGAGGCGCTCTATCCACTGAGCTACGAGGCCGCGAGGCCCCAGTATATCCCTCGCGGGTTCAGGGGTTGAAGAACCAGCTCACCGCAGGCAACAGG